>NZ_BBQF01000002.1:320000-640000 GCF_000813345.1 Sulfurospirillum arsenophilum NBRC 109478 | reverse complement strand
CCCAGGGCTACACACGTGCTACAATGGCTAGGACAAAGAGACGCGATACTGCGAAGTGGAGCAAATCTTAAAACCTAGTCTCAGTTCGGATTGAAGTCTGCAACTCGACTTCATGAAGCTGGAATCGCTAGTAATCGTAGATCAGATATGCTACGGTGAATACGTTCCCGGGTCTTGTACTCACCGCCCGTCACACCATGGGAGTTGAATTCACCCGAAGCCGGAATACTAAATTAGTTACCGTCCACGGTGGGTTCAGCGACTGGGGTGAAGTCGTAACAAGGTAACCGTAGGAGAACCTGCGGTTGGATCACCTCCTTTCTAGAGTATTGGGGCACTATCTCACAATGGTGCTCCGGCGAGAACTGATCTAGGGAAGCTTATTTAGTTTTGAGAGATTGAATGAAAAAGGGGCTTATAGCTCAGGTGGTTAGAGCGTACCCCTGATAAGGGTAAGGTCAGAGGTTCGAGTCCTCTTAAGCCCACCATGGGGAATTAGCTCAGCTGGGAGAGCGCCTGCTTTGCACGCAGGAGGTCAGCGGTTCGATCCCGCTATTCTCCACCATTTTTTAGAAAGTGGTGAAAGATTGCCAATAGACATTGTTAGTGAAAATGAGGACACAACGTCTAATATAAGAACAATTCGTGTTGTTTTTATATTAGACTTTTTAGTCTAAAGTTATTTAATTTATTATTGTCAAAGTCAACAAAACGCAAAAAAAACAATTTACAACTTGTTAGATGTTTTACATTTAATAAGGGAGTGAAATGTGCATTAGAATACAAATAGGTAAGCTATTAAGAGCGAATGGTGGATGCCTAGGCTGTAAGAGGCGATGAAGGACGTACTAGACTGCGAAAAGTCACGGGGAGCTGTCAAGAAGCTTTGATCCGTGAATATCCGAATGGGGCAACCCAGCTGACAGTAATGTCAGTTACCCTGCGGGGAGCGAACCTGGTGAAGTGAAACATCTCAGTAGCCAGAGGAAGAGAAATCAAATAGAGATTCCGATAGTAGCGGCGAGCGAACTTGGAAGAGGGCAAACCAGATGCTTGCATCTGGGGTTGTAGGACTGCGTTATAGAATCTTGATGAGTAGTAGAGTAACCTGGAAAGGTTAACCATAGAGGGTGATAGTCCCATATACGAAACTTTAATAGATCTTAGCAGTATCCTGAGTAGGGCGGAACACGTGGTATTCTGTCTGAAGCCGGGAGGACCACCTCCCAACCCTAAATACTACTTACAGACCGATAGTGAACCAGTACCGTGAGGGAAAGGTGAAAAGAACCCCAGTGAGGGGAGTGAAATAGAACCTGAAACCATTTGCTTACAATCATTCAGAGCCCTATGATTTATCAGGGTGATGGACTGCCTTTTGCATAATGAGCCTGCGAGTTGTGGTATCTGGCGAGGTTAAGAAAACTCGGAGCCGTAGCGAAAGCGAGTCTTAATAGGGCGAATTAGTCAGATGCTGCAGACCCGAAGCGAAGTGATCTATCCATGAGCAGGTTGAAGCTGGTGTAAGAGCTAGTGGAGGACCGAACTCGTTGACGTTGAAAAGTCCTGGGATGACTTGTGGATAGGGGTGAAAGGCCAATCAAACTTCGTGATAGCTGGTTCTCTCCGAAATATATTTAGGTATAGCGTCATGTTGTAGTATACGGGGGTAGAGCACTGATTGGGCTAGGGCCTATACCAAGGTACCAAACCCTGTCAAACTCCGAATACCGTATATGTAATCATGGCAGTCAGGCGGCGGGTGATAAAATGCGTCGTCAAGAGGGGAACAACCCAGACTACCAGCTAAGGTCCCAAAGTGATAACTCAGTGGAAAACGATGTGGAGTTGCTCAAACAACCAGGAGGTTGGCTTAGAAGCAGCCATCCTTTAAAGAAAGCGTAACAGCTCACTGGTCTAGCGATTCTGCGCGGAAAATATAACGGGGCTAAAGTTATCCACCGAAGCTGTAGATTCTATTTTTAATAGAGTGGTAGGAGAGCGTTCTAGTCAGCATTGAAGGTGTACCGGTAAGGAGCGCTGGAGCGGCTAGAAGTGAGTATGCAGGCATGAGTAGCGATAAAACGGGTGAGAATCCCGTTCGCCGAAAACCCAAGGTTTCCTACGCGATGTTCGTCATCGTAGGGTTAGTCGGGACCTAAGTCGAGTCCGAAAGGGGTAGACGATGGAAAGTTGGTTAATATTCCAACACCAATAATAGAGCGCGATGGAAGGACGCTTAGGGCTAAACGAGGCAACTGATGGAATAGTTGTTCGAAGGGCGTAGATTAGATTACAGGCAAATCCGTAATCTTTTATTCGAGACCCGACAGGCACTTGATACTCTTCGGAGTGGATGGTGAATCGTTGATGCCGTCGAGCCAAGAAAAGTTTCTAAGTATATCTGTTATTGCTCGTACCGTAAACCGACACAGGTGGGTGAGATGAGTATTCTAAGGCGCGTGGAAGAAATCTGGTTAAGGAACTCTGCAAAATAGCACCGTATCTTCGGTATAAGGTGTGCCTCCTTCTGTATATGGACTTGCTCCAAAAAGCGGAAAAGGTTGCAACAAAGAGTCCCTCCCGACTGTTTACCAAAAACACAGCACTCTGCTAACTCGTAAGAGGATGTATAGGGTGTGACGCCTGCCCGGTGCTGGAAGGTTAATTGATGGTGTTAGCGCAAGCGAAGCTCTTGATCGAAGCCCCAGTAAACGGCGGCCGTAACTATAACGGTCCTAAGGTAGCGAAATTCCTTGTCGATTAAATATCGACCTGCATGAATGGCGTAACGAGATGGGAGCTGTCTCGACCAGAAATCCAGTGAAATTGTAGTGGAGGTGAAAATTCCTCCTACCCGCGGCAAGACGGAAAGACCCCGTGGACCTTTACTATAGCTTGACACTGCTGTTGGGATAAAGATGTGCAGGATAGGTGGGAGGCTTTGAGGATGTGACGCCAGTTGCATCTGAGCCATTGTTGAGATACCACTCTTCTTTATTCTGATAGCTAACTGGGACATATTATCTATGTTCAGGACAATGTCTGGTGGGTAGTTTGACTGGGGCGGTCGCCTCCTAAAAAGTAACGGAGGCTTACAAAGGTTGGCTCAGAACGGTTGGAAATCGTTCGTAGAGTATAATGGTACAAGCCAGCTTGACTGTGAGACATACACGTCGAGCAGAGACGAAAGTCGGTCATAGTGATCCGGTGGTTCTGTGTGGAAGGGCCATCGCTCAAAGGATAAAAGGTACCCCGGGGATAACAGGCTGATCTCCCCCAAGAGCTCACATCGACGGGGAGGTTTGGCACCTCGATGTCGGCTCATCGCATCCTGGGGCTGGAGCAGGTCCCAAGGGTATGGCTGTTCGCCATTTAAAGCGGTACGCGAGCTGGGTTCAGAACGTCGTGAGACAGTTCGGTCCCTATCTGCCGTGGGCGTAGGAAAGTTGAGGAGAGTTAACCCTAGTACGAGAGGACCGGGTTGAACGAACCACTGGTGTACGGGTTGTTCTGCCAAGAGCATCGCCCGGTAGCTATGTTCGGATGTGATAACCGCTGAAAGCATCTAAGCGGGAAGCCAACTCCAAGATTAACTTTCCCTGAAGACCTCATGAAGACTACATGTTTGATAGGCTGGGTGTGTAATGGGTGAGAGCCCTTTAGCTGACCAGTACTAATAGGTCGTTTGGCTTACATATTATTACGTATGATAATGCTATTTCACTTCCTTATTAAGTGTAAAGCGCTTTGTTGACTAGACAATACTAAACTCACCGAAAGAATGGTGAATTAAGCCTATTTTGCTATAATGCGACATAGATTTAATTCACGATTCTGGTGGCTATAGAGAAGAGGAAACGCCCTGTCCCATTTCGAACCAGGAAGCTAAGCTCTTCATCGCCGATAATACTTTCCCTTACTGGGATGGAAACGTAGGTCGCTGCCAGTTCCGTGATTCCTTATTCTTTAATCTACCTTTTTATCCCTCATTTCGTCTTATTTAAAGGCGGTCTTTCTTGGAAAAAAATCAATCAAAATCTTATTTTTTTGCTCTGTCTGCTGTTTTACTTTGGTCAACGGTTGCAAGTGCTTTTAAACTCACATTAGCCTATTTTGATGCGTTACAACTTCTTCTTTATGCTTCGTTTTTCTCATTATGTGTATTTTTTGTTGTTATAGGGTACCAAAAGAAATTTTATCTCCTATTGACCTATTCAAAAAAAACCTATTTTCAACTTGCCTTGCTAGGACTTATAAACCCGTTTATCTACTATTTAATGCTCTTTCATGCTTATGAGCTTTTGCCAGCACAAGAGGCACAGCCTATCAACTATACGTGGGCATTAACATTAACCTATCTCTCTGTTTTGATCTTAAAACAAAAAGTCAGCTTGTATGATTTTATTGCAGGAGTTATGTGTTACTTTGGTGTTTTGGTTATCTCTACACATGGTGATCTTTTAAATTTTTCTTTTTCAAACCTCACAGGTGTTTTTCTAGCACTTTTTTCAACGGTGCTATGGTCACTTTATTGGCTTTACAATACCAAATTACATGTAGATCCGCTGATTGGACTTTTTATCAATTTCCTCTTTGGTGTCCCTGGTATTTTACTTTATGCCCTTGTGACATCGCATCCTTTGACATTTAATATCTATGGTTTTTTAGGCTCAATTTATGTAGGCGTTTTTGAGATGGGGATAACCTTTGTCTTGTGGCTACAAGCGATGAAGCTGAGCACGAATACTGCAAAAATTGCAAATCTTATTTTTATTTCTCCTTTCCTATCTTTGTTTTTTATCTCTTTTTTTGTAGGTGAAACTATTCTTTTTTCAACGTTTATTGGTCTTATTTTTATTATAATTGGTTTATTAATCCAGCAGAAAATGAAAGTGGTTCGTAGATGAAAAAATGGTTTCAAATAGCAATGATGGTTATGCTAAGTTCACTCTCATTAAAAGCCGAGTTTTTAGAAATTGAGCGTCAAAGAGCTATGAGAGAAAATAAGCTCATTCTCTTAAGTGTTGAAAAAGAGGGGTGCCCTTATTGCCTTAAAATGCAAAAAGAGATTTTTGAGGTACCTAAATTTAATCAGCTTATTGCTAAAAAATATTTACATGTAAACATTCATCAAGAAGATCCTACGTTGCCAAAGGCTTTACATGTAAAGTATTTTCCAACCAATCTAATCTTATCACCACGTGATCTTAAAATCATAGATGAGTTTGCTGGATATATGGAGCCAATGAGTTTTGTTGAGTTACTCGATGAAGTGTATGCGCAAGAGGTTAAGTAGTTTTATAATACTTTACAACGAGATAAGCGAGCAGTGTTGCAAAACTAAGGCGCATTCCAATGATAATCCAAGGATTGGCTCCAAAGATTAAAAAGAGTAGGGTATCTTCAATAATGGCATGACAAATCATCAAATAGGTTCCAATAAAAAGAATCTCTCTTTTCCCTAAAATCCCTTTTTCATACTCTGAAATCAATATACCCGCTCCATACGTAATACCTAAGATGACGCCTACTAAAATAGAAAAACCGCTGTTAACTTTTTGTGAATGTTTTTCGATTATTGGCAGTGATTTGATAAAATCAAGAAAAAAGATAAGCATTGTAACCAATGCAATAATTTTCAACGATAATGAAAAAGATTCGAACAAAGAATTTTGCAGCAGAGCAAAGAGTGAAGTGTATGTTGGATGCGCTGGGCTTAAAGCCACACTGCTTGCTGTATGACTAAACCATGCATCTGGAAGTCTTGAAGTCAAGCCTCCAACGAGAAGTCCTACGCCCAATCGTAAACAAATGGAATAAAGCCTTGAAATACCCAAGCGTTTCATGATTTCGGTTTCAACCAGTAATGCATGTGCAATGCCTAAAAATACAGCTAAAATCGTCCACTCTTTACCGCCAAGTCCCAACGGTGCGGCAAAGGCGATAGCTGCATAGAGATTCAAGAAAAGCCCACTAACGATGGCAAGGGCAGCTTCTTGTGGAAGCCCTAAAAGTGAAACGAGAGGTTTAAAAATAAATGTAATGTGAGAGAGAAGGTCGTAATAAAATAAAATATCTGCCAAAATGTAGATAGGAACAATAAGCTTTAGAATCGTCCAAGAGCTTTTCAAGGATGTTCTAAGTGTTTTTTGTACATTAAATGACATTTTGGCTCTTTTTTTAATACTTAATTTATATTAGCTAAGATATAATACCGACCTCAAACAAATATGTGCGCTCGTAGCTCAGCTGGATAGAGCATCGGTTTGCGGTACCGGAGGTCAGGGATTCGAATTCCTTCGGGCGCACCACTTCGTTTAAAACGTCTCTTCAAATACCCTATATTTTGTTTTTTGCAATCCCATCTCTTCATATGCTTTTTGTGTTGCTTTATCGTCTTTATGAACGTAAAGTCTGATGCCACATACATCATAGTGCTCTTTTGCTAGATCTTTTGATTTATCTAAAAGTGCATCATGAATCTCTTTTTCATGCTCATGATCCGTGACAAAAATACTCTGAATACAATAATATGCACCATTGTTCCAATCACTCCACTCTCTGGTAATCATCGCTAATCCAACAATGACATTTTCAATGGTTGCAATAATATAGAACCCATTATGAAATTTTGAAAAGACTTGATGAACCCCTTCTGTAGTAAGGGCGAGAGGAACATTTTTATTGACAGTTTCTTTGGCGAAAAGTACGTTAAAGGTTGCGATCTCTTTCGCATCGTCTCTGGTTGCAATGCGAACGATAAGGTTTTCTAACATGGTTTCTCCTTCTTTTGGGTTTGTAATATAGTATTGACAATTTCTCTAGCACCACCTTCTTGGATCATGTGTGCCAAGTTGTTTGAAATGCTTTTAAGATCAAGTTGTTTGATCTGCTCTAAAAGAGTTATAGGCTCAATGGTACTACTTTGTTGAAGAATAAGGGCTAGCTTTTGATCTGCTAGCATCTTGGCATTAAAATACTGATGATTAGCCGCAGCGTGAGGAAAAGGGATAAAGAGAGCTGGTACGCCTGCTGCACAAAGTTCCCAGAGTGTACTCGCACCTGAGCGACTAATGGCAAAGTCTGCCAACGCAAGTTTGGTGGAAATCTCTTTCGAAAAGTCAAAGACATCGGCTGGAATGTCTTCTTTATCATAAAACTTTTTCATTGCCTCAAACTCTTTTTTACCTGTCTGATGAATAATAGCAATACCTTCGCGGTGCAACAATGGAGCAATTTTTTGTGCGAGTGCATTAATAAAAGAAGCTCCTTGACTTCCACCCAAAAAGATGATGGTTTTTAAGTGCATACGCTCTCGTCTAATAGCAAAAAAAGCTTCGCTGACAGGATAGCTCGTGTAAATAGCTTTTTCATCGTACGAGCTAAAGAAAGCTTTGCTAAAAGGTCTAAGTAATGTGTTGAGTTTGCCTTGTATAGCATTTTGCTCATGGATGTACAGAGGAATACCGCATAGGAGTGCCCCAAATGAAGCAGGAGCCGCAGAATAGCCTCCTACGGAAAAAACATATTTGATCTGATGTTTTTTGAAAAGAGTTTTACATGTAAAGGCTGAACGGAAGATAGAGAAGAGTGTAAGAAGCTTATGGAGTCCTTTTTTATTAACAACGCCTTGACTCTTAAGAAAATAGGTTTTTTCAAATCCTGTATCGTGTTCAAACCATGATTTATCTTGTCCTGCGGTAGAACCAATGTAAATAGGTTTAATTCCACGACGATTTAGTTCTTCTTTAATAGCTTTGGCAATAACGAGGTGTCCACCCGTACCACCGCCTGTAATCGCGATCATAGCTTCGCCTTTTTACTGATCATGAGCACCATTCCGATGCCCACAGAGAGCGCTAAGATGGAGCTACCTCCATAGCTGATAAATGGAACAGAAATACCTTTAATCGGCGTGATAGAAGTAATACCATAAGCATTCATCAAAAATGAGAAAACAATGAGTAATCCAATACCAAGTGAGAAGAGATAATAGACTTTATTGGAGCTGCGACTGGCGATTTTAAAGATACGATAAATAATGGTGATGATGACCAGTGTTAAGCATGTAACACCCAGTGCACCGAGTTCTTCTGCAATGCCAGCAAGAGCAAAGTCGGTATGTACTTCACTAAGATACCCTAATTTAAACATGCCATTTCCGATGCCTTCACCAAAAATACCACCATGCTTGATGGCATTAAGCGAGTGTGAGATTTGGTACGGTTCTGGTGCGTCATCGACTCTTAAAACAGCCGCAATTTTGTCAGGAAAGAGTGAGAGAACCATGTTTTGAATGGTTGCCCACCATGTTTTAATCCTTAAAATACGATGACTTGAGCTAAAAATAGCTATTAAAAAGACAAAAATTGAACCTAGAATGGCGAGCATAAAAAGCTGTAAACTTGTACCTGCAAAAAATGCCATGACCGCAAGTGTTAAGGCTAAAACGATAACTTGTCCAAGGTCATTTTGCATAACGGCAATCAAGTAGATAACCAAAACAAAAACAGCTAAGTAAGGAAGAATGAGCTTCATCTCTTCTTTGAGGGTCTTTTTATTGTTATTGAGTTTTCGAGCAAAACTCCATGCAAGAAAGTAAACAAAACCAATCTTAAAAAACTCAACAGGGGCAAGTGAAAAACCAGGAAGTCTGATCCATCTTTTTGCTCCACCAGCAGAGGTAACAAGTGATTCGGGGAGGTAGTGCATCACACCCATTAAAAGAAGACAGCTAAGGAAAATTGTAAAGCCAATATGGATTAAGAATTTGTCAGGATCTACTTGCGAAAGCCCCCACATAATGGTGATACTGATCATGCCTACCGCAAATTGTCGAACAAAAAAATGGTACTCGGAATAGTCAAAAAAGAGTGTTGTAAACACAGGGAGAGACAATGAAAAAACAATGCCTACAAAGATGGCAAGGGTGCTAAGTGAAAAAAGTATTTTATCTGTTTCCATGGTTTCTTATTGTATAGTTTAGGATTTATATCATTTTACACTAAAATAGATTAAACCTAATTATGAAGCGATATGGAATATAATTTGCTTGTATAAAATATCTCGTGAAAGAAGGCGAAAAATGAGCTTTGTGACCTCTAAATCAAATGAACTTTTAGAAGCAGGACTAAATGCTAGAGCAATGCGACAAGATTTGGTCTCAAGTAACATTGCCAACATTGATACACCTTTTTATAAAGCACGTGATATTGATTTTGAATCAGCCTTAATTGCAAAGAAAAAAGAAATTTACGGCGAGAACAGTGCTTCAACTAAACTTGAAATGGCACAAACCGATGCAGCTCATCTTAATGGTGCAACCGGTTTTGATAGTTCTAAGTCGACTATTTATCTCAGAGACGGACAAATGGCTCGAAATGATGGAAATACGGTCGATTTAGATGTAGAATCATCTGAACTTGGTAAAAATGCGATGATGTTTAATGCGTTAACATCTGGATTACAAAAAAATGGTCTTATTTTTAAAAGCGTTATCGAATATTCGTCTAAAGTGTAAGGAAAAACAATGGCATATTTAAGTAGTTTTGATATCAGCAGTTATGGACTTTCCGCACAACGTTTTCGTATGGATGTCATTAGCTCTAACATCGCTAATGCAAACACAACACGTACCAGTGAAGGCGGCCCTTATCAGCGTAAAGATGTTGTTTTTAAAGCAATTGATTTTAACAAAACCTTAAATGCAAAAATTTCTGGCGATAACAATATGCTAGAGTACGAGAATCCCTTGGATGACCCATTCTTGCAACAGAATGCCAATCCTGCTATAATGAGCGTAGCTGTCGATAAAGTGGTACGCGATGAGAGCGAATTTAGATACAAATATGAGCCTTCCCATCCCGATGCAAATTCAGAGGGTTATGTCGCATATCCTAACGTCAATCCGGTGATTGAAATGTCCAACCTCGTTGAGGCGACACGTGCCTATCAAGCAAACGTTTCCGCATTTCAAAGTGCAAAATCCATAGCACAAAGTGCGATAGATATTTTAAAAGGATAAGGTAAATGCCAAGTACAATCGATACCATTTCATCATTAACCAATAAGTCCAATACGTCTGTTGCTAAAACAGATACCACAAATGGTGGCTTTTCAAAAATTTTACAAGATTCTATTGAAGAAATTAACGATTCACAAGTCAAAGGTGATAAAGCAATGGCTGATCTTGCAACGGGCGAAGTCAAAGACTTACACCAAGCTGCGATTGCAATCAATAAAGCAGAAACGAGCATGAAAATGATGCTAGAGATTCGCAATAAAGCGCTCAGTGCTTATAAAGAGATTGCTAGGACACAAATTTAATTTTTTGCCTACATGGAACAATCTGACGCTAAAAAAATCAAAATCCTCTTTTTATTTGTTGTGGTTCTTATTGGATTTATTATCTTCCTTGGAACGCTCTTTTATTGGGCGACCATTGATCGAAGATTACCCAAACTAGAGCACAGTGAAGTTAATTATGCTCTTCGTGGAAATATCATCAGTTCAGATGGTTTTAAAATCGCGACGAGTCAAAAACTCTACAAAGCCATCGTTGATACCCGCAATATCGATCCGAAAAAATTTGATCTTTTTGTTAAACTCTACTCTTTGTACAGTGGCGATGACCCTAAGGCTGTTGCTGCAACACTGAATAACAATACAGGCACGACTGTTTTGTCGTATAAAATTGATTCAAAAAGTGCCAAATACCTCCAAGAACTTTCACGTAAGCTTTATAAACTGGGTGTTTTCAAAAGTTACGAAGATCCTAAAACAGGTGTGGCTTTTTTACATGGTATGAGTGTCCTTGAAAGTGGTGAATACAGACTCTATCCTTCCGGAGATTCGGTAACGCCGATTTTGGGATATGTTAAGAAAATGGAGCAACGCAATATCACGAAATCCACAGGTGTTAAAGGCATAGAGCGTTTTTATGAAGATAAACTCTCTTCCGTACAAGACTCTTTAGTGATTGGTGCGCGAGATATTTCCAATGCGATTATTTTAGATGGTAACAGCATCTCATCACGTCGTTATGATGGGTATGATGTGCATTTGACCATTTCATTGAAAATGCAAAAAATTATTGAAAATGTTTTAGATAAGTATCAAAAAAGTCTTGATGCCAAAGAGATTATTGTTGCTGTGATGAACAGTGAAACAGGTGAATTTATAACATTAGCATCCAGTAATCGTTTTAATCCGGATGGTATTGATAAAAAAGATTATGGTGCGCTCAATATCTCAGCGATTGAGTATATTTATGAGCCAGGTTCTGTTATGAAAAGTATCACGTTTGCGCTACTTCTAAAAGCCAATAAAATCAACCCGTATGATATTGTCAATGTGTATGGCGGAAGTTATAAACTAGGCACAAAGGTTATCAAAGATACCCATAAAGCGGATAAACTCAGTGCTGAAGATATTATCGTCTATTCCAGTAACGTAGGAACAGCACAGATCGCTCAAAAACTAGATGCAATAGAGTTTTATCAAGGGTTGAAAGATTTTGGTTTCTCTGTCAGGAGCGGTGTTGATCTTCCTTTTGAGCATCCGGGTGTTATTCCATCTTTAAATCGATTTAATTCGCCTATCTATAAAGCGACGGTAGGCTATGGTTATGGTATGAATGCGACATTTATGCAGGTTATTAAGGCGTATAATGCCTTCAATAATAACGGAAGGCTCTTAGCTCCTACATTGGTTAAAAAGCTCGTTTCACCTACAGGACAAGAGCTGTTTCCTGAAAAAACGCCTGAAGTTCAAGTTGTGCCGGCTTCTGTGGCAAAGCGTATGCAGAAGATTTTAATTAAAGTAGTTCAACAAGGAACTGGTACGGGTACAAAGATGAGTGGGCTGGAAGTTGGTGGTAAGACAGGAACGGCACACATTGCAGAAGATGGTGAGTATGTGAGAGTCTATAACGGTTCATTCTTTGGTTTTGCTAACGATAAGAAAAACAGATATACAATTGGTGTTTTAGTGCGTGAAGCCAAGAAAAAGCAAGCTTACTTTGCGGCACAAAGTGCGGTACCCGTTTTTAAAGAGATTATTGAAAAACTGGTTGATAATGGTTACTTAACACCTTCTGCTGAAATTCAAAATAATGCTCAATAAGCGATTAAGTGTTTAATGCACGCTACAAAAGCTTCATCGTCGTTCGGACATTTTGCTACTATATAGCGCTCAAATCCTAGTTTATGCGCTACTTCAGCGTACTCCATGCTTAGCTCAAATTCTGTTTCAGAGTTATCAATTGTAAACGAGATCGGTACAATGAGCGCATTTTTATTATTCAGTGACATGAGTTTAGTTTCCAAAGAAGGCTCTAACCATTTAACGGGTCCAAGTTTTGATTGGTAGGCTAAGTGAATCGCTTTAAAATGAAGATTTGATGCTTCCAAAAGCTTTTCAATGTGCTTTACATGTAACGTGATTTCGCTCTCATATGGATCGCCATTTGCAATGATTTTTTGAGGCAGTGAGTGTGCTGAAAAGATGAGCTCCATCTGTGAAGGATCATTCTCTCCTAATGCTTCTTTGATCTTTTTGACCAAAAGTTGGTTATAGTTTTCATCTTCGTAAAAACGATCAATCACGCTTATTTTCCCCGTATATCCCAACGCTTTTGCAACATCCTTAAAATCTTCAACGGAAGATTTGGTTGTTGTGGTGGAGTAGTGTGGATACAGTGGCAATAAAATAACCTCTTCAATCCCTTTCTCTTGAATCTCTCGAATAACCCCTTCACAAAATGGCGGAGTATAACGCATCGCAAAATTTACATGTAAAGAAGGAAGTGCGTGTTGGAGTTTCTCGACCAGCTTTTCCGTATAGCCAACCAGCGGCGATTTGCCTCCGAGTTTGGCGTAATTGGCTTGTGCTTTTTTAGTTCGTGATGTGGTGATCATCAACGCGATAAAGCGTCTTAAAAGAGCACTTTTAACGGTGATGATATTTTTGTCATTGAACATATTGGACAAAAAGAGCTTGACTTCGTCTAGGTTGTTAGGGCCTCCCATATTGAGAAGTACAAGCGCTTTTTGTGCCATTTATGCCTTTCGTGAAGAGATGTCGAGGGTAATCATACTGTCTTCAATGGTACTTAGACCATGACGATCACCTGTTTCAATATACTGTGCAAAGGCTTTGTGTTCGCGAATCAAAGGCTCTTCTTTTTTAAGCATGATTTTACGGATGACATAAGAGTTATTTTTTTGGTATTCTGAGTACTCCGTCAAATCTTGCGCCATCAAATCAGCCTCATAGTAACCCTCTTTGGTTGCGACTTCGATGGTGCGTTTACGAAATGGCGTTAACCAGTTGGTCGTGATGCTTGCAACGATCTCACCGCTGAGTTGAAACGATAAAATAGCGTTGTCTTCATGGTGATTATGAATTTTTTGTGATTTGTAGATAGAGACTTTTTCGATTTCATGTTCGGTGATGTAGCGAATAAGATCAATGTCGTGAACGGAGAGGTCGGTTAAGATACCAACGTCTGCGATACGTGGAGGAAACGGTCCAACACGAGTGATGCCGATACTGTAGATCTCTTTGCCTTCAAGTTCTTTTTTGAGTGCTTCAACAACAGGGTTAAAACGCTCGATGTATCCAACACATACTTTTGCTTTTGCTTTGGCTGCTGCTTCTAAAATCTCTTTTGCTTCTTCGCAGTTTGAGGCTACAGGTTTCTCGATAAAAAGATCTTTGCCTTTTGCTAAACATTTAAGTGCAACGCTTTTGTGCAAGAACGTTGGGACAACGATAACAACGGCTTGAAAGTCTGCTTTTTCTAACAGCTCATCAATGTCCGTGTAAAAAGGCTCATCGTACTCTCTGGTTTGCTGGATGTCACACAATGCTGTAAGTTGAAACTCTGGCAAACTTTTCAAAACTCTGTAGTGGTTTTGACCCATAGATCCAAGACCGATTAGTGCTACTTTTACCATAACTTATGCCTTAATTGCGTTGACAACAAAATCTTGTTGTTCAGTGGTTAAAAATGGACTCATTGGAAGGCTCATAATTTCAGTTCCGACTTGCTCGCTTAGTGGGAAATCACCTTTTTTGTAACCAAGGTATGAAAGCGCTTCTTGCAAGTGAAGTGGAATAGGGTAGTGAACCGCTGTAGGAACACCCGCATCATTAAGTTTTTGCATTAAGCTCTCACGATTTTTTACACGAATGGAGTACTGTGCGTACATAGAGTTACGATCACCCATCACTTTTGGAGTAATGACATCAGCACTTTCTAAGAGTTTGCTGTAGCGTTCACCAATTTCAATACGTTTTTTACATTCTGCTTCAAAATGGTTCATTTTAACATTGAGAATGGCTGCTTGAAGCGCGTCAAGTCTGCCGTTGATACCGATGTATTTGTGCTCATAGCGTTTGCCTTGTCCGTGGTTCAGAATGGACTTCATTTTCGCTGCAAGGTCATCATCGTTGCAGAAAACGGCACCACCATCACCATAACATCCAAGTGGTTTTGACGGGAAAAAGCTAGTACAACCAATAGTGCTTAGGTTACATGACTTTTTGCCTTTGTACTCTGCGCCAAAGCTTTGGCATGCATCTTCGATAACGACTAAATTGTGTTTTTTAGCAATGGCGTTAATCGCGTCCATATCCGCTGTTTGTCCGTAAAGTGAAACGGGCATAATCGCTTTGGTTTTTGGCGTGATTTTCGCTTCGATGAGTTTTGGGTCAATGTTATACGTCGTCTCATCAATGTCCACAAAAACAGGCTTTGCTTTTAAAAGTGCGATAGTCTCAGCCGTTGCGATGAACGTAAAAGGTGTGGTGATAATCTCATCATCAGGTTGCACATCGATTGCCATAAGCGCGATTAAAAGAGCATCTGTTCCGCTTGAACACGCATAGGCGTATTTTGCACCTGTGTATTTTGCTAGATTTTCCTCAAGTTTTGTCACTTGTGGACCCATGATAAACTGAGTTGAACTTAAAACATCTAAAACTTCTTTGTTTATCTCTTCTTTGTAGGTTTCATATTGCGTTTTGAGGTCGATAAAAGGGATTTGCATAGTCGCACCTTTGGTTAAAATATCGCGTATTTTACTCCAATCATTCTTTTGCGAGGATAAAGTGTTGATGTGCTATCGTTTTATACGCGTTTTGGAGGTGATTTATGAAAACAGTTTTAGTGACAGGTGCATCGCATGGTATCGGCAAAGCGATTGCTGAAAAACTATGTCAACAGTATCGCGTTTTTGCCCTCGATAAAGAGGTTCCAACACATCATTTTTTCGAGCGATTTTACATGTGTGATCTTAGCAATACCCAAGAGGTGCAAAAGACAATCAGCCAGATTAAAAACGAAATAGATACCTTGTATGGCTTGGTCAATAATGCGGGTATTTTTATCCATAAATCCTTAAATGAACAGAGTTTGCAAGACTGGGAAAAAGTCATTGCTGTCAATCTTACTGCTCCTTATCTATTGTCTCAATCCTTTGCACCCTTTTTAAATCATGGGCATATTATTAACATCGCATCCACAAGAGCATTTATGTCAGAGGCGGGTACAGAGCCTTACTCTGCATCAAAAGGTGGCATAGTCGCTTTAACGCATGCGCTTTCTATTTCGCTTTCAGGTCAGGTGAGTGTTAATTCCATCAGCCCTGGTTGGATCAATACCGATGAGAGTTATGTCGCAACTGTAGAAGAAAAGGCATGGCATGCGAGTGGTAGAATTGGTAAGCCAAGCGATGTTGCTGAGGTGGTGAGCTTTTTATTGGAGCGAGAAGATGGATTTATCACGGGGAGTGATTTTGTGGTCGATGGTGGTGTGAGTAAAAAAATGGTGTACCCATGAAACGATTGCTCTTTTTCTTGTTAGGAACTTTGAGTTTAATGGCAGAGTGTTCGTTTAAAACCAGCACATTGATCGCAAAAGAGGGTGAAGTGGTTGATAAGAAAAGTGGTTTGATCTGGCGTCGATGTTCACTAGGACAAGAGTGGCAAAAAGGTAAAGGGTGTGTAGGCGAAATAGAACTGATCAAACGCAAAGAAGCCGAGAATCAAGCACGCTTGTTGGGAAATGGTTGGCGAGTGCCGAGCATAGATGAGCTTTTAACATTGGTCGATGAACGCTGTAAATCACCTGTCATCAATAGCACACTGTTTGGAAAACTTCACGACACAGGAGAAGGTGCAAATTATCTAAGTGCTTCCATTTACCTTGAGGGCGATGAGGTGCTACCAACGCTCTTTTACACGATTAATTTTTTAGATGGAAGTGTGGATGCCCATACGAAAGGGTATCTGGGTGCTGTTCGGTTGGTGCGTTAGAGCTTTTTAAGAGATGTTGGATGGCACAAGTGCTTTTCATCTTTGGCTACACGAGCGCATTTTTCGCAGATGAATTTTGGTTTTGAGACGATCTTGACGATCTTTTTTGCATAGTTTTCGATGTCATCTTTTTTAAGAGAACAGAGTTTTTTGATTTTCATGCTCACTCCTTTCTTTACATGTAAGAGTGTAGCATGAAATCAAACAGAGCGTGCTTTAAAAGAGAGGTTACACAGCTCCCATAATTTTTTTGGAACTTTCGCCTTTATGGCTGAGTATCTCTTCAAAACTCATCGTTTTTGACATACAGTCTGTTTTTAAAAGTCCTTCATAAAGCACTTCTATTTTCTTTTTATTGTCGAGCTTTTTGAGCTCACTTTTATCGAGCCCTGAGAGATCAAGTAGTTCATTCCACACAGAACTTTCTGCTAATGAGTAGGCATGAATGGTGACACCTTCATAGGCAAATGTGCCGTTTTTATCCAAATCGGTGACATAAAGTACTACCAATGTTGCAGGGGTAAAAAATGCTTTATAGCGCGCAAAAAAGGCTTCAAAATGCAAAATACTCTCTAATTCAGCAGAAAAAAAAGTGACTTTAACATCATCCGCAACCAATAAAACTTGCTTAGCTTGCACTTTAGGCGGCAAGATGCGATCAGGGGAGAGTTGTTTTCCTTCTTCAACGATCAAAGCGCCTCGGTATCCGACAAGTCCATTGCCGATCTCGCCGTTGAAGGAAGGTTGCCACGCTAAATTATTCTCTTTGATAAACTGCACTATCGACATGATGTTTCCTTTTGGTGTGATAAAGAGGTTTATACAAGAACTATTCCGTGAGGTTTTGAGAAAAAGAGTAGCCAAACAGTAATACTTAATCTATCAAAAAGATTTAAAAATGTTTTTACATGTAAACCCTTAAACCCATTTTCTGTATAATCGCGCAATTAATAATGATGGAGCATAATTGCATGAATCACACGTTTAAAATGATCCTTTTTTATATTGCGATGTTTGTGTCGCTTGGACTTTTTTGGTTTTGGATGGCATTGCCTTCTAGTAGTCTTATCACATTAGATCCAAACGTTAAATTACAATGCCTCTCGTATGCGCCATTTGGCAAAGATGAGTCGCCGATGAACATTGCCAAAGGGTTTCGCCCTTCAACCGAGCAGATGGACAAAGACTTGGCGCATTTGGCGACGATTACGAGTTGTATTCGCTCGTATTCGAGCGTTGGGTTGGAAGAGTTACCAGAGATTGCTCGTAAACATGGGCTGAAATTGTGGTTGGGTGCTTGGGTGAGCAGTGATGCAAAACTCACACAAAAAGAGATCGACACAACGATTCGTTTAGCCAAAGAGAACAAAGACATCATCGAAACCGTTGTGGTGGGTAATGAAGCACTTTTACGAAACGATGTGAGTGCTTCCCAATTAGTGGGTTACATCCAAGAGGTGAAACAAGCCCTTCCCGATATGGTTATAACCTATGCGGATGTGTGGGAGTTTTGGAATAAGCATCCCGAGATCGCTCCTGTGGTGGATCGCGTCACCATTCACATCTTGCCGTACTGGGAAGACAAGCCCATCAGTGTGGACAAAGCGCTTTTACATGTAAAGAATATTCGTGAGTTAATGAAGCAAAAAATTCCTGACAAAGAAATCGTCATCGGTGAGACGGGTTGGCCGAGTGAAGGGCGTATGCGAGAAGGTGCATACCCAAGCGCAGTCAATCAAGCTATCTTCACGCGCGGTTTTGTCAAAATGGCAGAAGAGGGTGGCTGGAAGTATAACTTTATCGAAGCGTTTGATCAACCGTGGAAGCGCATGAGCGAAGGTGCTGTGGGTGGTTTTTGGGGTCTGTTTGATGCAGATCGTGCCGATAAGCACATCTTGCATGGGTTTGTCTCTAACTTCCCCAATGCTCTTTGGCTTTTTATCGCCAGTTTTGTTTTAAGCTTAGTCGGGCTTATCTGGCTGTGGGGTATACCGACGTGTTCGTGTAAAAAAGCACCGTATTGGTTTGCAACCCTCTTTGGTGGCTCCGTGACGCTCACATGGCAAGCCAATGCCTATTGGATCGTTTCGCGCAACAACTTAGAATACGCATGGGCGATCTTGTGCCTTACCATTGCGTTTGTATTGTGGCTTAAATTGGTTCGTTTTCTGATCGACGAAGAGATAGAAATGCGAGGTTCAATGGAGCGATTTATGGGTGTTATAACGCTCAGTGAACCTAAAGGTGAAACATTTTGGGAAGATGCCTTGCATCTGCTGAGTGTCAGTGTGGTGCTTGTCATGGCGCTTTCGTTAGCGTTTGCTGGAAGGTACCTTAACTTTGAGGTTGGAACGCTGGGTATCATCGCCACTTCTTATGCGGTCATTTACTTTTCCACAGAGCGCAAAGAGCTGAATGGCTTGATGGAAAAAGTCAGTGGTTTAACGCTTTTCATTTGTGCGTTAGCGGTTTTACTGCATGAGAGTGCACGTAATGATTTTGCGCTGAATTGGGTTGTTTTAGTGCTGGTTTTTGGCTCAACGTTGTGGCTTTCTCCTTCCAAGCTGTGTGGCATTACAAAATCTTTTTTGATTTTAATTGTGAGTGCTCTGCTTTTGATAGCCATGAAAGAAGGTGTTTTTGTCAATGAGTCGTGGATAGAAGTGTGCGCTGCCGATCCTCTGCTTCCTATATGTCAATTTAGAGCGCTTCTTGGCAAAGTGGTTTATCTCAATTATGTAGGGCTTTCGGGCATTGTGGTTGCCATCTTTAGTGTGCTCTCTGGAAGCTATGTGTTAGGTATGATTGCGATCATTATGGGGCTTTTTTGTCTTCTCACGTTCAATGGCTTTTTAGGTGCTATTATCGTGGTGCTGGGTTGGTGGATTGTTGGGTATCGTTTAAATGATAAATGCACACTGTAGTTGCCTCTTCAGTAGTGTTTTCAAGGTGTTTAATAATACCCTTTAGGTTTTTTAGCTAAAATAGATGAATTTTTCATAACAAAATAGGACAATAGTATGGACGTAAGAGCTGAGTTTTTAAAGTTTTTTGAACAAAAAGGTCACAAGATTATCGAGAGTTCTCCCCTTGTACCAGATGACGCGACGCTTCTGTTTACCAATGCAGGCATGGTTCCTTTTAAGAGTGTTTTTACAGGCGAAGTTCCTCGTCCGAATCCTCCACGTGCGACAACCTGTCAAACATGCATCCGTGCTGGTGGTAAACACAATGACCTAGATAATGTCGGCTACACAGCGCGCCACCACACCTTTTTTGAAATGCTTGGAAACTTCTCTTTTGGCGATTACTTTAAAGAAGATGCCATCTCACATGCGTGGGAATTTGTCACAGAAGTGCTTAAACTTCCTAAAGAAAAACTTTGGGTAACGGTTCATGAGAGCGATGACGAAGCTGAAGCGATTTGGAAAAAACACATTGATGCCAGTCGCATTATGCGTTTTGGCGATAAAGACAACTTTTGGCAAATGGGCGACACAGGCCCTTGTGGACCGTGTAGCGAAATCTTCATCGATCAAGGGGCTGAAAACTTTAATACGCCCGAAGACTACATGGGCGGCGATGGTGATCGCTTCTTAGAGATCTGGAACCTTGTTTTCATGCAGTACGAAAGAGATAAAGCGGGTGTGCTTCATCCACTTCCAAAACCTTCCATCGACACAGGTATGGGTTTAGAGCGTGTGACTGCGGTTAAAGAGGGCGTGTTTAGTAACTATGACTGTTCATTATTTATCCCTTTAACCGACAAAGTAGCAGAGCTTTGCGGTAAACCTTATGCGTATAAAACGGGTGCGAGTTATCGTGTTATTGCAGACCACATTCGCGCTGTTTCCTTTCTTGTGGCACAAGGAACAACCTTTGGTCGCGTAGGTCGTGGTTATGTTCTAAGACGCATTTTGAGACGTGCAGTTAGACATGGTTATTTGCTAGGAATGCGCGCTCCCTTTATGTACAAACTTTTAGACACGTTGTGTGAACTTATGGGCAAACAATATCCTTACCTTGTTGCAAAAAAAGAGGTCATTGCTGAGCAAATCAGAAACGAAGAAGAGAGTTTCTTTGCGACCATCGCTTCAGGACTTGAGCTGTTTGAAAAAGAGCTTCCAAATACCAAAACAATGTTCAGCGGTGAAGTAGCGTTTAAACTTTACGATACCTATGGCTTTCCTCTTGACTTGACAGCTGATATGCTCAGAGAAAAAGGTTTGAGCGTTAACGAAGCTGAGTTTGAGGCTTTGATGGCGGAGCAAAAAGCGCGTTCAAAAGCTTCATGGAAAGGCAGTGGTGATAAAGCAACCCAAGGTGAGTTTAAACCACTTCTTGAAAAATTTGGTCTCAATACTTTTGTCGGTTATACCCAAAAAGAAGCCAAAACAAAAGTTTTAGCACTCTTAGATGAAAACTTCAAAGAGGTTCAAAGCTTGGAAGAGAATGGTTGGGTCATGTTTGAAACCACGCCATTTTATGCAATGAGTGGTGGACAAAGTGGCGATGAGGGTGTCATTGAAGGGTATGGAAAAGTACTTGATACGAAGAAATTTTTTGACCTTAACCTTTCCCTTGTTGAGCTTGAAAAACCTTTACATGTAAACGATGAGGTGAACCTGAGTGTTGATCTTTCACGCTTAGAGATCGAAAGACATCACAGCGCAACGCACTTGCTTCACAGCGCACTTCGCAAGATTTTGGGTGAGCATGTAAGTCAAGCTGGAAGTTTGGTCGAAAAAGACAGACTTCGTTTTGACTTCTCGCATCCAAAAGCGTTGAGTTTTGAAGAGATCACCAAAATTGAAGCGTTTGTGAATAGTGTCATCGTCAGTGGCGTCGCGGGACAAACACAACTTATGAATGTTGAAGAAGCTAAAAACAGCGGCGCGATGGCGCTCTTTGGCGAAAAGTATGGCAATGAAGTTCGTGTGGTGAGCTTTGGCGATGCGAGCGTTGAACTTTGCGGTGGAACTCACGTCAGCAATACTGCAAACATCGGTAGCTTCTTTATCCAAAAAGAGAGTGGTGTGAGTGCTGGAGTACGTCGTATCGAAGCGATTTGTGGTGGTGCAGCACTTTTCTATGCACAAGGTCTTAGATCTGAGATTGAAGCGATCAAAGAGAGTGTTAAACACAAAGAACCACTTATTGGCATTAACCGTTTAAAAGAAGAGATCAAAACCCTAAAAACCGAAGTAGAATCTTTAAATGCTCACGCTGGAAAGTCAGTGGAATCTTTACATGTAAACGGCGTTGAACTCATCGTTGACGTGTTGGGCGCTGGAGATATTAAGGCGCGTATTGATGATCTTAAAAATGAAAAAGAGTCGGTTGCGGTACTGTTACTTCAAGTCAAAGATGACAAAGTTTTGATAGCAGCGGGTGTTAAAAATGCTTCCATTAAAGCCGGTGCTTGGATCAAAGAGATCGCACCAATCGTTGGTGGCGGCGGTGGTGGTCGAGATGATTTCGCCCAAGCAGGAGGAAAAGATGCTTCTAAAATCGAAGAAGCTAAATCTGCAGCCCTTGCGTATGCTAAATCTGTTCTTCAAGGTTAAATGATGCGCGATTTTTTCATAGAAATATTTGGTGACTTTAGCAGAATCATTGTTTTTTTACATATCATCAGCTCGGCATTACTGATCGGCAGTATGTTTGTGATGCGTTTTGTGATTCAGCCTGTTGAGGAAGCTATTGCAGATGAAAAAATCAAGTTTAGTAGTTGCATTAACATGATGCGCCGCTACATTTTGTTTTTAGTGCCTGTTATGATTGTTATTGTCGTCACATCGGTGTTTATGCACATTGGACTGGGATTTCGAAGTGGCAACCCTACCACGTATGTGATGGTTCATACCAAAGAAGCACTTTGGACCTTTATAGCGTTTAACTTTATTTACATGTATTTTAAATATCTTAGAGCCAAAAAAGGGCTTGCGGAAGAGAATTACATTGAGGTGGAGGAGAATGTGATCTTAATGGTCAAATATCTCATCCCTCTCAATCTGCTTCTCTCAATCATTTCAGTCTATTTTGGCGTGATTTTACGAGGCTATTAAAATGCAAACGATTGTTTTAGGTTCATCTTCCATTACGAGGGCAGAACTTCTTACTAAATTTGGAGTTCCTTTTATCCAAAGAGATGCAGGATTTGATGAAGAGCAATTACAGATTTCTGATCCTGCGCATTTTGTTTATCATGCGACCAAAGGGAAAATGCAAAGTTATCTTGAAAAGTATGACTTGGAAATGCCTGTTTTGTGTGCCGACACGGTTGTTACTGCCAATGGAGAGATTTTACGCAAAGCCAAAGATAAAGCTGATGCAAGGCGCATTTTAAAAGCGCAAAGTGGCAATAAAGTCAGCATTCTTAGCTGCATGATCTACAAATCCAAAACGATTGAACTGATTGATCTCTCAAGCACCGATTATCTCTTTTTGCCTTTCGATGCTAAAGCGTTAGATGCTTATTTGGAAGGTGATGATTGGCGTGGAAAAGCAGGTGCATGTATGGTGGAGGGATTTTGTAAATCCTACATCAAAGAAGTGGTTGGGTTAGAGAGTACCGCCATGGGGCTAAGCGTTGAGAAGCTTTTGCCTTTTTTACCTCAGTAACCATGTACCAAAACGAACTTCAAGCCATCACCAAATCCAATCGCTACCGAAGCCGTAAGCTTTACGATGAGCATTTAGCTGATTTTAGCTCCAATGATTATCTAGGCTTTGCGCAAAATCACGCCCTTTTCGAGCGTGCTGTTGCACAAGTTTCCATGTATAAAACCCATGCGCCTAAAGCTTCCATCTTAGTCAATGGTTATCATCCTATTCATCAAGAGTTTGAAGAATTTTTGATACGCCATAATGGTTTTGAAGCGGCTCTTGTGTGTGGTAGTGGTTTTTTAGCCAATTTTTCACTCATTGAAGCATTGCCACGTAAAAAAGATCTTTTGATTTTGGATGAAGAGTATCATGCCAGTGGCATGGTAGCGTCTAAAACCGTGGATGCCGAAGTTGTACTTTTTAAACACAATGATGCCAATCATCTTGAAAGCTTGATTAATACGCACAATCACAACCGCATTATTATTGCCGTTGAAGGCATTTACTCAATGAGCGGGGATCTTTTAAACCGCGATATTTTTGAAGTTGCCGATCGCTACAATGCACTTTTGATTGTCGATGAAGCACACAGTGCAGGCGTTGTGGGTGAAAACATGAGAGGCGTGTTTGATTTGTTTGGCATTACGCCTAAAGCTAACCATATCAAAATGGGCACACTTGGAAAAGCACTGGGAAGTTATGGTGCATACATTTTGTGCAGTAAGCACATTGCTGAGTTTTTACAAAACCGTGCCAAAGCCATCATCTATACGACGGCGCCATCTCTATTTGACATTGCTTTGGGATACCAAGGGTTGTTGTATATTTTAAAAAATAGAGTTTCATTAAAAGCTGAGATAGAAGCGCGTCAAGCAGTTGTGCAAACCATGTTAGGTTTAAAAATCGAAGGGTTGATTTGTTCGTACCCTTTGAGTGAAGGTGTAGATGCTCTCACTGTTCAGCAGCGTTTGATCGAAGAGGGATTTTTAGTGGGTGCTATTCGTCCACCAACAGTTCCAAAGCCTATTTTGCGCCTTATCCCAAGGCTGGGAGAGAGCGTTGAGTCGTTAGAAGCGTTGTGCTCTCTTATCCAAAAGGGGAGCTTTTGAGCTTTACATGTAAACAACTTCTGATTAAAAGTAAAGCGAAAACATTGTTGGATGTGCAGTTTTCTTTTGAGAGGTCGTTTGCACTGATTGGTGAGAGTGGTAGTGGAAAAAGCTTGACGCTTAAAGCACTTTTAGGGATGTTGCCACAAGAATTGGACTCTTTGTTAGAGTACGATGCCTCTTATGCGCTTACGCGTGGGCAGAGCATTGCATTTGTGCCGCAAAATCCTTTTACAGCACTTTCTCCACTGACGAAGATTGAAAAGCAGTTTATGGCTCCTCGTGAACAAGCAGAAAAATATTTGCGTATGGTAGAGTTGGATGTAGATTTTCTAGAGCGTTTCCCCTCAGAACTCAGTGGTGGACAGTTGCAACGGCTTATCATTGCGATGGCATTGAGCATTGAGCCACAGTTACTTTTATTGGATGAGCCGACAACGGCACTGGATGAAGAGAGCAAAACAACGGTTTTGGAGCTGATTTACACCTTACAAAAAGAGTGTGGATTTGACCTGTTATTTGTAACACACGATATTGGAACCATTGAGCATTTATGCGACGAAGTGGGGATTATTAAAAACGGAAAAATTGTCGAGCGTGGTTTAACCAAAAACATTTTACATGACCCAAAAGAGGCTTATACGAAGCAGTTATTGGAGTCTGGATTTAGACAAAGGAGTTTTAGAACGTGAAATATATTATGACTATTTTAGCGATGCTTGGATTTGCGGTATTGATGGCAATTATCTTTTTATACGCACAAATTCGCTTTGATGCTTACAAAATTATCGAGTATACACCCAAATTAACCACACAAATTTACGATAGAAATGGTGAATTGGTTGCCAATCTTTTTGATGATGAGAATAGACTTTACGTAGAGTTTAAAGATATTCCTGCGCGTGTGGTCGAAGCGTTGGTTGCTACGGAAGATACTTCCTTTTTTGAGCACAATGGTATCAATATTGAAGCTATTTTTAGAGCGCTTATTAAAGATATTCATGCCATGAAAATGGTTGAAGGTGCCAGTACCATCACGCAGCAACTTATCAAAAATACCGTTTTAACACGTCAAAAAACGTTGACACGTAAAATCAATGAAGCCATCTTAGCCTATACGATTGAATCATCTCTCACCAAAGAGCAGATTTTAGAGCGATACTTTAACCATGTCTATTTTGGTCACGGCTATTATGGTATTAAAACGGCAGCACAGGGCTATTTTAACAAGTCATTGGATGCGCTCACCATCAAAGAGATTGCGATACTTGTAGGTCTTCCAAAAGCACCTAGTTCGTATGATCCTACTAAACATATGGACCTCTCTTTAAGCAGAGCTAACCAAGTCGTGAATCGTCTCTATACCCTTGGCTGGATTAGCGAGACTGAGTACACCAAAGCAACCCTAGAGCATCCAATGGTCTATGATGAGACGCTTACACGCAACCGTGCGCCTTATGTGGTGGATGAAGCTATTAAAAGTTTAGGTGCGGAGTATGATGATATTAAAAAGGGTGGTTATAAAATTTACCTCAGTATTGATCTTAAACTTCAACAGCTTGCACATGAGTCGTTAAATGTTGGTTACAAAGGGATGACCTCTCGCCTTGGCAAAGACATTAATGCAACTGAACTCAATGGCGCTATGGTCGTTATGGAAAATGGTACAGGGAACGTTTTAGCCCTTGTCGGTGGTGTTGATTATTCGAAGAGCAGTTTTAACAGAGCAACGCAAAGTAAACGTCAACCAGGCTCTAGTTTTAAACCTTTCTTGTATCAAAAAGCACTCGATTGGGGTTATTCACCGCTTTCTGAAATTCCTGATATTTCGCGAACGTATGTCAACAGTGAAACGGATGAGACGTGGACACCGAAGAACTATGAAAATGATTTTGAGGGTTTAATTACACTCAAAGAAGCATTGGTGCATTCACGTAACCTTGCAACCATCAATCTTTTATCACTTTTAGGGCTTGATACTGTTTATAAAGAGCTCAAAAAAGACGGGTTTAAAAGCCTTACAATGGACCTTTCCATTGCTCTTGGAAGTTTTGGTATTTCACCCTTAGAATACAGTAGTTTTTACTCAATGTTCCCTAATTACGGTGTCAGAACAGAATCATTATTGGTAAGAAAAGTGATTAATCGTCAAGGTGTTGAAAAAGTGTATGAGGCGAAAAGACAGACGATTACTTCACCTAAACAGAGTTATTTAATGCTCGATATGATGAAAGAAGTGGTTAAGCGTGGTACGGGTAGAAACGCGCAAGTGCCAGGCATTGAAATTGCAGGAAAAACAGGAACAACTAACAGCAGTGTTGATGTCTGGTTCTGTGGTTTTTCTCCTGATATTGAAGTGATCACATGGTATGGAAATGACAACAATACACCTCTTAAAAAAGGTGAAACAGGTGGTAAGTCCGCCGCACCTGCCTTTAAGTATTTTATGACAAAGTATGTAGAACTTCACCCTGAAACAACACGTGAATTTAAAATGCCAGAAGGTGTAGGTTCTCGAAAAATTGATGGAACAACAGAGTTTTTCACCGATGTGTCTCCATTCCCAAAAACAAATACAAAGCAACTTAAAGAAGATGGTGGATTAATATTTTAGAGGGTAAACAGTTTGCTTCACAAGAGCAAGCTGTTTAAGTATTGAGAAATAATGAGAACGAAAGATTTAATTCTGCCTCGTAGAGGCAAGCTTTAGCGCCTAGTGCAACGTAGCTTTTCAAGCTTAGCTTGGAAAGCGTATAGAAATAAAAAAAGGGAGTGAGAAGTTAAAAAACTCCCCACTCCCTGAAACATCTTTAAACGACTAGCAAGAGAACATTGTTTTAAATTCAAATGCTGTTGGTCTAGCTTCATCTGGCCAAACTTGAGTTTCAAATTTGTAGTGTTGGTATGTATCGATAAACTCTTTTGTCATAACTGGGCTTAGGTATTCATTGTCACGAATGAGCGCTTCAAGTGATCCTCTTAGCGTGTGTGGCATTTGGTTAATACCTTTCTCTCTAATCTCATCCAGTGAAAGTTCAAACAAGTCTTCATCCATTGGACCAACAGGCTCAGTTTTAGTATTGATACCGTCAATTCCTGCAAGAAGCATAGAAGCAAATGCAAGGTATGGGCATGAAGTTGAATCTGGGAAACGCATCTCAACACGAACTGATTTTTCACCAGCACCGTAAGGAATACGGCATGATGCAGAACGGTTTTGCATAGAGTAAGTAAGAATTGAAGGTGCTTCAAATCCTGGAATCAAACGTTTGTATGAGTTGGTTGATGGGTTTGTGAACGCAGCAACACTTCTTGCGTGTTTTAAGATACCACCGATGTACCATCTTGCCATGTCGCTAAGGTTCGCATATTCGCCAGCTTTAAAGAATAGGTTTTTACCATTTTTCCAGATTGATTGGTGAACGTGCATACCGCTACCATTATCACCGTAAAGTGGTTTAGGCATAAATGTAGCCGTTTTACCGTTAAGGTGTGCTACCATTTTAACAACATATTTGTATTTTTGAACGTTATCAGCTGCTTCAATGAGTGTTCCAAATTTAACGCCGATTTCGCCTTGTGCTTGAGCAACTTCGTGGTGAACAACGAATACTTCAAGACCAACTTGTTTCAATGTTTGTACCATTTCTGCACGTAAATCTACCATAGAATCGATTGGTTGAACTGGGAAGTAACCACCTTTTGTACCTGGACGGTGACCTGTATTGTAACCATCTACATAATCTTTACCACTATTCCAAGCACCTTCTTCTGAATCTACTTCATAGTAAGAACAGTTAATATCATCTCTGATTTTTACATCGTCAAATACGAAAAATTCATTTTCTGGTCCAAAGTATGCAACATCACCAAGACCTGTTTTTGCAAGGTATGCTAATGTTTTTTTAGCGATACTTCTTGGGCATTTTTCATATAGATCACCTTTATAAATATCGAAAACATCACAGAATACAACAACGGTTGAATCAGCTGTAAAAGGATCTAAAAATGCTGTCTCAGCTTCTGGTTTTAAAAGCATGTCAGATTTATTGATTGGTTGCCACGCATCGATAGATGAGCCATCAAAAGGAATACCATTTGCAAAAGATTCTGCACTAATAGCTTCAATAGTATATGTAAGGTGATGCCATGTTCCTTTCATGTCAGTGAAACGAAAATCGACAAATTCAACTTCATTTTCAGTAGTGAATTTGAAAAACTCTTCAACACTGTTTACGAACTTACCCATGTTGTAACTCCTATAGTTTAAATTTTAGTAATTTTATCAGATTGAACTGAAAATAAGGTTGCAGTCATTGATTAAAAATTAACCAATATTCGATCTCTACTTTCAAAAGTTGCACATTTTTTATACCCATACGCTTTTGCAATCTCCCTAAGTGCTTCTTGCTGGTAGCCAATATGGCTAAGCGCATGTGCATCAGAGCCAAACGTAATGGGAATGTCATGCTCCGCAATAAGCTCCATTAATGGATTGCTTGGGTACTGCTCTCCTACAGGTTTACGAAAACCTGCAGCGTTAAGTTCAATGGACATATTGGCTTTTTTGATGGCTTTAATGGCGTCTTGTGCAATGAGCCTAACGTCTTTTTTAGGGAGATAATTAAAGACTTTAATCAGGTCTAAATGGCCTACAATATCAAAGTGTCCACTTTTTGCAAGATACATAATTGCTTCAAAATAACGCTCCCAGACTTCATCAATATTTTTCGTGCGATATTCACCGATAAATTCGGGATTATCAAAGCCCCATGAACCGAGGTAATGGACTGAGCCTATAAAATAATCAACAGGACGCTTCAGCACTTGTTCATCAACGTAACCCTCTAAAAAGTCGACTTCATACGCGAGTAAAATATTGATCTGATCTTTGTATTTTTCTTTTACATGTAAAATATCTTTTTCGTAATTTTCCATCTGTGAAAAGCTCATACGATAAGCTTCATCAAAGTTCATGGGTGCATGATCGGAAAATCCAAAAACATCTATTTTTTTCTCTATGGCCGTTTGCACATACTCTTCAATACTTCCCTCTGCATGGTTACACAAAGTGGTATGGTTATGTAAATCAATGATCATGATAGGCTTCCTTGTATCAGGGTCTTAAAGTTAAATTATATAAAAAGTTCACTATAATAGACCATAATTTGTCGATTTGAGGAGAAAGCTTATGACGCAAGAAGAACTTGACGCTTTGATGGCGGGCGATTTAGACGATATGGACGAGGTCGCGCCAACAGAGATTGCACTTGAAGAAAGTGCTGCTGTTGAAGAAGAAGAGCTTATGGATAGCGATGCATTAGAGATAGAACAAGATAAAGCCGCTACCCAAATGATGAATGAATATAGACCATCATCTACAATGTCTTGGCCACCGCCACCACCAACAGATGACCACAAAATGGTTCACCAACTGGACGATGTGACCAAAGATTCTGAAATCAAAGCCTCCCAAGTGTTTGATAAGCTTGAAATTGTTAATAATTTTATGATGAGTGCAGAGGAAAATGCAAAAGAGGTTATTAAACTCATTGAGTCTAATATCGTTCTTTTTGAGACGTTGGTAACAAAATTTCCTAAAATTGATCAGTTCCAAAAAGCACTCGATGACAATAAAGGGATGAAAGACCGCGTTGAAGATCTTTTAATGAATGCGCAAATGGCAGAAGACGAGATCATGATGACGATGGATATTATGCAGTACCAAGATATTCACCGCCAAAAAATTGAGCGTGTTATCAATGTTATGCGTGCCCTTTCTAAATACATGAGCGCACTGTTTGAAGGCTCTAAAGATGACTCAAAACGTGTAAGTTCAGCTGTTCATATTCATGGCGATATGACAACGGAAGATGTTGTCAGCAGTGAGGATATTGAAGCGTTAATCGCTAGTTTAGGAAAGAAATAGGTGTCAAACGTCGAATTGCTTTCTCCTGCTGGAAATTTTGAAAAGTTAAAGATAGCGCTGGCTTATGGCGCTGATGCTGTGTATGCAGGGGTGAGTCACTTCTCACTTCGCATACGTTCAGGCAAAGAGTTTACGTATGAGAGTTTTGAAGAAGCTATTAAGTACACCCATGCGATGGACAAAAAGCTCTATGTTACCATCAATGGTTTTCCTTTTAATGCACAAATTTCACTTTTAGAAAAACATATTGAACGTGTTGCTGCGATGAACCCTGATGCGCTTATTGTAGCTGCACCTGGGGTTATTAAATTGGCACAAAAGATTGCTCCGCATATCCCTGTGCATCTCTCCACGCAAGCCAATGTTCTTAACTACCTTGATGCTGAAGTTTATTATGATATGGGTGTGAAGCGCATTATTGCGGCGCGTGAAGTAAGCCTTAAAGATCTTGAACAGATCAAAGCTCGCCTTCCAGAGCTTGAGCTTGAAGTCTTTGTTCACGGATCGATGTGTTTTGCTTACAGTGGTCGCTGTTTAATCAGTTCTGTTCAAAGCGGACGTGTTTCAAACCGTGGTAGTTGTGCAAATGACTGCCGTTTCCCATACACCCTTTACGCTCACAATGAAGAGAGTGGAACGCTTTTTCGTGTCGAAGAGAGCGAAGAGGGTACGCACATTATGAATGCGAAAGATTTGAATTTGAGTTCACATGTGAAAGAAATCCTCGATTCTGGCGTGATTGACTCATTGAAAATTGAGGGACGAACGAAGAGTTCTTATTATGTAGGCATTACAACAAAGACTTATCGCCAAGCTATTGTTGATTATTATGCAAATCAATTTGATGCTGAAAAATATACCAAAGAGCTTGATACCACGAAAAACAGAGGCTTTAGCGAAGGCTATTTGGTCAATCGCCCTTATGAGAAGAACGATACCCAAAACTTAGCTCACTCTATTAGCGAAGGCACACATCAAGTGATCGCACAAGTTAGTGAGGATGGAACAGAGTGCCTTTGTAAAGATGTTTTGTCTTTACATGTAAACTATGAATTGATTATGCCGGCGCATGTGAGTATTGCTCCTGTGGATAATGAAATCGGTACTATTTTCAAAGACGAAGATTCTTGGCAAGTCTGTTTTAAACAACTCCGAACACCTAATGGCAAACAATTTGATGAGATTCATAGTGGCAATACCAATGCCATTGTTTTACCGACAACGTTACCTGGTTTTACATTTTTAAGAGCAAAAACAAAAGGATAAAGCGTGAAGTTTGTTTCTATTTTAATGGGAAGTAAAAGTGATTATACGGTCATGGAAGAGTGCGCAAAGACGTTAGAAAAATTTGGTGTTATGCATGAAATCATCGTCTCATCTGCACACAGAAGTCCTGAGAGAACGCATCAGTATGTAAAAAACGCTGAAGCAAAAGGGGCTAAAGTATTTATCGCAGCAGCGGGCATGGCAGCACATTTAGCAGGCGTTGTAGCTTCTCTTACCACTAAGCCTGTTATTGGTGTTCCAATGAAAGGTGGCGTTATGGAAGGCATGGACGCACTTTTAAGCACCGTTCAAATGCCAGGAGGTATGCCTGTTGGTACTGTAGCTATTGGCTCTGCAGGAGCTGTGAACAGTGCGTATTTAGCAATGCAAATTTTAGCGATTGAAGATGAAGAGTTAGCAGCTAAATTAAAAGAAGATCGTATTTTAAAAGCAAAAAAAGTCGAAACAGACTCAATGGGTATTGAAGTAATCCTCTAAAAGGTGTGACAATGAACAGTTGGTTGGAGATTGAAGAGTTTAGTAAATTAGTCAATTTGGATATTTCTGCCATCAGGTCACTCATTGATGAGGGAAAATTGATATCCAAAGAAGAAGAGGGGCAATGCTTTGTCGAGGTGAGCCGAAGTGCGCATGCACTCATTCCAGCAACAAGAGGAATTGTGCTTGATGAGTCATACGAAGGCTCTTCTGTAACAATGAGTTCAGAGTTTGTTGAAAAAACAGTTGGGGCGATTTTAAGCCTGCATGAAAAAGTTTTGGATGCCAAAGAGGAGACGCTTGATGCCCTCAAAGGCGAGAATCGCTTTTTAAAAGAGGCACTGTTTTCAATGCAAGAGCTTTGCGATGAAGATCGTAAAGTCATTGAAACGCTGACAAAGCAGCTTGAATTGTTACGCGATGAACTTGAATTTACCAAGAGAAAATATAAAATGATGTGGAATAAAGCGGTGGAAGGTTATACCCCACCGGTTAAATAAATGTTTACATGTAAAAGGAAAAGATAGTGTTAACCTTTAGTCAAATGCTTTTAAACCTCCAAACTTTTTGGCAAGATCAAGGCTGTACCATTGTTCAGCCGTATGACATGCCTGCAGGTGCTGGTACATTTCACAATGCAACCTTTTTAAGAAGCTTAAGTAGCAAACCTTGGGCAACGGCTTATGTCGCGCCAAGTCGCAGACCAACGGACGGAAGATACGGTGAAAATCCAAACCGTTTGGGAAGTTACTATCAGTTTCAAGTGCTCATCAAACCAAGTCCCGATAACATTCAAGAGCTTTACCTTAAAAGCCTTGAAATGCTTGGACTTGACATCAAAAAACATGACATCCGCTTTGTCGAAGACAACTGGGAATCTCCTACGCTTGGGGCATGGGGGCTTGGTTGGGAAGTCTGGTTGGATGGTATGGAAGTGACTCAGTTTACTTATTTCCAGCAAGTTGGTGGCATCCCTTGTAACCCAGTCTCTGTTGAAATTACGTACGGTGTTGAGCGCTTGGCCATGTATTTGCAAGAGAAAGAGTCCGTCTTTGATCTTGTCTGGAACGAAAACCAATTTGGTGTGACAACGTACGGTGATGTACACAAACAAAGTGAGTATGAATTTAGTAAATACAATTTTGAAATCGCCAATGTTGCTATGTTATTTGAACACTTTGAAAATGCACAAGTCGAATGTAAGCGTTGTTTAGAGGAAAATTTACCGTTGCCTGCGTATGATTATTGCTTGATGGCTTCGCATACGTTTAACGTCCTTGATGCACGTAAAGCGATCTCGGTCACGCAACGTCAAAACTACATCCTTAAAATTCGTGAACTTGCCAAAGGGTGTGCGGTTAAATACAAAGAAGTGGTAGGTTGATGCGCTTAGGCGAAATTTACGATTTTTTAGATGCGTTAAGTCCTTTTTCCACGCAAGCCAGTTGGGATAATAGTGGACTATTGATCGGAAGCAGAGATGATGAGATAGCCCAAATCTACCTTAGTCTTGATGTTGATAGTGCGCTTTTAGAAGAAGTGGTTGAGAACTCACTGATTATAACGCATCATCCTCTGATCTTTAGTGGGCTAAAACAGCTTAATTTTGCGAAATACCCTTCCAATTTGATCCAAACGATGGTTCAAAAAAAGATTAGTTTGATTGCCATGCATACTAACTTTGATCTCTCCCATCTCAATGCGTATGTAGCTTCCAAACTGGGCTTTGTGGTGAGTGAAAGCAAGGAATTTGTGGCTTATTGTGATGTGAATCAAAGTTTTGATGATTTAGCGTTACATGTAAAGCGTATTTTAGGCATTGAAAATTTACGTTTAGTGAGAGCGAAAGAATGGATTGGACGTTGTGCCATTACCACAGGTTCAGGAGGTGATCTCATCTCCAAAATTGATGCCGATTGTTTCTTAAGTGGTGACCTAAAGTATCACCAAGCAATGGAAGCAAAAGAAAATAATCTCTCATTAATTGACATTGGGCACTTTGAGTCCGAGCGCTATTTTCCAGAGTGTTTGGCTAATTATTTGAAAAATTTGCCATTAAAGGCTATAATGTCAAATTCTAAAAATCCGTTTGAGTATAAATAGAGGACACACAAGATATGAATAAGTATTTAGAACAGTTAATTGAGCTTTCAAAGTTAGACAAAGAGATCGACGATTTTGGTCCACGTATTACCAAAGTTGAGAAAATGTTGAAGCTTTCTTTAGATAAAGAGAGAGATTTAAAACTCCAAGCAGAGTCTTTCCAAGCGGATATCGCAGATGCAAAACTCAAAAAATCAAAAAATGAATCACACCTAGCGGAACTTTCAGCAAAGCTTAAAGACATCGCTAAAAAAAGCTCTTTAGTTAAAACAGCCAAAGAGATCAAAGCACTTCAACTTGAAGAAGAAATTTCAAAAGAACAATGTGATTTTGCCAATGATGAAATTAACCGTTTAGATAAAATTATTGATCTTAAACAAACCAATATTGCAGGATTGCAAGAAAAAATTGCTGAGGCTGTTAAAGAAGCTGAAGAGATCAAAGCATCTATTGATTCACAGATTCAACAAATCGATGAAGAACGCAAAAATGTTTACCAATCAAAAGATGAACTTGTTTTACAGATGAGCCAAAAAATCTTGACATTTTACCAAAAAATTAGAAAATGGGCTGAGAACACAACCGTTGTTCCTGTAAAAAAACAGGCATGTTATGGTTGTTTTATGAGAATGAATGACAAAACCTATGCAAGTGTTTTAAAACAAGATGATATCGTTACGTGCCCACATTGTGGTCGTATCTTATACAAAGAGATAGAAGAGGAAGCTAGGGCGTAAGCTTGAGCTTTTTTTACTACTTTTTGGCAACGTTGCTTTACCTTGCAGCGTTGCCATATCTGATGTACCTTCGCTTTAAGCCCAAATATCATGACTCTATTCCAGCACGCTTTTTTTTGAATAATAATCCTAGCTTTACTGAAGGTGGTATTTGGTTTCATGCATGCTCCTTTGGTGAAGTGCGTTCTTTAAGTCCTTTTATTGATAAAATTGAGTCATCATCTGTTCGTATCAGTGTTATCACACAAACAGGATATAAAGAAGCGTCTAAACATTCTTCTGCGCAGGTACGTTATCTGCCTTTTGAAATCTTTTTGCCTTTTTGGATGCGAAAACAAAAAGTATTGATTGTGATGGAAGCCGAGCTTTGGCCCCTTCTTTTTATCGTTGCAAAAGCTAAGAAAATAAAAACTGTTTTACTGAATGCTCGTATTTCTGATAACTCGTATGCGTCTTATCAACGCTTTTCTTGGCTATACCGTTGGATATTTAAGCACATTGACCTTGTATTTGCCCAAAGCATTGAAGATGAGCAGCGACTTAAAAGTTTGGGTGCAAAAGCGGTTCATGTGAGTGGCAACATTAAAGCATTTAGCGCGTATGAAGTGACCCATGTTTATCCTAAAGCGATGGATAAAAGAGTGATCGTTATGGCGAGTACGCATGAGCAAGAAGAAGCATTGATTTTATCACGTTTGACATTACGCTCAAACGATCAGCTCATTGTCGTACCAAGACATCCAGAGCGTTTTGCAAAAGTCGATCAGCTCTTAAGGGAGTATGCGCTTGATGAGGGCAAAACATATACTCGGTTATCGCAAGACTCTAGGTTAGATTCTGATATTATTTTGTGCGATAAAATGGGGGAGCTCATCAACCTTTACGCTATTGCCGATGTGGTGATTTTGGGTGGCTCCTTTGTGGATGGTATCGGTGGGCATAACCCGTTAGAACCAGCTTATTTTGGGGTTAAAATTATAAGTGGTGAATTTATTTTCAATCAAAAAGTACTTTTTGAAGCGGTGGAAAATATCATTACATGTAAAGTTGAAAATTTAAAAAACGTTTTTGATAGTATTGAGGATTATCCAAAAAGTACTATCTCTCACCGTAGTGACATTGCGCCACTACTAGAGCAAATATTAGGAAGTTAAAATGGAAAAAGCATATAAATTATTAGCCCTTCAAGAGGGAATCTCAAATCGAGCAGCTAAAGATTTGATTGATCGTGGCGTTGTCTATTCTGCGGGCAAAAAAGTAAGCGTGGCACGTGGTGAACTTAGCGAAACCACCAAATTTAAAGTTGAAAAAATTGCACCTATCAAAGTTATTTTTGAAGACGAATTCATTATGGCAGTGGATAAACCAGCCTTTATGACTTCCGAAGAGATTGCGGAGATAAAAAAATTACCTCTTTTGCACAGGTTAGATCGTGAAACAAGTGGTGTTTTACTCTTAACTAAAGATGATGAGTTTCGCAAAAAAGCGGTTATTGCTTTTAAAAAACGCGAAGTTCAAAAAGAGTATCTTGCTATCGTTGAATCTAAAATCGTTGAGCCCCTCGAAATCAATGCTCCTATCATGACGATTAAAAAAGGTAATACGGCTTACAGTAAGATCAGCTCCGATGGTAAAGAAGCCATCAGTCATATTGAGCCTTTGATGATTGAGGGAAAACGTTCAAAAATCAAAGTACGCATCGAGACAGGTAGAACACATCAAATTAGGGTGCACCTTAAAAGCATTGGCGCTTCTATCTTAGGAGATACCGAATACGGCGGACGTCCTCATAAGCGTTTGATGTTACATGCTTCTAAAATCATGTTGTTAGGCTACATTTTTCAAACAAAAGAACCTGAAGATTTTATTAAATTTAGTCTTTGATAACAAAAGTTTGTATCAGATGTAATGCCCAATAATAGGGCTTTATAGTTAATTTTAAGTTCTGAAATGGTTAATATATTTTAAGGTTTAATTTAGTTTAAAGTATTTATTTTGTAAAATTGCATTCCTTTGCCAAAAGCAGGTAGATGTGAATAGATTTAAAAGGATAGTTTGTGTTTGAGGTTTTAACCGATTCGTTTCGTTCAGCCATCAATAAAATACGTTTCAGTGATGATGAAAAGTCTTTAAAAAGTGCTCTAGAAAATCTTAAAAAAGCGCTTCTCAAAGCAGATGTTCACCATAAAATCGTACGTGATTTATTGCGTCAAGTAGAAGTCGAAACAAAAGCACAAGGAATTGGCCAAGTCAATTTTTTACGCTCTTTAAAAACAAATTTAACCGCAATCTTAACTGTACCAGGATCGCAAGGGTTCGTTTTTGCTTCCAAGCCACCTACAACGGTTTTAATGGTAGGTTTACAAGGAAGTGGTAAAACAACCACAACGGTAAAATTAGCAAATTATCTTAAACTCAAACAAAAAAAAGTTTTAGTCGTTGCGTGTGACCTTCAGCGTTTAGCTGCAGTTGAGCAATTACGTCAGCTTTGTTCAGCAAATGAGATTGATCTTTACTCGGAAGATACAAGTGCAAATCCCGTAGCTATCGCTAAAAATGCGATGAAAAAAGCCAAAGAAGGCTTGTATGATGTCGTTTTAATCGATACCGCAGGTCGTTTAGCCATTGATGTTGAACTTATGGAACAACTCGAAGCAATTAAAAAAGAAGTCACTCCTGATGAAATCTTTTACGTTGCAGATTCCATGACGGGACAAGATGCTGTTAAAAGTGCGGTGACTTTCCATGAGAAGATTACGCTCAGTGGTGTCATTTTAAGTAAATTTGATGGTGATGGTAAAGGTGGCGTAGCACTTGGTATTGCTGAGCAGACCAATGTACCACTTCGATTTATCGGTGTAGGTGAAAAAGTTGCGGATTTAGAGCACTTTATTCCTGATCGTATTGTGAGTCGTTTGATGGGCGAGGGTGATCTTGAAACCTTGGCTGAAAAAACGAGTGCTATTATCGATGAGAAGCAAGCAAAGGCACTGACTAAAAAGATTAAAAAAGGTGAATTTAACTTCAACGACTTTTTAGAGCAGATGGAGCAGATGAAAAAGCTTGGTAGTATGAAGTCATTAATCGGGATGATCCCTGGACTTTCTCAAATGGCAGGCAAGCTTCAAGATGTTGATATGGAAAATTCCGTTGAGATGAAACGTATTAAAGCGATGATAGGCTCAATGACAAAAAAAGAGCGTGAAGATCCAGAATTACTCAATAACAGTCGAAAAAGAAGAATTGCAGAAGGCTCAGGACTTTCACAAGTGGAAGTCAATCGTTTCTTAAAGCAGTTTGGAAATGCTGCGAAGATGGCTAAAAAGTTCTCTGGTAAAAAGGGAATGCAAGATCTTCAAAATATGCTTTCACAAAGTAAACACGCACACCTTCGTTAAGGTGTGACGATTTATATCTACATGTAAGCTTTACATGTAAATCTAAGTCGTAAAAAAATTTAAGGAGACCATAAAAATGGCAACAGTTGTAAGATTAACAAGAATGGGTAGAAATAAAGCACCTTTTTACAGAATCGTCGTAACAGACAGCAGAAAAAAACGTGATGGTGGATCAATCGAGACTATCGGTTATTATAACCCACTGAGCAATCCTCAAACAATCAAATTTGATGCTGAGAGACTTGCGTACTGGAAAAGTGTTGGCGCTAAGATGAGTGACAGGGTTGCTAAAATCACAGGTAAATAATCATGATTGACAAATTTCTCGAAGAGTTTGCCAAACTTTTGGTAGACAATCCAGCAGGTGTACGCGTTGAGCGAAGCGATGTTGATGGAACATTTTGCGAAGTTGTCATCTATGCAGATAAAATTGATACCGGTAAGTTGATTGGTAAAGATGGCAAAATGATCAATTCACTCAAGACGCTTATCTCTGGATGTAAAGCCAAAGACGGCATATCTTACAGAGTGACTGTCAAAGCTAACGATGAATAATCAATCTTCTCTCATTGAAGTCGCTCAAATCGGGCGACTCGTGGGCTTAAAAGGTGAGTTAAAACTTCACCTTCAATGTGATTTCCCCGAACAGTTTAAAAAAGGCAAAACGTTTAAAACCCAAAAAGGTGAAGAACTGGAAGTCTTTTCGTTTAATCAAGCACGTGGGCTTATCTCTTTTGTTGGGTATCAAAGTAGAGAAGCAGCTGCAAAGCTTGTGAATACTTTTTTACTCACAACACAGGAAAATTCAATCAATGAATGTGCTCTTAAAGAGGGTGAATTCTTTTGGTTTGATTTAATTGACGCACGTGTTATGGATGAAGATGGAACACTTTTGGGTGTTGTAGATGAGATAGAACGTATTGCCGTTACGGACTATTTGGTTATTAAAACTGATGAGGTATTGGTGAAAAAAGGGTTTGCAAAATCTTTTTATTTGCCGTACATTGATCGTTATATTGTGATGTTTGATAAGACAAAAAAAGAGGTACTAAGCAAAGACGGTTTAGGAATTCTGGAGAACTCCTAATGCGTTTTACCTATGTAACGCTTTTTGAAAACTTGATTGCTTCTTATTTTGAAGACTCAATCTTGAAACGTGCCATTGCAAAAGAGCTTTTGAGTGTTGATTTTTCTAATCCTCGTGATTATACAAACAACAAACATGGTAAAGTGGATGACTACCAAGCCAGTGGCGGAGCAGGGCTTGTACTTTTTCCTCAACCCTTATTTGATCTTTTGCGTCAGATCAAACAAGAATCTCCTGAGGCGTATATCATTTTCCCGACACCGTCTGGAAAACTGTTTACGCAAAATGATGCCAAACGTTTGGCTCTCAAGAAACATGTGGTTTTTGTAAGTGGTCGTTATGAGGGAATTGATGAGAGAGTTATCGAAACATTTGCCGATGAGCTTTTTTGCATAGGTGATTATGTTTTAACGGGTGGCGAACTTCCGAGTCTTGTGATGAGTGATGCGATTAGTCGTAACATTAAAGGTGTTCTTGGAAACGAGGACTCTTTAAGTATGGAGAGTTTTGAGAGCCCACTTTTAGAGGCACCGTGTTTCTCAAAGCCGCCAGTTTACGAAAATAAATCCGTGCCCTCAGAGTTTTTAAAGGGAAACCACGCTAAAATCACAAGCTTAAAAAATAAAATGTCTGAATCTAAGACACAATATTTCAGACCAGATCTGTTTTCTCGCTTTAGCGTGAAGCATTAGAATGAATGAACAAAAAGGATAATTGATGAGAAATAAATTTATTGAAGCTTTTGAAGCAGGACAAATTGCTGAGAAAAATGTTCCAGCTTTTAGAGCAGGTGACACACTTAGAGTTGCTGTAAAAATTGTTGAAGGCGATAAACAACGTGTTCAAAATTTTGAGGGTATCTGTATTGCAAGACGTGGTACGGGCACAGGCGAAACCTTTATGGTAAGAAAAATCGGTGCAAACAGTGTTGGTGTAGAGAGAATCTTCCCAATCTATTCTGACAGCATTGATGAGATCGTTGTTCTTAGACGTGGTGTTGTACGTCGTGCAAAACTCTTCTATCTTAGAGATAGACGTGGTAAAGCTGCAAAAATTAGAGAACTTAGAAAATAATACTTTTTGGGCAGTAGCATCGATCGTGTTACTGCCTTTCCGCTTTTCTCCTCTTCCAAAACATTTTAAAAGAACCTCATGAAACTACACGAACACTGTTTAACTTGTATTTATGACCAAACCAAACGCGTTTGTGAACTTTTACATGTAAATACTGAACAAGCTCATGCGATTGATCTCTTAGCACATCAGCACATTAAAGCATTTGATATGAACCAAACACCTCCTCACAATGCCGCACCTTTGTATGAAGCTATGGCAGAGCTTTTAAATGTCGATGATCTTTACGCTGAGTTTAAAACAGCTTCATCGCAAAAAGCGAAAGCTTTTCTTCCTTTCTGCAAAAGCAAAATTCAAAATGCTCAGAATAAACTCTTTGAAGCGACCAAAACAGCTGTGGCGGGCAATGTAATTGATCTGGCCGCTGTGATGTTGTATGACCTCGAAGAAGAGCTAGAGAAGATTTACCATACTCCTTTTGCGATTGATGATTTTAAAGCGCTTGAGAAGCAATTAGCACATACTCAAACATTGGTTTATTTGGCGGATAATGCAGGTGAAGAAATTTTTGATAAGCTCTATATTCAAACTATTAAAGAGCTCTATCCAAACATTGAAGTTTATTATTTTGTACGTGGTCGTCCTATTATTAATGATCTTACATGTAAAGACGCATTAGCTTCAAGGATGGATGAAGTAGCAATAATTGTTGATAGTGGCGTGCCAACACCTGGTCTTGCTATGGAATTCATGAACGAAAATGCACGTGCTATTTTTGAAAAAGCAGAGTGCATCATCGCCAAAGGGATGGGAAATTATGAGTGTTTGGGTGAAACCAAAGGGCTACCTATTTTCTTTCTCTTTAAAGTGAAGTGCAATGTGGTAGCCAAAGCTGTGGGAGCACAGCTTGGCAATATTATCTGTAAACGGGGACTTTAACTTAGCTCTGCATAGGCTTCGTGAAGTTTTTTAACACCCTCTTCAATCTGCTCAAGGCTTGAGTTTGTGTAGTTAAGTCGTCCATAAGAGCTGACGCGTTTATCGGCAAAGAAAACACTTCCCGGAACAAACGCAACCCCTTTTTTGATGGCGACATCAAAAAGCTTCATGCTATCATCACACTTTTTAAAATTAACCCAAATAAACATACCGCCCTCAGGGACAACAAACTCAATGCTGTCGCCAAAAAGCTCTTGCAATGCTTTGACCATCGCATCGCGCTTTGGACGATAGTATTCGATCAAAGTTTTGGTATGTTCTTGCAACTCGCCATTTTGCATCATTGCTGCACAAACATGTTGGAAAAACTTTGAGTTTTGCAGATCCGTACTCTCTTTAGAAAGTGTGAGCGCACTGATAATCTCTTTAGGGGCTTTCATCCAGCCGATGCGAAAATCAGGGGCGAGTGTTTTTGAAAATGTTCCAAGCGCAATGGTAAGCTCTGGGAGCAAATCAGCAAAGGCTGTGGTTTGAACACCATCGTAACGAAGTGCTTCATAAGGGCTATCTTCGAGTAAAATGACATTATACTTCTTTGCCAAACGAACCACTTTTTGACGATTTTCGAGTGTATAGGAGTAGCCAGTTGGGTTTTGAAAAATAGGAATGGTATAAAAAAACTTGGGCGAATGATCTCTAAATAAGGTTTCCAGCACTTTCGTATCAACGCCTTGTGAACTAAGCGGTACGGCTTTAATGGTCGCATTGTACATATGAAACAGACCAAGGGCTGCAAGGTAGCTTGGATCTTCCACGATGATGCAATCTTTCTCGTCCAAAAAGGTTTTGCAGACCAAGTCAAGTCCTTGTTGCGAACCGTTGGTCAGCATGATTTCCGCTGAAGTGGTGCCTACATATTTTTTAGCGATTTCTACTTTGAGTGCTTCAACACCTGACGCGTTGCTGTATTGAAATAAACGGTTATCACCCATTTCAAAGAGTCTCTTTGCATGTTTTTCAATGTTTGCTCTTGGAAAAAGGGCAGCATCGGGAAGTCCGCCTGCAAACGAGATGATGGAGCTTTGTGCTGTTAAGTCTAAGATAGTTCGTGTAAATGAGCGTGATGCCGTGGTAACACGCTTTGCAAATTTAGTTTGCATCCTCTGCCTTTATAAAAAATGTATCGTATTATAGCAAGGATGGATTGGGTGTACCACACAAAACGAGGGATTAGTTTTGTCCATTTGTGCTATAATTTTTCTATGAAACAGAAACAAATGACAAAAAATGATCACATTGAGCGCGTGAATGAAGTGCTTTTTTATATCCACGGCGATATTGGAAAGAACTTTTTGGTGGACGAACTCGCAACGTCAGTGGCAACGTCACCCTTTCATTTTAACCGTATATTTAAAGAGACGACAGGAGAGAGCTTGCATGCGTACATAAAGCGTGTTAAGCTTGAACACGCCGCCAATCTGTTACTGTTTAATCCAGATGCTACGATAACGCATATCATGCACGAAGTTGGTTTTATCTCCAATGCCTCTTTCTCACAAGCGTTTAAAGAGAATTTTGGTGTAACGCCAACCAAATGGCGTGAAGTCGATCAAGTCAATGAAAACAGAGACTATACGTTTGCCCATAAACCTTTACATGTAAAGATCTGTTCTATGCCAAGTTTTGATGTCGCCTACGTCAGGCACAAAGGGTATGATCGTAGCATCAAGACAGCGTGGCTGAAGCTTCAAGAGTGGGCATTGCGTCAAGGAATAGACTTTAAACACCAAAGCATGATAGGTCTGCATCACAGTAATCCTCGCTTTGTAGAGTCTTCACAATGCCATTACGTGGCATGTTTAGAGCTTCCCACAGTCAGGAAGTTTTACCGAAGTGGTGAAATAGGGGTTATGCGTATTCCTCAAACGTTTTGTGCTGTTTTTTCACTGCAAGGTGTTTATGGGGATCTTCGAAAGTATATGGATGTGATTTACCATGAGTGGTTACCCAAAAGTGAGTATGAAAAGGCGTCACTTCCATCCTTTGCCGTGTACAGACAAAACCATTTTATCAATGCTGATGAGACGTTTGATTTGGACTTTTGTGTACCAGTACGATTTAAGTAGCATAAATTATCATTAATTAATCCTTTTAAGCAACCAACAAACAAACCAAAGTTACAATCATCTCGTATCACGAAAATGTCACGAAGGAGTTTGTTATGGATGCACTGTTCTTAATTGTTCCACTTGGAGTTACCCTAAGTTTGATTGCGTTTCTCTTTTTTGAAAAAAGAGCCATTGCATCTAAAAAGCTTAAAGAGTCTCTAGGTTTGCCAACACCGAGTGTGGAGGATTTTTATGAGAAGTTTCAACGCTATGAAACACTCCCTAATATGATTGGCTTTTTCATCGCTGCGTATGTGATTACACTTTTCCTTGCAAGCTTGAAGCATGATCCAAGCTATGGCTTAATGCATGCGCTCTCTTACATCTTTGCAACAACGTTTATAGGAACGCTCATTATTTTTGGAATGAAGCTTAAAAAAAGCATTTTGGTGCAAGTTTTTGCGACTTTTTTGTATGGAGCACCGCATATTGTAGCGGCATCACTTGCTTTTTTGACACGTTATTTAATAGGCTAAATGACTTCACGGGCGCTTTTAGAGCGTCCGTCTCTAAGCCTTTTTTGCTATAATAACGCAAAAAAGAGTTCCCATGAAATACCCTCCGATTTTTATTACCGCGACCAATACCGATGTTGGCAAAACCTACACCACGCTCAAACTTCTTGAAGCGCTCAGCGCAAAAGGACTTAAAGTGGGTGTGATGAAACCTATTGAAACAGGGGTTATCACCCATCCCCTTGATGCTACGCTTCTTTTTGAGAACGCAAAACGGTTAAATCCTTCCCTTGAAGTTTTGAAGATGAGAGATATCACTCCGTATCAGTTTGAACTTCCTGCTGCTCCCTATGTCGCTAAAGGGCGCAAAAAGATTAGCCTTGAGCTGTTAGAGAGTGCTTATGCAAAGATCGAAGCGCTTTGTGACATTGTGCTCATTGAAGGGGCTGGTGGGCTTTTAGTGCCTATTGAAGAAGATCTTTACATGTACGATTTTATTCGACTCTTTCATGCTAAAACACTGCTTGTTGGACACGATCAATTAGGATGCATCAATGATGTTTTACTGAACCTTCATCTGCTTGATACGCTTGGTGTGGACGATTATGAGTGGTGTATTAACTTTAGAGAGGATCGTGACTCTTTTGATAAAATCACTCTACCATTCTTCAAAAAGCTGTTTGGTAGAGTGCTTTCGTTACAAGAAAATATGGACGAAATTCTTGAGAGCTTAGTAGCTTACCGTGACACTCATGTGGATAAACTCTAAAGGTTGATCGGAGTATTTGACAATGCTCTGACCTTTATAGTTAGCAGTATTGCGGTATCCCATAAATTTTTCAGCACTCTTTTCCTCATAACGCGTTGTACAACGTCTCTCTGTTCGGTAGGTTGGGGGAGGGGGTGGTGCATAGCTATTTTGTTCAGCCAAATTTTTTCCGACCAATGTTCCTACAATGGCACCACCCACTGTTGCGGCAGTTTTACCACTACCTCCACCAATTTGATGTCCTAAAACGCCACCAGCAACACCGCCAATAACGCCACCTACAACACCACTACCATCATTATGCTGTGGGGTTGGGGCATAGTGTGTTTCGAGCTGTTCATCCCAGCACTCTTGAAAAGGAGTACGTGTGGTAACCATACGGTACTCTGGTTTACTGGTAACAACACGCACTTCTTCTTGAAACGTGAAGCTCTCTGCATAGAGGAGAGAACTCAAAAGTAGAAGCGGCGCATAAAAGATTTTTTTCATGTTATCTCCTTTTTTTCGAATTGTAGCACAGGGATTTGAATAAAGTGTTAACGAAACTTACAGTCAAAATTTGTTATCATTTTTGCAAAATCATTAAGGAGCGGTGCGTGAACCATTTGATTAATACACGAGATTTTTCGTTAGAAGAGATTGAGCAGTTGCTTGAGCGAGCAACAGAGTTTTTAGATGAAAAACCACGAGAAATTTTGAAAAACAAAACGGTCATCACCATCTTTTTTGAAAACTCAACCAGAACACGAAGTAGTTTTGAAATTGCAGCAAAGCGTTTGGGCGCGATGGTTGTGAGCCTTGATGTCTCACGTAGCTCATCCAGTAAAGGCGAAACACTTTTTGACACCGCAGCAAACCTTGATGCCATGGGACCAGACGCTATTGTTGTTCGCCATAAAAGCTCTGGCGTTCCTCACATCTTAGCCAACTATGTCAATTGCCCGATTGTCAATGGAGGCGATGGTGCTCATGCGCACCCAACCCAAGCGCTTTTAGATCTTTTTACGATGAAACGTCATTTTGGTGATGTGAGAGGTAAGAAAGTGGCAATTGTGGGAGATATTAAAAATTCTCGTGTGGCGAACAGCAACATCGAACTTTTAGCACGTGTAGGTGTTGAAGTTATTTTGGTTGGGCCTCCGCATTTTCTTCCTCAAACCGATCTTAGAGTGTACCACCGCATTGAAGAGGTGATTGATGAGGTTGATGTCATTATGAGTTTACGTGCCCAAACGGAACGTCATGCAAACCAGATTTACGCATCACTTAAAGATTATGGAACCGATTTTTGCATCACTTCAAAACTCATGGGAGATCGTGACATCATCATTCTTCACCCAGGTCCCGTACACCGCAATGTCGATGTCGATGATTTTATGATGAAAGATCCACGCTCCAAAATTTTAGAGCAAGTTAAAAATGGTGTGGCGGTTAGAATGGCGGTTTTGGAGAAGCTGATTGAACATTGAGTTTGCGCACAAACTCAATCTTTTGGGTGGAGAAAGAGAGCCTTTCTTTTTTGTCATTGACTATGCTGCAAAACAGTTCGAGGCTTTCCCTCTCAACGCTTTACCCAATGGTATTTTATATCAGTTAGAAGCTCAAAACAATGCCCTCAAAAACTTTACATGTAAAGCATTTTCATGGCAGAAAACGCCTCCTTTTAAAGAGCATTATCTTTCCCAAGTTGACGCAGTGATCGAAGAGATAAAAGCGGGAAATACCTATCTGCTCAATCTTACAGCTCCCACCAGAGTGAACCTCTCTTGCAGTTTAGAAAATCTTTTCTACACGGCTAATGCTCCTTTTAAACTCTGCTACCACGAAAAATTTGTCTGTTTTTCTCCTGAGCGTTTTGTTCAAATTGCAGACAATCACATCAGTACTTATCCCATGAAAGGGACGATTGATGCGAGTATTCCCAATGCTGAACATATCATCTTAAACGATGAAAAAGAGAAGGCTGAGCATGTCATGGTTGTGGATCTTTTGCGCAATGACCTCTCCATGGTCTCTCGCGAAGTGCGTGTTGAGCGGTTTCGTTATGTGGAAAAGATACAAGCAGGAGCGAAAGAACTTCTTCAAGTAAGCTCAAAAATCACGGGAAAATTAGACGAAAATTGGCATGAAAATGTCGGCGATATTATTGCAACACTTCTTCCAGCAGGCTCTATCAGTGGAACACCAAAACGCAGTAGTGTGGAGATCATAGAGCGCATTGAAGGCTATTCACGAGGCTTTTTTACGGGTATTTTTGGGATTTATGATGGGAAAAGTCTGGATAGTGCGGTGATGATTCGCTTTTTGGAAAAAACGAAAGAGGGGCATGTGTTTAAAAGTGGTGGAGGTATAACGCTTTTAAGTGAGGCGCAAAAGGAGTACGATGAGTTGTGTGATAAAGTCTATATCCCCGTGTTTTGAAACGCTAAAAGCGGTGGATGGCGAAGTAGGGCATATTGCATTTCATCAAGCACGGTTTGATAAAACGCGTAAAGAGCTTTATGGCACAACGCAAAAGATCGTGCTTTCCGAGCATTTGTTCCCACCCAAAGAGTTTACATGTAGAGTGCGCGTTGAGTATGCCAATGAGATTCAAAAGATTGAGTATATTCCTTACACACCGCGCAACTTACAAACATTTGCACTCGTAGAAGCTGACATAGACTACGCTTACAAATACTGCAACAGAGAGGCTTTAAATGCGCATTTGCGCGAAGACGTCGATGATGTCATCTTTACATGTAAAGGCGAACTTAAAGATACCAGCATTGCCAATATTGCACTCTTTATAGATGGAGAATGGAAAACACCGCTTCGTCCGTTTTTAGAGGGAACAACCAGAGCTAGATTGTTAGCCAGTGGTATGATTAAGGCTGAATTATTGGACATCAAAAGCCTCCAAAAATCGGAGAAATTTGCTATAATGAATGCGCTTGTAGGATTTAAAATAATTAAAAATGTATGTATTAAGGACTAACTATTGAATTGGGATTTATCGGCACTGTATGAAAACGAAGCATTATTAGAGGCAGATTTAAAGGATGCCGCATCGCGTGCAAAAAGCTTAGAATGTGTTTGCAAAGGAAAACTCAAAGAGTTACATGTAAACGAATTTTTAGAATCCATTCGAGAGTATGAATCGATTAACGAGAAGCTTGGTCGTATTATGACGTATGCATTTTTGAAATTTGCAACAAACAGTGATAATGGTGGCTTTTATGCCAAGTATCAGCAAGCACATTCCAACATTGCTGAAAACCTTCTCTTTTTTGAACTTGAATTTAACAAACTTTCAAAATCTAAGCAAGAAGAATTGATCGCTTCTGCTCCCATGTATAAGTACTATTTAGAGTCATTGGTCGAAGAAAAGCCTTATCAACTCAGCCAAAAAGAGGAGCGCATTCTTCTTAAAAAAGAGATGACTTCTGCTTCCGCCTTTAGCCGACTTTTTGATGAACATTTTAGCCGTTTAAAGTTTGCCTATGAGGGTGAAAAACTCTCTGAAGAAGAGATCCTGAGTAAACTCCAAGATGCTGATCGTAATGTACGACAAAAAGCTGCCAGTGCCTTTACTAAGGGTTTAAAACCACATCAACCTCTTTTGGCGTACATCTTTAATATGATTAAAACTGATCTTGCGAGTGAGTGCGAACTTCGTGGCTATAAAAATGCAGAACAACCACGCCATATGGACAATAAAATCACGCAAAAAAGTGTTGATGCTTTGGTGAAAAGTGCGGAGAGTAGCTTTCATTTGGTGCAAGACTATTATGTGCAAAAAGCAAAACTTTTGGGTCTGCCAGAACTTTACGAGTACGATCGTTACGCTCCACTTGAAGCTTCGAGTGCTACGTTTGATTTTCAAACATCCAAGCAAATCGTTTTAGATGCTTTTAAAAAGTTTAATCCTAAATTTTATGAAATTGCTTCTATTGCATTTGAAAAAGGGTGGATCGATGTTTTACCTAAAGATAAAAAAAGAGGTGGGGCTTTTTCCCATCCTGCAACACCGAGTACGCATCCATATGTACTTTTAAACCATACCGATACCAGACGCGATCTTTTCACCCTTGCTCATGAACTAGGACACGCGATTCATCAGTACCTCTCACGCGATGTAGGGTATTTGGGAAGTGATACTCCTTTGACAACCTCAGAGACAGCTTCCGTTTTTGCAGAGATGCTGGTGTTTGATGCGATCAAAGATAATTTGAGTGTGAGCGAAAAGCGTTCGTTGTATGCGAGTAAAATCGAAGATATTTTCTCTACCCTTTACAGACAGATCAATTTTACCACGTTTGAGCGTAAAGTACATGCCCATGAGGGTGAGCTGGACCTTGCAACATTCAATCATTACTGGACGCAAGAGAGTCAAAAAATGTTTGGCAAGAGTATTACGCTGAGCAAAGATTATGACCTTTGGTGGAGCTATATTCCCCATTTTATTCACTCTCCATTTTACTGCTATGCATACAGTTATGGACAGCTACTGGTCTTAGCACTTTATGGGCTTTATAAAAAAAGTGATAAAGCAGCTTTTGTGCAAAACTACACCAGTTTCCTCAGTGCGGGCGGTAGCCAAAGCCCTAAAGAGTTGATTAAAAAATTTGGTTTTGACATTGAAGATGAGCATTTTTGGCAATTAGGTATTAGTGAAATAGAATCCCTCTTGAAAGAGTTTAAAGGAATGTGTGATGCTTGAAGGCTTACTGGGAAGTGAAGAGTTTCATGGACAGATGAAAAGACACGCCAAAGAGGTATTGGAGTTACTCCTTAAACGTGGGGTTAATTTTTCGATTTTGACCAACATCTCTGATGTTTCCTTTGACCCAGCATTGCCTGCGCAGATCAGTCAAAATTTTAAGCCCATTACGATGTTTTTTCTAGCGGGTTATACGTTTGAGAGTACCCAAATTTACAATGGTAAAATCAGCTTTGAAGCAGGTTTTGGAAATGATAATTTTGGCTCTTTGGTCAGTCTGCCTATTGAAGCGATTTTACAGATTATTATTGAAGAGATACCGATTTTTATCAACTTGAGCACACCTCCAAAGGTCGTTGCCCAAATACCTAAAGAGACTGGAATTAAGCGCTCTATGGAAGCGTTAATGTCCAATCCTAACAATCAAAAATTGATTAAAAAGTAGTATTTAGGCTTTAATGTCGTGTTTGTTCATAATGTAGTTGATGACATTGTCAATCAAGGCGTCATGTTTGCGGTCTTTAATATAGCAAAGATAGAGCATGCGTGTGAGCTTTAACCCCTTCATTTTTGTGGTGTAAAGTTGTCCGTTTTCCAATTCGTCTGCGATAATATGTTTTGAGAGAATCGAAACTGTAGGTGTCTCTTCAATGTTCGCTTTCATGAGGGTATGTTTGACAGCCGTAGAGCTTGTAACGATACTTTTCACTTTAAAACTTTTACAATCCACATCCATCTTTTCAAATGTCTCATGAATGATTTTGCGCGTATTGGACTCTTCTTCACGGCAAATCCAGTTGAAGGAGAGTAAATCCTCTTTTTTAACCATCTTCGGAAGCGGTGAACGACTTGTAATCACAAGTTCATCTTCCAACCATTCACGGTAAATGATACCTTCTTGAAAAATAGGTGCTTCAATCAGGGCCAAATCGACCTTTTTATCGAGTAATTTTTCAGTAACGCCTGCGGCGTCTTCGACTTTAAGCATGACATTGTTTTTAATGGCTTCTTGAATGTCATTGAGAAAATCTGGCAAGATATAATTTCCAATGACGGGTGATGCACCAAGGACAAAAATAACCTCTTTATTGACTAAACGAAGCATTTCACGCTCAGCTGCTAAGAGATGTTTCTCAAGTTTGATAGCAACTTTGTAAAGCTCTTCTCCAGCGGTAGTCAGTTTAATACCGTTTTTTTTACGATCGACAATTTGAATATCCAAATACTCTTCTAAAAGTTTAATTTGTTGGGTGACTGCAGGTTGGCTGATTCCTAATTTTTTCGAGGCTTTTGAGAAGCTTTTCTCGCGCACAACCGTTAAAAAGGTTTCTACTTTAGAGAAATCTTTCAGCATTGAATTATCCTTATAAGTTTCTTTTATAACACGTGAATGATTATAACGAAAAATAATATTAAAAACAATGTACAAAAGTATGACATTGTCTTTAAAAACAGAAGCTTCTTTAGGTGTGGAGTGTCTGTCCAAAGTCTATGGAGTTTTGCTTAAACTTTTTTCGCTATAATAAATACAATTTATATCACAAAAAAGTAGATGAACGCATGCAAGATTTAGCGATGTTAAACGAGTCACAACAAGATGCCGTAAAGTGTGTGGATGGTCCTGTGCTTATCTTGGCAGGTGCAGGTAGTGGAAAGACGAAAACGATCACTTCGCGTTTAGCGTATTTACTTTCCTTAGGGATTCCTCCTGCAAATACCTTAACACTGACCTTTACCAACAAAGCGGCTAGTGAGATGCGAGAACGCGCTATGGCGATGATCGAAGAGCATAGCTATCCACCCCTTTTGTGTACATTCCATAAATTTGGTCTACTTTTTTTAAAGTTTCACATTGAAAAAATAGGACGAAAAAATAGCTTCGTTGTTATCGACACCGATGATAAAAAGCGTATTTTAAAAAGTTTAAATTCCACGACAGAACTTTCAACAGGCATGATTTCCAGTGAGATTTCACGCTATAAAACCTCGTTGATTGACCCCAAAGTGGCGTGGGAGAAAGCAGAGCAGAAAAGTTATCAAGCGATTGCTAAAATTTATGAGCAATACGAAGACTATTTGCTTTCCAATAACTTAGTCGATTTTGATGATCTTTTGGTGCTTCCGTATAAAATTTTGGAGGGCGATGACGCTCTGTGCGAAGAGGTAAGCAAGCGTTATCAATACATTATGGTGGATGAGTACCAAGATACGAATGAACTGCAATACAAGCTACTTCGCAAGCTCTGTTTCACCCACAGTAATCTCTGTGTTGTGGGCGATGATGACCAGAGTATTTATGGCTGGCGTGGTGCGAACATTAAAAACATTTTAGAATTTCATGAATCATTTGACAATGTTAAAATCGTTAAATTAGAGAAAAACTACCGTTCAACCACCCAAATTCTCAAAGCGGCGAACGATCTCATCGAACACAATCGTGGACGTATTGGTAAAGTGCTTGAGAGTACAAAAGGTGAGGGGAAAGCGATTGAGGTGATGGATTCACATGATGAAAATCAAGAAGCTCACTCCATTGCAAAGCGTATTCGAAAGCTGATTGAAAGTGGTGTAAACCCTCATGAAATTGCTGTTTTATACCGCATTAATGCTCTTAGCCGTTCACTCGAAGAAGGGCTTAACAAAGAGAAAATTCCTTACAATATGGTAGGTGGTGTCAAGTTTTATGAGCGTGCTGAGGTCAAAGATGTCATCAGTTACCTGCGTGTGATTGCCAATCCCCATGATGATTTTTCCATCAAGCGCATTATCAATCGCCCTAAACGAGGTCTTGGTAAAGTGACCATTGATCGTATCTTTAAATCAGCCTACGACAACCATCAGTCGATTTATGAGTACATTACATGTAATGAAGCTGCGATTGAAAAAGACGCAACCAAAAAAGCTTCGCTAGCCCTCAAAGAGTTTGTTCAAAACATTGCCCATATGCAGAGCATTCAGCAAAACTCTACGTACGATATGATCGATGCGATTGAAGAGTCCTTTGCGATTAAAGAGTATTACAACAATCAACCTGATTCCTTAGATCGTCTTTCCAACATTGATGAGTTTTACGGACTTTTCCGTGATTACGTGAAGCAAAATCCACAAATGGGTGTGGATGACTTCTTAAATGAACTAGCACTCCAAAGTGACCAAGATCAGATTGATAGTGAAAATATCTCGATTATGAGCATTCACGCAAGTAAAGGCTTGGAGTTTGAATATCTCTTTGTCATTGGTTTGGAAGAGGGCTTTTTCCCCCTCATTGGAGATGGTAGCGACATTGAAGAAGAACGTCGTTTGGGTTATGTCGCCATTACACGTGCTAAAAAAGAGCTAACCCTGAGCTTCTCTGGAAGTCGTTTTTACAAAGGACGAAGAACTGAACTTACCAAAAGTAGATTTCTTAAAGAAGCAGGTGTCTGCGAGGGAAGTCTGATTTTAGAGAAAACGACTTCGTTTAAAAAAGGCGATTTAGTGAAGCATAAAATCTTTGGCATTGGGCGTGTGACCGAAGTGAGTAAAGTAGGGCGCGAGTTTAAATTGCAGATCAACTTTAGTGGTACTAGAAGGGATATCTTAGCGTCATTTGTGGAGAAGATATAGTGGACAATCGCCTTTTTGTTGCTTATAAACCCGCGAGTATGGTTTCAAACCATTTTTTAAGTCGCATTAAACGACGCTACAATATGAAAAAAGCGGGATTTTCAGGCACGCTTGACCCGTTTGCTCAAGGGGTTTTGATTATAGCTTTTGGGCAATTTACAAAATTGTTTCGTTTTTTGAAAAAAGCGCCAAAAACGTATCGAGCAACACTGTGGATGGGTGCATCAAGTCCTACCTTAGACATCGAAAAAGTTGAAAACGTTGAGCAGATGATGCCATTTCATCCTGACTCTGTAAACTTTGTATTGCAAAGCATGGTAGGTGAAAAAACGTATCTGCCACCTAAATATTCGGCTAAGAAGATTGATGGACAACGTGCCTATGATTTGGCACGCAACGATAAAGAGTTTGAACTCAAAGCCATCACAAGCACTATTTATGACTGCCATTTGGTTCACTACTCACATCCTTTTTTGACCTTTGAGATTACGATTTCAGAGGGGGGATATGTGCGAAGTATTGGCGCATTGATTGCTGAGAAACTAGGATTTCGTGGTTGTTTAAGTGCATTAGAACGTCTTAATGAAGGCGATTTTTTTTATGACAATGAGCGTGCGTTAAACCCACTGGATTATCTTGATCTTCCCATAAATCGTTATCTCAGTGAACCTCAAGATATACTCTTGGGTCGAAAGCTTAGTGCTCAAAATTTTGAAAAGCAAGAAGAGGGCATTTATCAAATCGTTATTGATGAGATGCTCAGCGTTGTGGAAATCAGCGCAAATGGAGTAGAATATCTCCTAAATTCACTATCGCTAAGGGCGTAACATGTTAATACTCACACGAAAAATTGGAGAGGGTGTTGTTTTAAATGAGAATATAACGGTGCGTGTCATTGAAATCTCAAAAGGTGTTGTCAAATTAGGCTTTGATGCACCCAAAAACATGCTCATTCTTCGCGAAGAGCTAGAACGTGCCATTAAAGAGTCCAATATTGAGGCAAGTAAAAGTACCGACCATAGTGCTCTTTCAAGCCTCAGTGAGAAATTTAAATAATGCATTATCAAGCGCACGCAAAGATCAATGTCTTTCTTAAAATCGTTGGGACCCGTGGCAATTACCATGAGTTACTTTCGCGCTTTATGCTGGTCCCTTCTTTATATGACACATTGAGCTTTGTACCTAAAAAGAGCACTCATCCTTTTGAGTTGGTAGGCGATTTTAATTGCGCGCTGGAGCACAATACCCTGTACCGCACGTTCATGGTACTCAAACAACACGGTTTTGCTAAAGAGATCGAGCGTGTGATGAGTGAAAATGCTTTACATGTAAAGAAAGCAATTCCTACAGGCTCAGGACTTGGTGGTGGAAGTAGTGACAGTGCAACATTTTTAAAGATGCTTAATGAGGTGGCAACTTTAGGGCTAAGTGTTGAAGAGATGATGCGCATTGGAAGCGAAGTGGGTGCGGATGTTCCTTTCTTTGTTTCAGGGTTTGATAGTGCCAATGTCAGTGGCATTGGTGAGGTTGTCGAGAAGTTTGATGAGCCAGCTCTTGACATTGAGGTCTTTACGCCGCCACTTGCATGCAACACAGCATTGGTGTATAAAACCTATAGGGAATATTTCTTGCAATCCATAGATCAAGCGCTAGCTTCGAGAATGGCAGCATTAAAGAGCCTTGAACTGTTGGATAATTTTAGTAAAGAAAAGCTCAATGATCTTTTCCCTGCATGCTTAAAAGCATACCCGGAACTTGGCACATATGCCAAAGAGGGATGGTTTTTTAGTGGTAGTGGAAGTAGTTTTTTCAGATTAGCGCATAAGGTAAAAAATGGGTGAAGCTGTCGCACGCAATAAAAAAGCGTTCCATGACTATGAAATTTTAGAAAAACTTGAAGCGGGTATTGTGCTTCAAGGTAGTGAAGTGAAAGCGATTCGTCAAGGTAGAGTCAATCTTAAAGACTCGTTTGTAAAGATCATTAAAGGGGAAGCGTTTTTGCTCAATGCACATATTTCGCATCTCTCAACGGCGAATCTAAATTATGCTCCTAATGAGAGGGCTCCAAGAAAACTACTTTTACATATGAAGCAGTTACGCAAATGGGATATGAAAGTAGCGAAAGATGGACTTACCATCGTGCCCCTTGCGATCTATTTTAATGCCAAAAATCTTGCTAAAGTTGAGATCGCACTAGCACGTGGTAAGAATGAGCATGACAAACGAGAGAGCTTAAAAGAGAAAGATGCCCAAAGAGAAGCTAAAACAGCGATCAAAAATTATGCTTACAAAGAGTAGTTTACATATTATTTATCTTAATAAAGTAGAATAAACTAAAAGTTAGTACGAGGGAAACATGAAAAAATTAATCAGTTTAATCGCAGTTATGACATCACTTCTGTTTTTGGGATGTGGTTCAGAAACATCAACGGTTTCTACAGCCAAGGAGACCTATAAAGAGGGCGATAAAGTTGAGCTTAAAAGCGTTTCAGGTGCAAAACTGACATTGCTTCGTAAAAACGGTGGTTTTGTGATTGAAGATGATGAAAGTAAGATTGTATTGATCGATATTTTTGGTACGTTTTGTGTCCCATGTCAAGAAGAAGCTCCTTCTTTGATGGACTTTCAACTTCAAAATGCTGATGATGTCATGCTTATTGGACTTAACTATTTTGAAGAAGTCAGCGATGAGTATGTGGTCGAGAATTTTGCAGCAAAATACAATGCATATTATTTTATTACCAACTCTCCTAAAAACAAAAAAATAGTCGAGACAATCGTTCAAGACATCGCGTATAAAGGAACATTGCAAGTACCGTTTAAAATTGTCCTGAAAGAGGGTAAATACCAAAAAGTGACGGATATTTACAATGCTTCCAATCCAGAGAATAAATTTTATATCGGAAAAGTAGGTTTGGATATTATCCAACAAGATATTGACAAACTCACAGCAAAATAGAGGCTTTAAATGCACCACTTAGAAGGGGAGTTTCAAAACGAAACGATCGACGCCATCGAGATCAAAGAGCCCAGAATGTACAAAGTTTTGTTGCTCAATGACGATTATAGTAGTATGGAGTTTGTCATTAAAGTTTTGATGCAGATTTTTCATCATAGTTTTGAAAAAGCAAACGAAATTATGCTCAGTGTTCATGAAAAAGGTAAAGGGCTCTGTGGCGTTTATACCTATGAAATTGCTGAGACAAAAGTGGCGCATGTACGAAAAATGGCAAAAGAGGAGCAATTTCCGCTTCGTGCCATTATGGAAGAAGAGTAACTCTTTTTCTAAGCTTATAACGTAAAAAAGGAGAAGATTATGGTTAGTCAAGAACTCAATTTCGTTTTCAATGATGCCATCGCGTTTGTTAGGAAGCATCGTTATGAATACATTACCGTTGATCACCTCTTTTTTGCTTTGTTGAGCAATGAACATGTGGCTGAGCTTCTTATCAACTGTGGACTCAGCATTACTTTCTTGCAACGCTCCATGGAGAAGTACTTTGTAGCTAACCCTCAGGTCGTTCCAAGCGAAGAGAGTTATGAACCACTAGAAACCGTAGCGCTTTCTCGTGTGGTTGAGTCGATGATGTTACATGTAAAAAGTGCGGGCAAATCTGAAGCAAGTGTGTTTGATCTTTTAATAGCCATGATGGATGAGAGCAATGCTTTTTGTGTTGCTCTTTTATTGCAACAAGGGGTGGATAAACTACTTGTTGTTGAAGAAGTAACCGCGCTCAGTGCTCCTCAAAATAAAGAGCAAAGTCTTGGTGAGCAAAAAGAGAGCGCACTTGGAAAATATACGCTTGATTTGATTTCGCTTGCAAAACAAAAACAGATCGATCCACTCATTGGACGTGCTGATGAGGTCAAACGCGTCATGCAAGTATTGTGTCGCAGAAAGAAAAACAATCCTCTTTTGGTAGGCGAACCAGGTGTTGGTAAAACGGCCATTGTTGAAGGTTTGGCTGAAAAGATTAGCGAAGGGGAAGTTCCTGAAATCTTAAAAAATACACCTGTGTATGCGCTTGATATGGGCGCGCTGCTTTCAGGTACCAAATACCGTGGTGATTTTGAAAAACGTCTCAAAGAAATTCTTACAGAATTGGAAGAGAAAAAAGGGGCTATTTTATTTATTGATGAAATTCATACCATCGTAGGAGCCGGTGCAACGAGTGGTGGGTCTATGGATCTTTCAAATCTTTTAAAACCAGCACTTGCTTCTGGAAAAATTCGCTGCATTGGTGCTACCACTTATGGCGAGTTTCGTAATTTCTTCGATAAAGACAAAGCACTGAGCCGTCGTTTTGCCAAGATTGATGTGTTAGAGCCAAGCATTGAAGACTCCTTTTTGATCCTCAAAGGACTTAAAGGAAGTTATGAAAAACATCATGGCGTGAAGTACCCTAATGAAGTCATAAGAGCTTCAGTGGAGCTTGCCAAAAAATACATTAGCGACAAATTTTTACCCGATTCTGCAATTGATCTCATCGATGAAGTGGGTGCGTCGTTTCACCTCGCTAAAAAGCGTAAAAAAGTAGTCGAGATGAGCGATCTTGAAGCGGTTCTTGCAAAAATTGCGAACATTCCAAGTCGTAGTGTCACTAAGGATGAGGGTGCTGTCATGCAAGAGTTAGAAATGCACCTTAAATCCAAAATTTTTGGACAAGATGCCGCGATCGAGGCATTGGCTAAAGCGATTAAACGAAGTCGCGCTGGACTTGGTAACCCAACCTCGCCGATTGGTTCTTTCTTGTTTGCAGGACCTACAGGGGTGGGTAAAACCGAAGTGGCTAAACAGCTTGCCTTTGAGCTTGGTGTGCATTTTGAGCGTTACGATATGAGCGAATATATGGAAAAACATACTGTCAGTCGTCTGATCGGTGCGCCTCCTGGTTATGTGGGGTACGATGAGGGTGGACAACTGAGTGAAGCGATCAAAAAGCATCCTTATACCGTGTTATTGCTCGATGAGATTGAAAAAGCGCATCCTGATATGCTGAATATCTTGCTTCAAATTTTCGACAGTGCGACCTTGACTGATAACAATGGAACGAAGATTGATTTTCGCAATGTTATTATCATCATGACGTCCAATCTTGGAACAAAAGAAGCTCCAACAATGGGCTTTACAAAGAGTGAAAACAGCCGAACGGATCACGCGATTAAAGAGTTCTTCTCGCCTGAGTTTAGAAACCGCTTGGACGAAGTCATCCATTTTGCTCCGCTTTCAGAGTCTGTGATGATCAATGTTGTCGAGAAGCTTTTAGGTGAACTCACCGAGCAACTCAAAGATAAAAAAGTAGAGATCGTAGCAAGTTTAGCTGCTAAAAAATACCTTGCAAGTGAGGGTTACAGCAAAGAGATGGGTGCTCGTGTGATGCGTCGTGTCATTCAAGAGCAGATCAAAACACCTCTTTCCGAAGAAGTACTCTTTGGTAAGCTCAAAAATGGTGGTGTTTGTAAAATTGACTTTAAGTCTAAAAAATTGGTCTTTGAATACAGCGGTGGCAACTAAGGTACTCATCCCTCAGTTGCATCCAAACGATTATACGTTTCCTGATCCTACAGATGCCAGTACTGAGGGGCTTTTAGCATGGGGAGGCGATCTTAAACCAGAGAGATTGCTTCGGGCCTATGTTCAAGGCATTTTCCCATGGTTTAATGAGGGTGATCCGATTCTTTGGTGGTCGCCCGATCCTAGGCTTGTTCTTCTCCCTTCAAACATCAAAATCTCCAAAAGTTTAGCCAAAAGTATGAAACACTTTCAGATACGCTATGACACCTGCTTTGAGAAAGTGATGCGTTTGTGTTTAGAAACCAGACTTGCAAAAGGGCAAAAAAGTTGGATTAGCGAAGATTTAATCTCTGCATTTTGTGATTTACATGTAAAGGGTTTTGCCCATTCGGTGGAGTGTTATGCCGAAGAAAAATTGGTCGGAGGTTTGTATGGACTTTATCTTGGAGGCGTATTTTGTGGTGAGTCGATGTTTTCAACAAAGAGTGATGCTTCAAAAGCCGCTTTAGTAGGGTTGTGTGAGAAAGTGAAAGGTTTAGGGGGTGATTTTATAGACTGTCAGCTTCCAACCGATCATCTCCAATCCTTAGGTGCGTGTGTCATAGAACGCGAGAAATTTTTAGGTATGTTAGAAAACGCTTTAGAAAATTCCACGACAAAGCCGTGGTGATTTTGCGCCTTTTTGCCTTTACATGTAAAAGAAGTTTAGAATGATTGAAAATGTTGCTCCCGTCTTTATTTTTGTTGCCTTAGGGTATCTTTTTAAAAAAATCAAACACGATATTTCAGAGGCTTTAACCGAGTTTGTGATCTACTTTTCACTCCCTGCACTTGCCCTTTCTAAAATACGGCATATGACGTTTAGTCATGAAGTTTTCTCCATTATTCTCATTGCCTACATAACGATGGCACTCTCTTTGTCTTTGGGTTATTTTGCTGGTCGCATTATGAAAATGGATCGAAAAAATCTCGTCACGATGATGGTCATTGTCGGTTTTGGCAATACAGGTTTTGTTGGCTTTTCCTACATCGAATCTTTTTACTCTCTGCATGCTGTCAGTTATGCTCTCGTGTACGATCAAATTGGTACGTTTATTGCCTTGATGACGTTTGGTATAGCGCTCATTGCATGGGGTGGAGGACAAGAACAACGTGTGCGTGATGTGGCAAAACAGATGGTTTTTTCACCGCCGCTTCTTGCTATTGTTGTTGCAATCTATTTTCAAGGGACAGAATTTCCTCCACTCATTGAAACAATTCTTGATAAGTTTCAAGCTACACTGATTCCTTTGGTTACTGCTATTGTAGGTATGAAGTTGGAGTTTCGTACTTTATCGCTTTACTTCAAGGAGAATATGGTTGCACTCAGCCTTAAAATGGTAATTGCTCCACTTTTGATGCTTATAGGATTTTATTTCTTTGCCGATTTAAAAGCCGAATGGGTTAGGGTCACTTTTTTAGAAACAGCAATGCCTCCGATGACGATGGCGGTTGTTTTTGGAATTAGGGGAGGGCTGAATCGAGATTTGTTGATTAATGCCCTTGCTTTAGGTATTCTCTTTTCATTTGTCAGTATTGGTGTATGGAATCTTATCATTTCGTAGTAGCACAATGACCAAAGAAATTTTTAGAATAAAGAGAGTATTATACTCTTCTTAATAAGCGGTGGGCTCATAGGAGCTCTTATTCAAACTTTTAATTTTATTTTATGTTTCGTCTCTTCTTGAAACCATAAACGGAAAACAAAAGGATGGAAAACAATGCAGAGGTTTAGGCTTTTTGCTGGAAAACAAAGAAATGGAAAACAAAAATGGAACACACAAAACACTACCTTTTTACCTCTGAAGTGGTAAGCCCAGGTCACCCTGACAAATGTGCCGATATCATTGCAGATAGTATTGTTGATGCGCTCATTATTGCCGATAAAAACTCACGCGTAGCCAGTGAAGTTTTTGTTGCAGGTAAGCATGTTATCATCGGTGGCGAGGTCAATACGAAGAGTATCCTCTCTTTTTCTGATTATGAAAAAATCGTAAAAGACGCCCTCATTAAAATCGGTTACGATGGTAAGTCAGCTTTCACTAAAGAGCAATGTCTCTATCCTGATGAAGTCAAAGTGCAAGTCCTTCTCAATCAACAAAGTAGCGATATCAATCAAGGTGTCGATCAAGAAAGTGGTGAAATTGGTGCAGGCGATCAGGGCATTATGTTTGGTTTTGCCTCATCTGAAACGGCTGATTTTATGCCAGCGGCTATCACGTACGCAAGAATGTTATGCGATAAAGTTTACAATTATGCACTGAAACACAACCATAAATTGGGTGTTGATATTAAAACACAAGTCACGGTTGATTATGGTAGCAAACAAAATTTTGAAGAGTGCAAGCCTCAAAAAATTCATACGATTGTTGTTTCTGCGCCATCGACAGAAACGATGCCAATCGAAGAAGTAAGAGCTTTGATTAAGGGTCTTATTGATGATACAGGCCTTCCAACAGATCTGTATGATCCAAATGACACCATTATTCATATTAACCCAACAGGTCGTTATGTTAACCACAGTTCACTTCACGATTCAGGGTTAACAGGTCGTAAACTCATCGTTGATAGTTTTGGTGGTTATTCACCTATCGGTGGTGGCGCACAATCCAGTAAAGACTATACCAAAGTAGATCGTAGTGGTCTTTATGCGGCACGTTGGATTGCAAAACATATTGTAGCAGCAGGTCTTGCTAAAAAATGTTCTGTTCAACTCTCTTACGCCATTGGTGTGGCAAAACCTGTCTCCATTGCTGTTGATACCTCTGGAACCTATACCAGTATCAGTGATGATGAACTCTCAAGCTTTGTTCTTGAAACGTTTAGTTTGACACCTCGTTGGATTACTGAAAAATTTAGTTTGGATAAACCAAGCAGTGAAACGTTCTTATACGCAGATGTTGCAGCACGTGGACAAGTAGGGCAGAGTGACTATCCTTGGGAAAAATTGGATAGCTTAGAGATCTTTAAAGCACTTAAAAAATAGTTTACATGTAAAGCTTTTAAAGGCACTCACGCATGGGTGCCTTTAAGGCAGTATAACGCCACTTTTGCCACTATTGGCACTATGATAAATCACCGTTTGATATTTTTTCGCGTAGTAACGCAGCAGTAAATATTGTAAGGTCTGTTCCGTTGACGGGCTAAACCATGCGTTGTTGCTAATGACAATCATCTGTTTAGGGTTTCCCGCAAACAGTTTATCGTTTGTTCCTTCATAGCAAATGGCACTTCTAAATGGAATCCCCTCTATCACAAAATCGTGTGGCTCTTTTGCTTTTTGATAATCTTTTGCCCCATCGAAAAAGAGTTTATTGATAATTTCAACAATAAATGCAGGGAAAGGTACCTCTTCACCAAAAGGCACAAGAACAATCTTGTGAGCAATTTGCATTTCTCCCTTTTTGAAAAGATACGAAGAGTTGTAAAAACCTTCATTTTCTTCATACGTCAATGATCCCGTCACAATCGTAATCCGCTCAGAGTAATTTTTTAGTGCTTCAATCAAACGAGGAGCACGGTTTAAGTAGAGTGGAAATGCACTTTCTGGAAAAATAATCAGCTCTTTGTTTTGAGCAATGGCTTGTTCAATCAATGCGAAATTAAGATCGATCGCTTTTTGTTGATACGCAGTATCCCAACGTTGGGATTGTGGAATATGCATCGTAGGTATCGCAACATCCATTTTAGGAAGAGTTACATTGGGTGTTGTTTGGTAAAGAGCTCCAAGAAGTGGGATAAGCGCTAGCGTTTTAAACCATTTTGGAAGTGCTTTTAAAAGGGTAATACCACTTAAAAAGAGTCCAAAGGCAAGGTGTGTGGTTGAAAAATAGGTATCAATAAGGATAACTTCAAGTTTTAACCAATTAAAGCCAAAAGGATCAATAAAACTGACACTAAAAAGCAGTGGTAGTTGCACATAAATGGAACTTCCCAATCGTCCAATCAGCCAAAAAAGAATGCCATAAACGAAAGCAACACCAAAAATAATGAGAGGAATAAGAAAGCTCAAATCATAATAGACAAAACTAAAGCTAATCCAGTAAAACCACATAAGTCCAATAAAAAGGCCACTCCAAAACCAGACGATGCGATTTTCGCCCAAAAGAAGGTAAAAACCAGCGATTGCTAAAAGAGAATTGAGAGGACGCAAGGTGATCTCAAAATAGCTTAGGTAAATAAAAGCAGAAAGGAGTAAGGCGATAACAAAGGCTTTTATTATATAAATGCGGGTAAAATATATCTCTAAATTTTTTTTCACAAAGGATTTCCATGCAAGGTTCTGCAAGTTTACTCTCTTCTTTACTTCCACTCGTTGTTCTTTTCGCAATTTTTTATTTTCTTGTGATTAGGCCGCAACAAAAACAGGTGAAAAAACACAAAGAAATGCTTGAAGCACTTCAAAAAGGTGATAAAGTTATTACCAGTGGTGGTTTAATCTGTGAAGTCGTGAAACCTGAAGAAGATTCTATCAAAGTTAAGCTTAATGATGAAGGCGTCATGGTGAAGATTTCAAGAGAATATATTGCAAAGAAAATCGATGCCTAGTGGTAAATTCAATTACCGTTTAGTCATTTTTCTCATTGCAATTATCTTTGGAGTAGGCATGTCAATGCCTACTTTTTTGCAAAGTGAAAAAGGGGCTAAAATTGCTTTGGGTCTTGATCTTCAAGGCGGTCTTCATATGCTTTTAGGTGTAAAAACGGAAGAAGCTATCAAATCAAAAGTTAAATCTATTGCTTCCAGTATCAAGTTTTTTGCGCAAAGTAATGACATTATTATTGATGATTTTCGTCTTGATGAAGAGGTGCTCTCTTTCACACTTCTTGACAAAGATGAAGAGAAAAAAATTGATGAAATGCTTAAAACTGTCAGTGGCTTGCACGTTCAAAAAGAAGCTTTACGTTACTCTTTAAACCTAACAGATCAAGAAAAAACAATTATTAAAGAGTATGCTATTTCTCAAGCTGTTGAGACAATTCGTAATCGTTTGGATCAATTTGGTTTAGCGGAACCCAATGTTGCAAAACAAGGAAGTGATAAAATTTTGGTCGAACTTCCAGGTATTAAAACAGCGGAAGATGAGCAACGTGCTCGTGAGTTGATCGCAAAAGCAGCACATTTGCAACTGATGGCCGTTGATGAAAAAAAACGTGATCGTGCGAATAGTATGAGTCCTACAGAGGCAGCTCAATACGGTGATGTTATTTTAAGTGATGCAAGAGGCGATAATATTCGCCATATTCTCAAAGAGATTCCTATCATCGATGGCAGCATGCTTACCGATGCCAAAGTAGCTTTTAGTGACATGCATCAACCTGTGATTAACTTTACCCTTAACTCTGAGGGTGCAAAAATTTTTGGTGATTTCACAGCCAATAATATTGGCAATCGTTTAGCAATTGTTTTAGATAATAAAGTCTATTCTGATCCTGTTATTCGTGAACGAATTGGTGGAGGAAGTGGTCAGATTAGCGGTGGCTTTAGTGTTAAAGAGGCGCACGATGTGGCTATTGCACTTCGTAGTGGTGCTCTTTTAGCCCCCGTTACACTCCTTGAAAAACGAAGTGTGGGACCATCTTTAGGTGCAGATAGTATTCAAGCAAGTTCTATTGCTTTAATCTCTGGATTTATTCTTATTGTTGGATTTTTAATAGTTTATTATCATATGGCGGGTGTTTTTGCTAGCTTTGCGCTTTTAGTAAACTTTCTCTTATTGATTGCCATTATGGCACTTTTTGGAGCAACGCTTACGTTACCAGGTATGGCAGGTATTGTTCTAAGCCTTGGTATGGCCGTGGATGCAAACGTTATTATCACCGAACGGATTCGTGAACTCTTGCGTCAAGGTGTCGCCATTAGACAATCTGTCGAAAAAGGGTATGAAAATGCTATGAGTGCCATTGTTGATGGTAACTTAACGCTAGCCGTTTCTTCTGTGATCCTTTATGTGTACGGTACAGGGCCAATTAAAGGCTTTGCAATCAGTATGCTTATTGGTAACTTGATTTCGATGTTGACAGCAATTTTAGGTACACATGGAATGTATGAAGCGTTGATGTCTTATATTGAAAAAAATCATAGTATTAATTTTTGGTTTGGCATGAAAAAGAGAGGTCACTAATGGAGTTTTTTTCAAAAGGTAAAATTTACAATTTTATGAAATATGCACGTCTCTTCGTGCTATCAACACTTTTTTTAGCGTTTGTCTCTGTTATCCTTGTCTTTACAAAAGGATTTAATTACGGTGTTGATTTTGTAGGTGGAACCGTTGTTCAGCTCAAGTATGATGCAAAAGCTCCTCTTGATAAAATCAGAGAAGACCTTGCAAAAGACAAAATGTTTGCAGGAGCTCAAATTACAGAATTTGGCTCAGCTGAAGAGATTGTCATTCGTTTTGCAGCTGTGAGCGATAGTGTTGGGCAAGATATTGGGGATCATATTAGAGTACTTTTAAAAGACACCGGTTCTTTTGATATACGAAAAGTGGATATTGTAGGGCCAAAAATAGGAAGTGAACTACGATCAAAAGGTATTATATCAGCGATTTTAGCGATGATCGGTATTTTGATTTATGTTGCCGTACGTTTTGAGTGGAAATTTGCTATTGCTTCTATTATTACATTAGCTCATGATATTACCATTACATTGGGAGCAATTATTCTTTTTGATATTGAGTTTAGCCTTGATGTTTTAGCGGCCGTTTTAACATTGATTGGTTACTCGCTTAACGATACCATTATTATTTTCGATCGTATTCGAGAAGAGCTTGATGAGACTAAAAATATGAATTTCTCTGAGATTATTGATATTTGTGTTTCTAAAACACTCTCTCGTACAATCATTACTTCTCTACTTGTTTTCTTTGTTGTCCTAACCCTTTACGTTTTTGGTGGAGAAATTATTAATGGCTTTAGTTTTACAATGTTACTCGGTGTTATTATCGGTACATACAGCTCTATTTTTATCTCAGCACCATTTTTAACGTTGATTGGTTTTAGTGTTGAAAAATACAAAGAGAAGATTGCGATCAAAGAGAAAAATAGAATTGAAAAGAACAAAATGCGTTCACAGTATGAAAAAGGTACCGTGTAATTTGATGGAGAGAAGATGCAATACAATCCTTTAGAACTTGAAAAAAAATGGCAGCAAACGTGGGAACAAACCAATGCGTTTGAACCCCTTGCTGATATGAGCAAAAAGAAAAAATATATTTTAAGCATGTTCCCGTATCCGAGTGGACGTATCCACATGGGACATGTTCGCAACTATACTATTGGCGATGCCATAGCGCGTCATCACCGCAAAAATGGTTTTAATGTTTTGCATCCAATCGGTTGGGATAGTTTTGGTATGCCTGCTGAGAATGCTGCGATTAAACATGGTGTTCATCCTAAAAAATGGACGTATGAGAATATAGACTACATGCGCAAAGAATTGGCTTCTTTAGGACTCTCTTTCTCTAAAAAAAGAGAATTTGCCGCAAGTGATGTACTCTATACCAAACATGAGCAACGCATTTTTATTGAGATGTTTAATAAAGGATTGGTGTATCAAAAAAGCGCCACACTAAACTGGTGTAATACGTGTCAAACGGTTTTAGCCAATGAGCAAGTCGAAGAGGGGTGTTGCTGGCGTTGTGATAACCCCGTAGAGCAGCGCTTACTTCCAGGTTACTACCTTAAAATTACGCAATACGCACAAGAATTACTCGATGATTGTGAAAAACTCCGCGAGGGATGGCCAAGTCAAGTTTTGACGATGCAAGAGAACTGGATCGGCAGAAGTGAAGGGTTAGAGTTTTCTTTTACACTCAGCGATGCTTCTAAGGCAAAACTGGGTAATCAATTTGAAAGCTACAAAGTTTTCACGACACGTCCTGATACGATTTATGGAGTCAGTTATTCTGCCCTTGCACCTGAACATGCAATTGTTAAATATTTGATTGAGCATAAGCTTTTAAGTGAAGAAAAAATTGCGCAAATTAAAAAGATGCAAAGTGTGGGTGCGCGCGATCGAGCTCAAGCTCCTAAAGAGGGTGTAAGTTTAGAACTTGACGTCATTCATCCTCTCACAGGTAAAAATGTACCTGTTTGGGTAGCAAATTTTGTCTTAATCGAGTACGGTGGGGGTGCAGTTATGGCTGTTCCTGCTCACGATGAGAGAGATTTTGAGTTTGCAACCAAGTATGATTTAGCGATTATCCAAAGCATTGAAAATAGTACACCGTTTGATGGAAGCGCAGCAACTACGGAGTATGGCACATTGGTCAATTCTGGTGAGTTTAGCGGACTTGATTCTAAAAGTGCTCAAAAGAAGATCATTGCGCATTTTGAAGCAAAAAAAATGGGCACCAAAGTCATTAACTATAAACTTCGTGACTGGGGTATTAGCCGTCAGCGTTATTGGGGTGCTCCAATTCCTATGATTCATTGTCCAAAATGTGGACTTGTACCAGAAAAGATTGAAAATCTTCCAGTGGCATTGCCTGATGATGTTGAGATTAAAGGAGAAGGCAATCCTCTCGATAAACACCCCACATGGAAGCACACCAAATGTCCTACATGTAATGGCGAAGCTGTTCGTGAAACCGATACCATGGATACCTTTTTCCAATCAAGTTGGTACTTCTTACGTTATACCACTGATCCATCCTTATGGAATGACGTGCCATTTGATAAAGAGAGTGCAAACTACTGGATGAATGTCGATCAATACATTGGTGGCATTGAACATGCGATTCTGCATCTACTGTATTCACGTTTCTTTACAAAAGTACTACGTGATCTTGGATATGTGAGTTGTGATGAGCCATTTGCAAATTTACTAACGCAAGGAATGGTGCTTAAAGATGGCTCAAAAATGAGCAAATCTAAAGGTAATACGGTTGATCCTGATGCAATCATTAAAACCTATGGTGCGGACACTGCGCGTCTTTTCATTCTTTTTGCTGCTCCTCCTCAAAAAGAGTTAGAGTGGAACGATAGTGCGGTTGAGGGTGCTTTTAGATTTTTGAAACGTTTTGCACAAAAGAGCGAAAATGCGATTACATGTAAAGCAATTCCGAGTATAGAGCATGCTTCGCTTTGCAAAGAATCCAAGTATGCACGTAAGAAAGTCTATGAAGCACTTAAAAAATCAAATGAGATATATGAGGGAAGTTACACTTTCAATACGTTGATTGCAGCATCTATGGAAGCCCTAAATGCGCTGAATGATCAAAATGATTCAGCGGTATGGTCTGAGGGGTATTTTGTACTTCTCAATATCTTAGAGCCCATTGTTCCACACATAAGCTGGGAAATGAGTGAAGCTCTTTTTGGTTGCGTAAATTTAGCTCCTATTGCACTTAAAGAAGAAGTTTTTGTAGAAGATAGTATGATTTTAGCAGTAACAGTTAATGGCAAGAAACGCTCAGAAATTGAAGTAGAAACAACTATTTCAAAAGAAGAGGCTTTGCGCCTAGGTAAAGAGAGTGTCTCAAAATGGTTAGAGGGAAGTGAACTCATTAAAGAGATTTATGTTCCTAATAAATTGATTAACTTGGTGGTAAAGTAATATGAAACAACTTTTTCTTGGACTCTTGATAGCAGCTTTTATCAGCGGATGCAGTTATAAACCATCATCCTATTATGCAAAGCAAGCGTTAGGCAATAAAATATATGCAGAAGTTACGATCTCAAGACAAGATCCAAGAAATAGTGTTTTAATAAAAGATGCTGTTAATGAAGCTATTGTTAGTCGTTTTAGTGGTAAATTGACTGTAAAAGAACAGGCAGATAGCGTTTTACATGTAAAGATTCAGTCTATCTCTTTTTCACCGACAGTCTATGATAGATATGGATATGTTATCGCTTACAAAGCCACGGTTATCTTAGCTATGAACTATGAAAGCAACGTTACTAAAAAAGTCGAAAAATTAACAGCTTCCGGAGAGTATGACTTCTCTATTGAAGCCAATAGTGTTATTTCTGACACGAATCGCTTTGAAGCTATCCGTTATGCTGCAACCGATGCTTTAAATGAGTTTGTTTCTAAGATAGCGATAAAAGGACTCCGAGATGGCAACAACGATTAATGAAATTATTAGGGATTCGCTAGAGCTTATCAAAGCAGAACATCTTAATTTAACACCTGATAATTATGCCAAAGTCTTCTGTAAAGTAGCTAAGCAAAAAGGTGTGATTGTTGAAGACTGCCAAAAAGTTGATAAATACACAAAAAAGCTAGATCCTAATATTGTGACCGATATGAAACGTTTTAATATTGGGAATATTGACGAACTTCTTGCCTTTTTGGTTGCAAAACTTAATCGTGCCAATGAAGGAGACGCACTTAAAATGGTCAATACTTTGGCCACTTTGACCAAACGTGTACTTCAGGCTATCACCCTTTTGCACGATACGAAAGCAACCAGTCTTGCGAATGCTTCGCTAGAACGTCTCGATTTTCATCAAAATTTACAGTCCATTGACCTTGTGAAAGAAAAATGGTTTGATTTTATTTCTAACTATGATGATAGCTATCTCAAAAAATTAGATGCATTTGGGCATGTTACGAAAGATGATCTTGAAGTGATGGTTCGAGACTTAATTAAAATTTTGAGCAAAGATGACAGCACTGAACTTTATAAAACATTGGTTCCTTTAATTATTGCGTCACTTTCACCGTCTATTGCATCGGGCATGAATGATGAGTTAGCGTCTATTAGCAATGAATTGCGCAATTCTCCCGATGCTCTAGGAACGCCTGCTCTTCAACAAGAGATTAAGCATTTGATTAGCAAGCGTATTGATCTTGATAAGGCGGAAGTGCAGAAAAAAGTTGCAGCCCTCGATAAAATTCTTGATGAGATCAATAAAAAGATTCTTGAACTCATCCAAAGCAGTAACTTTAGCCATGAACAGGTTAAAGTGATTAAAAAAGATTTGCAAAGTATCAATTTTCAACAAGATAGCTTTGAGACTGTGCAAGTCAAACTTCTCAATATTGCCTCCTCTTTAGAGAGTGAGACTAGATCATTGAGTGAGAAGATGATCAGCAATCAAGAGACTATAACGAAACTTCAAAACCGTATTTCTAAACTCGAATCAGCACTCTTGGTTGCTAAACAAGAGGTCAAAGAAGATTATCTTACCCATGTGGCAACCAAAAGAGCCCTTGCCAATGAGATGAATCGCGTTGAAGATGCTTTTATGCGCTATAAAATTGACTACACGCTTTGCTTTATTGACATTGATCACTTTAAAATGGTCAATGATACGTATGGCCATGAAGCAGGGGATGTTATTCTCTCAACCGTGGGAAAAATTTTACGCAAATACATTCGCCAAGTTGATTTTGTAGGACGTTATGGTGGCGAAGAGTTCTTAGTGATTCTTCCAAGTACCGAACTTGCGCAAGCGATTCATTTTGCCGATAAAATTCGAGCCATTGTCGAGCAGTTTAAATTTCTCTATAAAAATGAACGTATCAATGTGACCGTAAGTTGTGGTGTCTCTCAACGCTCACAACAAAAGTCTAAAGATGAAACACTGAGTGCAGCAGATGGCTTTTTATACAAAGCTAAAGAAGCAGGTCGTAATCAAGTGATGCCTGTGCTTTAATGCAACTCGAACTATTTTTAGAAACCAAACCGCTTTTTTATGATGAGATTGATTATGCGCGTATGCCCAAAGCGTACCAAAGCATTCAATCTCATTTTAAACTTCCAAAAATCATTCATCTTGTTGGTACTAATGGAAAGGGAACAACAGGACGTTTTTTAGCACATATGCTTCTCGCAAATGGTTTACATGTAGGGCACTATTCTTCTCCGCATATTCTGAAATTTAACGAGCGTATTTGGCTCGATGGTAAAGATGTGGACGATGTTCTTTTAGAGCAAACCCATCAAACATTGCTTGCATTGTTAGAGCCATCCATAGCGCAATCTCTCTCTTATTTTGAATACACTACTCTTTTAGCGATGAGTATTTTCTCCAAGCAGTGCGATTATGTTGTCCTCGAAGCTGGCCTTGGCGGCGAATACGATGCCACCAATGTTTTCCCTAAATGCCTCTCAATTATTACACCGATTGGGCTAGATCATCAATCTTTTCTAGGCGAAAGTATTGAGGAAATTGCACAAACAAAGATTAACAGTGCAACCACAGATATAGTTTTAGCAAAACAGTATGATGCTAAAGTCTATCCTATAGCGCTTCGCAAGTCGCAAGAGCTTCAGAGCCAACTTTACTGTGTTGAAACATTTTTTGATGAAGCGACGAAGGAAGCTTTGAGTGCATTTGGTACGAAGTATAACTTGCCCGCTTATTTGCAAGAAAATTTTAAAACAGCACTTTGCGCATTAAATATTCTGGGGTATGATAGTAATCTTAAAACTTTTTTACCAACGGTTTTACAAGGGCGTTGCCAAAAATTAATGCCCAATGTCACCCTAGATGTAGGGCACAATGTCATGGCAGCAGAGGCATTGGTTGAGAGTTTAGGCAAAAAAAAGGTTATGTTGGTCTATAATAGTTACAAAGATAAAGATTTTAAAACGATTTTAGCGATTTTAAAACCAATTATCAAAGAGATTTTAGTGATTGAAATTGACAGCCCTCGGGCTGCACAGAAGAGTGATTTATACGATGCAGCAAAGGCATTAAAGCTTCCTATCTCTTCTTTTTCTGCCATTAAAAGCGATAAAGAGTATTTGGTATTTGGCTCTTTTTCTGTTGTTGAGGCATTTTTAAAGGTTTTATGTGAAGAATAAATTTACCGTTACGATTTCAGATGTGCATGGTGCACGGCACTTTTTGTTGCATCAGATCATTAAGAAATTTTTGCTCTACTTTACGTTGTTTGTTGCCTTGGTTATTTTAGTGGGCAGTTTTGTGATTTTATTTTTAATGCACGAGGTTTCATCCCTTGAAGGGAAAAAAGAGAGTGCAATCCAAGAACGCAATGTATTGCTAGCCCAAAATGACTCTCTACAAGAAGAGATCTCAGAAAAATCAAAAGAGTATGAAGCGATTCGCGATAAAATAAGTAATGTTGAAGAACTGATTGGTCTGCGAGTGAACGATGAAGACAATCTTGATACCAGATTGGAAGAGATTGACTTAGCCGCTTTACAGCAAAAGACTTTTTTTGATAATATCCCTAGTGGCGATGTTATGGCATACAGTGAGTTTTCATCGCGCTTTGGTTGGCGAGAAAATCCTATTTTAAAACGTAAAGAATTTCATGCGGGTACTGATTTGCGCACACCTATAGGAACACCCATTTTAGCACCGGCTGATGGTGTTGTAAAATTTGTTCAGTACAATCAAAATAGTGGCTATGGCAATGTTGTCTCTCTCAGCCATAATTATGGATTTGAAAGTTATTATGCACACTTACTCAATAAACCTATTGTTAAAGAAGGACAGTTTGTTAAAAAAGGTGATGTGATTGCCTATTCTGGAAACAGCGGTATGTCCACAGGTCCACATTTACATTATGAAATTAAGTTTATAGGACGTCTTTTAGACCCTGAACCTTTTTTAAGGTGGAAGGGTGCTAACTTTAAAGAAATCTTTCAAAAGGAGAAGAGAGTCACATGGGAATCTTTAATAAAGTTGATCAATTCACAACAACAGTACCCGCTTCCGAAACAACCATAGTAGCCAGTGGAGCCAAAATTGAGGGTATTTTTAACTGCCAAACACGCTTACATGTAGATGGCGAGATTATCGGTAAAATCCTCTCTGATAGTATCGTGACTATTGGCAAACAAGGAAAAATTAACGGTGAAATCAATGCAAGCCGTTTAATTATCAACGGTCTTTTTGAAGGCAATGCCAATTGCGACAATGTTGAAGTGTTAGAAGGTGGCAAATTTTTAGGAAAAGTCATTGCCAAAGAGCTTGTCATCGAAGCAAAAGCTATTTTTGAAGGTGAAAGTAAAATTAAAATGGAGAGTGTGGAAGCACCTTCATATGAAGAACAAAGGGATTGATTGTTACAAGCTGCGTGTTATGAATTTTTTCAGACCAAAAATGACCTCCAACTTTTAGGTGTTAAAGGCGAAAAAGAGGCTTTCTTAGCCTCCGAAGTAGCCCTTTACCTTGGTAAAAAAAGCTACGTTCTACCCGATCTTAGAGCCAATATGGGCGATGATCTGCTCTCTTTTCATGAAGAGATGGTGGATCTTTTACGCGTACTTCATGCGTTTTACCAAGATCACTCTACCAAAAAAGTTTTAATTGCACCTCTGCGTACGCTTCTAACGCCACTTCCAAAAGCTGAACTTTTTAGCACTTTTGTCCTTGAATTTGGGATGCGTTTGCATTTGGAACGCTTTCGTGAGCAGATGTTTTACTGGGGTTATCTTGCGGTAGATGTAGTACAAGGTAAAGGTGAAATTTCCATTCGTGGAGACATCATCGACATTTTCCCTCCCGATAGTGAAAAAGCTCTTCGTCTCAGTCTTTTTGATGATGAAGTAGAGAGCATTCGTTTCTTTGACTGCGAAAGCCAAAAAAGTGCCAAAGAGGAATTGGAAAGCTATACACTTTTCCCTGCACTTTTTGCACTGGATGAAGAGCGCCATACCCTGATGCAAAAACGCATAGATTCGCTTAAAAGTGACAGTTTTACCAAAGATATTCACTCTCTTGGACTTTGGGTACTTGGAGAGAGTGGAGCTGTTTATACCGAGAGTTTTAAAACTTTTTTGAGTGCTGACGCGGTAGAAGAACTGGGTGAGATCGCACTGTTTGATGAAGAGGGTGCTAAAAGTCTGCAAAATCTTCCTCACATACCCGAAGCGAAAAGTTACCGTGAAATTGCACCCTCCAATGTTAAAACATTTATAGAACTCCATCAAAAAAAGAAAATTACACTCTTAGCTAAAAATGAAGTTTTACTACGCATGGTGGATGTGGACTCTTTGCATGTAAAATGGATTCAGAGTGAGCGCATTGTTAACATCATGAACTCCGAAGAGATTATCCTCTCTCTTAATAAACCTTCCATGAAACTCAAGCGTAAACGTGCCAATATCGTGCTCGATGAGCTTAAAAATGGCGATTATGTGGTGCATGAAAACTACGGTATTGGTATTTTCAAAGGACTTACTCAAGCCACAGTGTTGGGGGCAACCAAAGATTTTGTTTTGATTGAGTATCTAGGGGATGATAAGCTTTTATTGCCGGTTGAAAATTTACATGTAATCGATCGCTACATTGGTGAGAGCGGCGGTTTGGTCAGTGTTGATCGCCTTGGTAAGGGAAGTTTTCAAAAACTCAAAGCAAAAACCAGAGAACGTCTTTTAGAAATAGCGAGTGAAATTGTTGCTATTGCAGCTAAGCGTGAGATGGTTGATGGACTGAGTATAAAAGTAGAAGAGGGTGAGATGGCTCAGTTTGAGTCTGATGCCGGTTTTGCCTATACCGAAGATCAAAAGCGTGTCATCAATGAAATCTTGACTGATTTTAGCGGCGGCAAAATGATGGACAGACTCTTAAGTGGCGATGTAGGTTTTGGTAAAACCGAAGTGGCTATGAATGCCATCTTTGCAACCGTACGCAAAGGGTTTCAAGCCTTGCTTATTGCTCCTACGACACTTCTGTGTTCCCAACACTTTAAAAGCCTATCATCTCGTTTTGCAAAGTACAACATTAAAGTAGCTCAGTTAGATCGTTTTACAACAGCAGTGCAAAAGCAAGTCATTTTAAAAGAGCTCAAAAGCGGGGAGTTGCATGTGTGTGTGGGGACGCATTCACTTTTTGAAGTTGAACTGTTTAATCCAGCCCTTGTGGTGGTCGATGAAGAGCATAAATTTGGCGTAAAGCAAAAAGAAAAACTCAAAAATTTTAGAGAAAACGTGCATATCCTCTCAATGAGTGCCACTCCAATTCCGAGGAGTCTCAATATGGCGCTCAGTTCCATTAAACAGTACTCACAGCTTCTCACACCTCCAAATGATAGAGAAGATGTGCGAACCTTTGTTAAAGAGTACGATGCGAAGGTCATTAAAGAGGCGATTATTCGTGAGATGAGGCGCGGTGGACAGGTCTTTTTTGTTCACAACCGCATCGCGACCATCGAAGCTAAACGCAAAGAGTTACTCGGCATGATGCCAAATCTTCGCATCTTAACGCTTCACTCAGAGATCAGTGCAACGGTAACCGAAAAAGAGATGTTGCATTTTGAAGAGAAGGCGTATGATGTGCTTTTAAGTACCTCAATTATCGAATCAGGCATTCATATCCCTAATGTTAATACGATTATTATTGACTCCGCGGATCACTTTGGTATGGCAGATCTTCACCAACTTCGTGGTCGTGTGGGGCGTTCACGTCGTCAAGGGTTTTGCTATTTCTTGGTCAAAGATAAAGAAGTACTCTCGGAATCTGCTAAAAAACGCCTCATAGCCTTAGAATCGAATTCGTATTTGGGAAGTGGCTCAATCCTCGCATACCATGACCTTGAAATCAGAGGTGGCGGTAACTTGGTTGGCGAGGCACAAAGTGGTCATCTCAAAAATATTGGGTATTCACTTTATCTGCGAATGCTTGAAGATGCTATCAATGCGCTTTTGGGTAAAACTCCGATTGCTTCACGCGAAGTGGACATCAAACTTTCTATCAGCGCGTTTATCAGCGATACTTATATCACCGAAGATCGTGTACGATTAGAGCTTTACAGACGTCTGAGCAAATGTGGCAGCATTCACGATGTTTTAGAGATCGAAGAGGAAATGGTGGATCGTTTTGGCAAACTGGATGTTCCAACCAAGCAATTCTTACAACTCATTGAGATCAAAATTTTGGCGACAGGGCAAAACATTGTCCTTATCTCTAATTACGGACAGAACATCACCATCAAATACGAAGATGAAAAAAAGATCACCTTACAATCACGCAGTCGTGACGATGACGATGTCATTGCAACCGTGTTAACACATTTAAGGATCAAAGCGTGAGGGTAGGGTTTATTGGTGATATTGTAGGAAAACCTGGGCGAAGTATGCTTGAAAGTCATCTTCGAAAATTACGCAAAGAGTATGAGCTAGACTTCGTTATCGCTAATGGTGAAAATGCCAGTCACGGTTTTGGTTTAGGCTCGCTTCATGCCAAAGAGCTTTTTTCTTACGGAGCCGATATCCTCACGGGTGGAAATCACTCGTGGGATAAAAAAGAGATTATCTCACTTTTAGATGTGATGCCCATTCTTAGACCTTTAAATTACCCTGTGGGTGTTCCTGGACGAGGGGTGAGTGTTTTACATGTAAAGGATGAGAAGATTGCCATCATCAATGTCATGGGTCATTATGGCATGCCGATGGTTGAAAATCCTTTCTTGCGCGCCCAAAAAGTTGTTGAAGAACTTCGTGATGAAGGTGTTCAAACCATCATCATGGACTTTCATGCAGAAGTCACTTCAGAGAAGCGTGCTATGCATATGCTTTTAAAAGGAAAGGTGAGTGCCATTTTAGGTACCCACACGCACGTAGGAACGGATGATCTACTTATAGAAGAGGGAACATGCTATGTCACCGATGTTGGTCTTAGCGGGGCACGTGATGGCGTTATAGGCATGGATAAAGATGCTCCACTCAAACGTTTTCTTACAGGGCTTCCAGCTTCGCTTGAAATTCCCAAAAAATGCAAGAAAATTTTACAGATGGTCATCATGGAAATAGAAGAGGGCAAATGTGTTGAGGCTTTTAAATTGCGAGTGTTTGATGATCAAGAGCGCTTGATTGCAAGAGCTGTGCATGAATAGCTTTGATCTTTTAGTCGCACTCAAAAAACAAGGTTATCTTAAAACCACACGTGATCCTTTGTGGTGGCCACGTTCTGGCACGTTTTGGGTGGTCGTTGGTGCTATCTTAACCCAGCAAACCAAGTGGGAAAAAGTTGAAAAGAGTATGGAAAATTTAGAGCATCTAGGCATTGATAGTTTGGAAAAACTTTCCACTCTCGACATTGAACTTCTTTCAACGGCTATTCAACCTTCTGGTTTTTACAATACCAAAGCGAAAAACCTTTCTCTTTTATCCAAAGCAATCCTTGAATCATTTGGCTCTTTTGAGGTTTTTTCTGAAAATGTGGATCGTGAATGGTTGTTGTCGCAAAAAGGAATTGGTGAAGAGAGTGCGGATTCTATACTCTGCTATGCGTGTAAACAAGAAGCAATGGTTGTTGATGCGTATACGGCGCGTTTACTTGCAGGTTTTGGATACAGTTTTGAATCGTACGGAGCACTTCAAGAGTGGATGGTAGAGGGAATCGTGAACAACCAAACAAAAGTTAATCATCTCTATGGCAAAGAGATAGGTTTAAATGAGCTTTATGCACGTTTTCATGGAAAAGTTGTCGAGTTTTGTAAAGAAAAGAGTCGTGGGAAAATTGTTGACGTGGAAAGTTTGGGCATTTAAGCCCAAACAGGTTTTTTAGAGATTGTTCTCTTTTTTGTATGCAACGATAAGTGCATACGCTTCATCTTTAAGTCTAAGTTTCTCTTTTTTCATTGTCTCAAGCTCAGCATCACTGATATGTGCTCTACCTTCATCTGCATCGGTAATTTTTTGATCAAGTTCATTATGTTTTTCAAAAATTTTTGCAAAGTGTGCATTGTCAACTTTAAGTTTTGAGATAACTTCTCTGTATTCGTGTAGCATTGGGTCTCCTTTTATATTTGTTCTTTATTTTATCAAAAAGTGCTTAATTTTACGACTAGGTGCGATAATCCGCATTTATTTCAACATACTTATGCCCTAAATCACAGCCATAGGCAGTAAAACTAGCCTCTCCAACTCCGAGTTCGCAATGAATACGGAAAGAGTCTTTTTTCATAACAGCCGCTGCTTTTTTCTCCGCTTCAGCGTTCAGCGAGCGCTGATCTTTGCTGTAAATTAAGACATCGTCATAATGAATGACAAGGCTTTCTTCATTACAAGTAATTCTACTGGCTCCAATGGTCGAAGCAATACGTCCCCAGTTTGGATCTTCACCAAAAAGTGCTGTTTTGACAAGTAGAGAGTTACTAAGCGCTTTAGCTGCACGTTCTGCTTCAGCTTCAGTTTTCGCACCACTGACTTCAAATGCAACGACTTTCGTTGAACCTTCTCCATCGCGAACAAGCATAAGGCTAAGCTCTTTGGTAATCAGGCGAAGTGCTTCATTAAACGCCTCTTTATGGTACGCGCCACTCTGTTTAGAGCTTAGAAGTAGCACGGTGTCATTGGTCGAAGTATCGCCATCAACGCTGACGGCATTAAATGAATTCTCAATTGATGGCAATAAAAGCTCATCCATATCCATTTTAGGAATATTGGCATCCGTTAGAATAAAGCAAAGCATTGTTGCCATTGCAGGATTGATCATACCTGCACCTTTGCAGATGGCGGCAATATGAAAGAAACTACCATCTTCTAAAATCACCTTGAAACAAAGTTCTTTTTTGAAACTATCCGTCGTCATAATCGCCGAAGCAGTAGCGTGAGAATCTTTAGCATTAAAGTCAAATTTATCGAATGCTGTTGAAAGTTTGTCAACATTGAGACGGTACCCGATGACACCTGTGGAGCTCATAATTGGATTGTGCAAACTTGGAAATTTTGTCTTCAGTTTGCCAAAAAGCGTTTCAATATCTGCAATACCCTCCGCTCCTGTCATCGCATTTGCATTTTTAGCGTTCATCAAAATGAAATTGGTTTGAAATCCTTTTGGGTAGCGTAAAAAATGTTTAATGGGGGCAGCCTGAAAAATATTGGTTGTAAAAACTGCCGAAATATCGCACGGTTCGTTAGAGCGAATAAACGCAACATCATTATTGCCGTTTGGTTTAAACCCTGCGTGAACGCCTTGGCAGAAAAAACCAGCTACATTATCAAGTCCATTTTGAAGAGGAAGAATGGTAAACATGGGTAAACCCTTTAGGATTTTAGTGTGAAAGTATGAGGTAAGAGCAAAAACAATTAAGCAGCATAAAATTTCCCCGTAAAAGGAGAAATTTTAGCCGTTTTTCTTCATTGTACGAAGTGTCGAAGCAGCAATTCTAATTTTCTTAGTCGTTCCATCTTCAAGTGTCACACGGACAGTTCTAAGGTTTGGAAGGAATCTTCTTTTAGTTTTGTTGTTCGCATGGCTTACGTTGTTACCAACCATAGGGCCTTTTCCAGTAAGAGCACATTTTCTTGCCATATCGATATCCTTAAAATTTTTCGTGAATTGTACATGAAACAAGCAAAAGAAACGCTTAATTCAATGCAGCCTGAGATTATATCGAAAATATTATAAATTTTGATACAATTTCAATAAATTTTTTATGTTGATCGTATAAAGGCTAAATATGTTAGTTGCTCCAAGTATCCTTTCTGCTGATTTTGGTAAGTTAAGAGAAGAGATAGTATCGATTTGTGAAGCAGGATGTGATCTTGTGCATGTAGATGTTATGGATGGACATTTTGTACCCAATCTGACCATTGGACCCGTTGTGGTAAGCGCTGTTGCCAAGGCAGCTACTAAGCCATTGGACATTCATTTGATGGTGGAAAACAATACGTTTTTTGTCGATCTTTTTGCACCCTTAAAACCTAAATACATCTCTTTTCATATTGAAGAAGAGAAACATCCTCATCGTTTGATTCAGAAAATTCGAGACTTGGGTATTTCCCCAGCAATTGTTCTGAACCCTCACACGCCTCCCTCACATATCGAATATTTGCTGGAAGATTTGGATATGGTACTTTTAATGAGTGTCAACCCCGGCTTTGGTGGTCAAAAATTTATCCCAAGTGTTCTTGAAAAAGCACCTATCTTAAAAGAGATGATTTTAAAAAGAAATGCAAAAACACTTATCGAGGTTGATGGCGGAGTGAATAATCAAAACATTCACGCTTTAGCCAATGCGGGCGTGGATATTGTCGTCGCAGGTAATTATGTTTTTGGTTCGAACGATTATAAACATGCTATTGATGCTTTAAAAGTATAATATATGTGGGTCAAAATTTGTGGTATCACCAACCTTGAAGATGCTTTATGTGCAATAGACGCTGGAGCAGACGCACTTGGATTTGTTTTTTATCCAAAATCTCCTCGTTACATTACACCTCAAAATGCGAAAGCCATTGCAGAAAAATTGCCTTTACATGTAAAGAAAATCGGGCTTTTTGTAGATGTCACACCAGAGGAGATTGGCGTTACATGTAAAGAGGCACAGATGGATATGGCGCAGATCCATTTTGAGGTTGACAAAGATTTTTGGAGTGCGCTTAAAGTTCCCTATTTACGCGTTGTACGTGCGCGTGAAGCTTGTGAAATTGAACAATACAAAGGTTTGATTAGACTTGTGGATGCCTATGTTGAAGGCTACGGTGGAGCAGGGCAGAGGATCGATCTTTCATGGTTTGAAAATTCTGATTATGAGAATATCATCTTAGCGGGTGGTTTAACGCCTGAAAACATTGAGCAACTTAAACCTTTAGGCTTCTATGGGGTTGATGTCAGCAGTGGCGTGGAAAAAGCCAAAGGCATCAAAGATCACGATAAAGTAAGAGCCTTTATACAAAGAGCTAAAGCGTGAGAGCATTGGATAGCTACATCTATAAGATGACGCAAAAACCCATTTTTCACAAAGAGTTTTTTGCCAAAATGCACACGTTTAAAGAGCTTGAACATGTCGATGTCGAAGACCTTGACATGCTTAAACTTTTAGGACTTCCTATCACCAAGTACAATAACTATGCCTTTACCCTGGAAACAATTACAACGCCAATAGGTCAGGGAAAGTTTTGTGTGGTTGATATTGAAGCCAATGGCAGTAAGCCTACACTGCATCAGATCATTGAAATTGGTGCTGTGATGATTGAAAATGGCAAAGAGGTAGCACAGTTTTCCTCTTTGGTCAAAGCTGATATTTTGCCTGATAGCATCGAGCAGCTTACGGGCATTACGCTTGCAGAACTGCAACATGCACCTTCTTTAAACTCTGTATTGGAAGCATTTAGACTTTTTATTAAAGATGCCGTCTTTGTGGCACATAATGTTAATTTTGACTACTATTTTATCTCCTACGCACTTGAACAAGCAGGTTTCGGACCTCTTTTAAACCGCAGGCTTGATACGATCGATTTAGCGAAAAAATGCATCGAAGCACCTAAATATGGGCTGGGTGCTTTGACAGAATATTTGGGAATTGGGTTTGAAAACCATCACCGAGCACTGTGTGATGCACGCGCCACGGCGCAAGTGTTTTTTAAAGCGTTGGAGAAGTTGCCAGAAGGTGTTCAAACGGTAGAGCAGTTGATTGATTTCACTAAACCGCAAAATCAAAAAAAGAAGAAAAAAGAGAAGCCTGTTAAACCGTCTACTGGTACATCGCTTTAAATCGTACGTAATTATCGGCTGAATGGTAAAGCGATGCGATCTCCGCATCGTTTAACTCGCGTACAACTTTGGCTGGATTTCCCATAATGAGTGAACGTGGTGGAAAGACTTTATTCTTGGTCACCAATGAATTTGCTCCGACAATGGACTCTTTGCCAATCACTGCACCATCAAGTATCGTTGCACTCATTCCTATCAAACAAGCATCTTCAATAGTACAGCCATGCAGCATAACGCGGTGCGCTATGGTAACATCATCGCCGATGGTTGTGGCGAATCCATCACTACGATCTTCTTTTTTGAAATGTGTCACATGAATCATACTGAGGTCTTGGATGGATGTTCGCTTCCCAATGGAGATGGAATTGACATCGCCTCTGATGACGCAGCCAAACCAGACAGAACTTCCCTCACCGATGATCACGTCACCGATGATGTCAGCACTGGGGGCTACAAAAACATCCGAAGCGATGGAAGGCGTTGTACCTTGAAACTCCATTATCATCAACTCTCCTTGAAAAGGCGTTTTGCGAGTTTTTCTGCTTTGTGAGAACTGGTATCTTTCTTTTGTGCTTTGTAGATTTTATTCATATAATCTTCCAAAACGGTATGGTTATTGATAGCACGCTCATCGGATGGTTCAATCTCTGTGTATTCGCCATCGTTTCCAAGTGTCCAGCTTAGTACATTGTCATTGAGCTGAAGTTGTAAAATCTCAAAAAGCTTTTGTTGTAACGCTTTATCAAAAATCGGCGTCATAAGCTCTAACCTTCGCTCAAGATTACGAGGCATCCAGTCAGCACTTGAGATGAACGTTGTCGTTGGATCGCCATTTTTAAAGTAGAAAATACGAGCGTGTTCTAAGTACTTTCCAATGATAGATTTGACACGAATATTCTCACTAATCCCTTCAACCCCAGGTCTTAAACAACAGATACCACGAGCGATAATGTCGATTTGTACACCTTCCATCGAAGCATCGTAGAGAGCTTGAATAACATCAGAATCGACTAAAGAGTTCATCTTAACGATAATGCGTCCCTCTGTTCCATACTTGGCCTCATTGTTGATAAGACTAATGACTTTAGGCTTGATTTGTGTCGGTGACATAGAGAGCGTATCAAGTTTTTTATGCTTTGAAAAGCCCGATAAGATGTGAAAGAACATCGTGCCATCTTTCGCAAAATCCTCTTTACATGTAAAGAAACTGGTGTCGGTATAAACCTTCGCCGTAGCGCCGTTGTAGTTACCAGTGCTAAAGTGCATGTAAAATTTAAGCTTGCCATCTTCTTCTTGACGAATAACTTGTGCGATCTTGGCATGAACTTTAAAGCCCGTGATACCATAAACCACGTGCGCACCCGCTTGTTCCAATGCTTTTGCCCAGTGAAGGTTGTTTTCTTCATCAAAACGCGCTTTAAGTTCCACAACGGCGGTGACTTGTTTGCCTTCATTGGCTGCATCAATCAACGCTTGAACGATCTGTGAGTTTTTCTCTACACGGTACAGTGTCATACGAATCGAGACAACTTTAGGATCTTTAGATGCTTCACGAATAAGTCTTAACACGGGGTCAAAGCTCTCATATGGATGAAAGAGCAGAACATCGCCTTTGTCAATCACTTTAAAGACAGACTCACTGGTATCAAACGGTGGCAATATCTTTGGATTGTACGGTGGTAGTGCAAGATGCGAAAAGTCCTTATTGCCCACAATTTGCCAAAGTGCTCCAAGGTTGAGTGGAATTTTATACGTGTAAATATCTTTAAAGAAAATCTGCATATGTGAATTTAAGAAATTGAGTAGATCAGGATCCGCTCCTTCTTGGATATTAAGGCGTACAAAAGCACCTTTACGGCGTAGTTTTAGCCCTTGCTCCATAATCATCATAAAATCATCCGCTTCTTCTTCTTCGATGACCATGTCAGCATTTCTGGTAACTCTAAATGCCGCGGAAGCAATGAGTTTATAGCCAGGGAAAATCTCTTCCGTATGTTTTTTAACAATGGTTTCAATCGGCACATACGTGTTGTCTCCTGCTTGGAAAAAGCGTGGAAGTACGCGTGGAATGCGAATCATGCCGTATTTGTAGTTGCTCTCTTCTTCGCTCTCACTGTCTTGAAGTTTAACCGCGAGTGAAAAGCTAAGGTTATTAAGATGAGGGAATGGATGCGTTGCATTCACCGCAATGGGGACGATAACAGGCAAGATATTTGAGAAGAAATAATCATCTGAAAGTTTTGCCAGAGCTGGGTTTAAATCATCATAGTCTGTAATAAAAAGGTTCTCTTTTTCAAGGTCTTTTACGATCTCTTCGTAACTGCTCTGAATGACCTCTTTTTCGCTAGCAAGGTAGGTTCTGATTTCTCTGAGTTGATCGAGAGGTGTTTTTTGATCCGCTCCCGTTTCGATAACACCAGCGCTAAAAAGCTGTTTGAGTCCTGCAACACGAATCATATAAAATTCATCAAGGTTGGTTGCATAAATAGCTAAAAATTTGAGTCGCTCAAAAAGGGGTAATTCTTTTTTCATGGATTGAGTAAGGACTCTGGTATTAAATTTGAGCCATGAAAGCTCACGGTTAAGGTACATACTAGAGTCAGTTAAATCAGGCACGTTCTATCCTTTTTAAAAAGTACTAATTATTTTATCAGAAAAAAGTTATAAAAAGGTAACGGTGTGTGATTAATTATGCATAATTTGAAAGAAGTGAGGTGGTATTTTCATTATTGGCAGATGAATAGCTCTCTTTGGCCTTCGCTAACAGTTCCTCTTGTTGAAGACGTGAGACTTGAAGTCTAGCCATCATTTGAAGCATGGATGCTGTGGCAGCGACTTGGTAGTCTGTGGCACTAGGGTCTGCGGGGGCAAGTGCGGCGGTACGTACCGTTTGCATTTTTGTTACCGTGTTTTCAGGGGTACTCCCTTCAGATGTATCAATGCCAACTTCGCCACCTACAGCATAGAGTCTTTTATCGGGAGCTTGTGCATAGGTAAAAACGGCGCCACCGCGAATAACCCCTCCACCTGCTGCGATATGAGCACTCTCGTGTGCTCGTACGGCAGTATCGGTGGCTTGAAGCTCTGCTATTAAGGCTTGTTCGGAAGCTGTAAGTTCTGTAGAATTTTCATCTTTTTTTTCAGATGTAGCGGACGTAGTTGTAGTGTTTGATGACAGAGGAGTGTTGTTAATGTGTACATAAGAGGCGTTTAAAAAGCTATCTATTTGCATAGTATCCTCCTAAAACGAGTCTATTTTACTCCAAAATTCCTTTACATGTAAAGATTTTTTACATCTTTTTCAATTTTTCAATTTGATCGCGTAATTTCGCTGCTTTTTCAAACTCCAAAATCTTTGCTGCTTCGTGCATTGCCTTAGTAAGTTCGGTGATAATTTTCTTTTTTTCACTCGGTGGAATTTTGTCTTTTTTATCAAAGGTATTGTAGATGTCAGCATGCTCTTCGAGTTTTAAATTCTCATCCATTTTACGTGTGGTGCTGGTTGGTGTGATGTTGTGCTCTTGATTGTAGGTCTCTTGAATCGCACGCCTCCGTAAGGTTGTCTCAATTGCTTTTTGCATCGAGTCTGTAATTTTCTCTGCAAACATGATGACTCTGCCGTTTAGATTTCTAGCAGCGCGTCCCATGGTTTGAATAAGGCTGGTTTCCGAGCGTAAAAAGCCCTCTTTATCGGCATCCAAGATGGCGACAAGCGAAACCTCAGGAAGGTCAAGTCCTTCACGAAGAAGGTTAATGCCGACAAGTACGTCAAACTCTCCCACACGAAGTGAGCGAATAATCTGATTACGTTCAATCGCATCGATGTCGGAGTGCATGTATCTTATTTTGATACCAAGATCGGCGTAGTAGCGTGTTAGCTCTTCTGCCATCTTTTTCGTCAGCACCGTCACAAGGACTTTTTCATCTTTGGCTATCACTTCTTTGATCTTATCAAAAAGGGTTTCAACTTGGTTTTTACTGCTTAAAATTTCCACTTCAGGATCAAGAAGACCCGTTGGGCGGATGATCTGCTCGGCAGTATTATCACCGCTGAGTCCTAGCTCCAACTCTTTAGGTGTCGCACTGACAAAAAGGTAACGTGGTGCTTTGTTGATGAACTCATCAAACATCAAAGGGCGGTTATCAAGGGCACTGGGAAGCCTAAAACCATACTCAACCAAAACTTCTTTACGACTGCGATCGCCCGCGAACATACCGCGAAATTGTGGAAGACTGACGTGGGATTCATCGACGATGACCAGATATTCTTTGTTCATCGCTTCGAAATAGTCAAACAACGAGTAGGGCGTAGCACCTGGTTCAATGCCTGTAAGGTAGCGTGCGTAGTTTTCAACACCTTTACACGCTCCTGTGGAGCCTAGCATTTCAAGGTCAAATTCGACACGTTGTTTGAGGCGTTGGTACTCGACCAGTTTGTCCTCTTTTTTCAAGTATTGAAGCCGTTCCCCAAGCTCTTGCTCGATAGATTTGATGGCCTTTTGAAGCCTCTCGTGTCCGACAATGAACTGATTGGCTGCATAGATGACAACTTTGTTGAGATTTTGCAGTTTTTTGTTGAGAAAGACTTCAAAGTAGTTAATGCTCTCCACTTCATCACCAAAAAACTCCACTCGAACCGCCTCTTCTTCACTGTATGCTGGGTAAATGTCGATGACATCGCCACTAACCCTAAAACATCCTCGATCAAAAAAGGTGTCATTGCGTTTATACCCCATGTCGACGAGGCGCAAAAGAAGCTTTTTTTGGTTGATGGTATCACCCTTTTCGATGACTTGTACCATCTCTTTATACTCGCTCGGATCACCTAAGCCGTAGTTGGCAGAAACGGAAGCGACACAGATAACATCATCAAAACTAAGCAAAGAAGCAGTGGCACTAAGGCGCAAACGCTCTAATTCTTCATTGATAGAGCTGTCTTTTTCGATGAAAAGATCACTGCGTGGAATGTATGCCTCAGGCTGATAGTAGTCGTAATAGCTGATAAAATACTCCACATGGTTTTTAGGAAAAAAGCCCTTAAATTCGCTGTAAAGTTGCGCGGCAAGTGTTTTATTATGCGTCATGATAAGGGTAGGCATCTTTAGTTTTTGAATGATTTGCGCCATGGTGTAGGTTTTACCGCTTCCCGTAACACCAATGAGTGTTTGGTAGCGACTTCCTTTTTTAATAGACGCTACAAGCTTTTCGATGGCTTGCGGTTGGTCACCCGATGGTTGATAGGGACTTTCTAAATAAAATTCACTCATAGTTGATACTTTTCCCATTATTTTGTTACAATTATAGCAAACAGTCCACAACCGGAGTCGTAAATGTTTGAAGAAGAGAGAAACATTAGCACATTAACCCAAAAGATAACTGAACTTTTGGAAAAATACAAAGACCTTCTGGCTCAAAATGAAGCCCTTCGCCAAGAAGTAGTCAAAGCCAAAGCAATGGCAGAAGCTAAAAATGTGCAGATATCAAAACTAGAGCAAGATCTCATCAATAAAGATGTCAATGCCGATGATCTGCTCAGTAAAATCGAAGCAGTACTGGGTCGATGAGTAAAATAACCATTAGCCTTGGTGGCAAAGACTTTGACATCAAGTTAGAAGGTGCATTTGCCGAGCAATTTGAAGCCGACTTTAAAGAGAAGTTTAAAGGTAAAAGCACCATTGATCCTAAAGAGCTTCTGTTCGCTTACGTGGGCAAATGTTACGATAATTTTATGATAGAACAAGAGATCACAGCGCTTGTCAAGAAAATGGACGAAATTTAAGTCTGACTTTAAAAAAATTGTTATAAAATCGATTTCACATGGTCAATAAGTGTATTGATCAACACACATTAAGGAGTTTGTATGAAAAAAGGTTTCACGATGATCGAGTTGATCTTCGTTATTGTTATTTTAGGTATTTTAGCATCGGTAGCGATTCCGAAGCTTGCAGCAACGAGGGATGATGCAAAAGCTGCAGCACTTAAAACGGATATTGGAACAGTTCTCAATGCAGTTCCAGCATGGTATCAAGGACAGAAAGAGCTTACTATTGTTGGAGCGATGAGTTTTGATACTAGCATTTGGCAAAAAACAGCTTCTAAAGTAGAATATACATATAAAGAGAATAGTTCTGATTCTGACCATATAACAATAAAAATTGTAGATGCCAATAGCTCTGCTACTGCAGCAACGAGTGCATCAGTAACCTCTGCAGACCCTATTGCAAGTACATTTGTTTGGACTTTTGCTCCATGGTTAGTTGTTGATATTAATAGTTCGACAAACAATGGAATAGTCAAAGTCCTAACCAATATGGGTGTGACTAATACTCAAATTGGACTACGTGGATCAAGTGTTAAATGGTAAAAAGTTTAAAAGCTTGCTACTTTAAGCAGGGCGATATTCGTCCTGCTTTTACCATGGTTGAGCTTGTATTTGTTATTGTCATTCTTGGTATATTGGCAGCGGTTGCTATTCCACGACTTGGTGCTAGTCGTGATGATGCAGTTATTGTCAAAGGAAAATCGCAAATATCCGCTATTCGTAGTGGTATTGCTCTTCAAAAATCAAAACGTATGTTAGAAGGTACTGTACCTTTTATTCCTACAGCACTTGATACTATAGTAGCTGCGAGCGTAGATGGTAATAGACTTTTTAATTTTAATGATGGTAATACTTCAAATATCTTAGAATATCCAATTTTTTCACAATCCAATCAAGATGGTAGTTGGGTAAAAACAGCTGCAAATACATATGCTTTTAGAGTTATGGGTATTGTGCATTCCTTTTTTTATGATGCCAATACAGGTATATTTAATTGCACAGCGGGAACCTACTGCGACCAATTAACAAGATAGGTGATGTTTTACTATCATATTGCTCTTTTAAAATCTCCTCTTTCTCCTTTAACCTACCAGTCTGAGCAGATGCTCGAAGTTGGAAGTGTTGTTGAAGTCTCTCTTTCGAAACATACCACACATGGTGTTGTCATTGCCGAAGTTGCAAAACCTGATTTTGACTGCGAGTCTATTGCTCTTACATGTAAAACATTTTATCTTCCCAAAACGCTTGAACTTGCTCGTTTTATCGCAGAGTATTATGTCTGCTCTTTGGGTGAAGCGTTGAGTCTTTTTGTGCCTTATACCCAAAATACTTTACATGTAAACGAAACGATTGTGACAGATATAGCGCTTTCCATTGAACAACAAAAAGCGTATGAATTTATACAAACACATCCTATATCACTCCTTTTTGGCGATACGGGAAGTGGTAAAACTGAAATCTATATGAAACTCTTTGAGCAAACCATCAATGAAGGCAAACAAGCCATCTTTTTGCTTCCTGAAATTGGTCTGACACCTCAGATGAAAAACCGTTTGAAACATCATTTTGGAACACACGTTGCCATTTGGCATTCTAAGATTAGTGCGAAGAAAAAAGAGCAGATACTCAGTGATCTTCAAGAGGGAAAGGTTTCCATTATCGCAGGGACGCGTTCCGCACTTTTTTTACCAATGGCGCATCTTGGTTTGATCGTCGTTGATGAAGAGCATGATGAGAGTTATAAGTCGGGCAATCGTCCTCGCTACAACGCTAAAGATTTGGCGCTTCTTTTTGGACAAAAACTTGGATGTAAAGTGCTTCTAGGCAGTGCAACGCCCACTTTAGGTAGCTTTCACAAAGTTCCAACGTTTAGGCTTAAGGGCACATTTTTTGAGTCACAAAGTTACATCATGTACGACGATGGCGAGCATGGGCTAAGTTTTAAAATGACGCAAGCGATCCAAAAAGCGTTAAATGCCAAAAAACAAGTCATCGTCTTTTTACCAACACGTGCGAATTTTAAGTACATTACATGTAAAAGCTGTGGCGCAAATGTTGAGTGCCCATTTTGTAGCGTTGGGATGAGTATTCATCACAATATGAACGCGCTTAAATGCCATTACTGTAACTACACCGAAGTGATCCCAAAAGTGTGCCCAAAATGTGGGTGCGAAGAGATCGTGGCAACGCGCATGGGAACGGCAGAGGTCAGTCAAAAGCTTACGGAGCATTTTTCTGAGCATGTCGTGCAACAGTTTGACCGCGATGAGGTGAGAACCGAAAAACAGCTCTCTTCCATTTTGAGCGACTTTAATGAGCATAAAATCGACATTATGGTCGGCACTCAGATGCTCAGCAAAGGGCATGACTACCACGGTGTAGGGCTTGCCGTCATTCTTGGCGTAGATGCACTTTTAGGCATGAGCGATTTTAGATCGCGTGAAAAAACCTTAGCGTTGGTGCAACAAATCGCAGGACGAGCAGGGCGTAAAGGGTATGGCGAAGTGCTCATTCAGAGTAAAAATAGCGACTTTTTCAAGCACTACTTGAGTGATTTTGAACAGTTTTTAAACGATGAATTGGTGTTTCGAAAAGGGCTTTACCCTCCGTTTAAAAAGATGCTGAGACTGATGAGTTCTCACGTTAAAGATGAAAAAGCCAAAGAGTTGATCGAAAAAGTAGCTCTCATCGCACAAAATTTTCCGCAGGTCGAAGTGGTAGGACACGGCAAAGCCAACATCTCCAAAATAGCCAACAAATACCGCTATGAGCTCTTGGCGCGCAGTGACTCAAGCAAAGCGTTACTGGAACTTGCCCATGCTGTAAAACTTTTACATGTAGAAGCGGATATCGATCCGTTATCATTTTCTTAATATCAAAAAAGATATAATCACTTTATATTAAAAGACGTAGTGCAAACGTCTCATAGTTTCAACACTTTTGGATAAACAATGATCAAACGATACCCAACCAAACAAATTTTTGTCGGCAATGTTCCTGTGGGAGGCAATGCCAAAATACCTGTACAGTCGATGACGTTTTCTAAAACTCACGATGTGGAAGCTACGGTGGAACAAATTCGCCGTTTGCATTTTGCTGGAGCTGATATTGTGCGTGTGGCTGTGCCCGATTATGACGATGCACATGCGCTGAAAGCGATTAAAGAGCAATCCACTTTACCGATTGTTGCGGACATTCACTTTAACTACCGTTTGGCGTTGATTGCTGCGGAAGTGGTGGATTGTATTCGCATTAATCCTGGTAATATTGGTAACAAAGATCGCGTTAAAGAAGTGGTTAAAGCGTGTAATGAACGAGGTATTCCTATTCGCATTGGTGTGAACAGTGGAAGCTTAGAAAAAGAGTTTGATGAGAAGTATGGACCTACCGCTAAAGGTATGGTTGAGTCGGCTTTATATAACATCAAATACCTTGAAGACCTTGGCTTTACGAACATGAAAGTCTCGCTAAAAGCGAGCGATGTTGAGCGTACTGTTGAAGCGTATCGTATGCTTAGACCTTTGGTGGAGTATCCGTTTCATTTAGGCGTCACGGAAGCGGGGACACTGTTTCATTCGACCATCAAATCTTCTATTGCTTTGGGGACTCTTTTGTTGGATGGTATTGGTGACACGATGCGTGTTTCCATCACAGGTGAGCTTGAAGAAGAGATCAAAGTAGGGCGCGCTATTTTAAAAGACAGTGGGGTGGAAGCTGAAGGTTTAAACATCATCTCCTGCCCAACATGCGGGCGTTTGGAAGCTAACCTCGTCAAAGCCGTTGCTGAAGTAGAGCGTCGCACGAAACACATCAAAGCACCTCTCAACATTTCGGTTATGGGATGTGTGGTTAATGCCATTGGCGAAGCCAAGCATGCCGATGTTGCGATTGCTTTTGGAAAAGGACAGGGTCTTGTCATGGTTAAAGGTGAAGTGGTGGCAAAACTCAAAGAAGAAGACCTTGTCGATAAATTTTTAGAAGCCGTAGAGCTTGCTGCCAAGGAGTACAAAGCATGAGCAATCTGCACAATGTCAACATAGAGCGCTCGGTTCTTAGCTCCATTTTATTTAATCCTGCAACATTTGAAGATATAGCTGCGGTCATTAGCGCGAAAGATTTTTACTTGCCAAGTCATCGTTACATTTACGAAGCGATGGAGGCATGTGAGAGAGAAGACCTGCCGATTGATGAGGAGTTTATCAAGAAAAAGCTTAACCAACAAGGGCGTTTTGATGAAGACGCGATGTTGGAGATTCTCTCCACCAATCCTCTACCCGCCACTAAAGCATACGTGGAGGAGATTCGTGAAAAAGCGATCAAGCGAGAGCTTGTACAGCTGACCAGCGACATCAAAGAGATTGCTGTTGAGAAAGATTTACCGTCCAATGAAGTGGTTGATTTGGTTCAACAAAAGCTCTATCAGATCACACAAGAAAGCGGTAGTAAAGAGTTTCGTGAATCCCCTGAGATGACGCATGCGACCATTGCACACATTCATGAGATGAAAAAACGTGGAAATTCTGGTGTTGTTGGTGTGGACAGCGGATTTGCTGAAATCAACCGTTTGACCTCAGGTTTTGGCGAGGGCGATCTCATCATCGTTGCGGCGCGTCCTGCGATGGGTAAAACAGCTTTTTGTTTGAATTTGGCGCAAAATGCGTTAGATCGAGGTAAAGGCGTTGCGATCTTTTCCCTTGAGATGCCAGCCGAGCAGTTGATGCTCAGGATGCTGAGCGCAAAGACTTCCATTCCTCTTCAAAAGCTCAAAGTGGGCGATATGGGCGATGAACAGTGGGGAAGACTTACGAGCGCTGCGGATGAGATGAGTAAACGCAAATTTTTCGTGGACGATAATGGCTCAGTGGATATTCATAAAGTCAGAGCGAAGCTTCGCAAACTCAAGTCTCAACACCCAGAAATTTCTATGGCAATCATCGACTACTTGCAGTTGATGAGTTCGGCTGGAACGAGAGACAGACATATCGAGGTCAGTGATATCAGTCGTGGACTTAAACTTTTAGCCAGAGAGCTTAACATTCCTATCATCGCACTTTCGCAGCTTAACCGTGGGTTGGAAGCCAGAAGTGATAAACGCCCAATGCTAAGCGATCTTAGAGAGTCTGGTGCCATTGAGCAAGATGCAGACATGATCTTGTTTGTCTATCGTGACGATGTTTACCGTATGCGTGAAGAGAAAGAGAAAGAGCAAAAAGCCAGAACTGAGGGCAAAGAGTATAAAAGTGACTTTTTTGAAAGACCTGAAGAGTTAGCCGAAGTCATTGTCGGTAAAAATAGAAATGGACCTGTTGGTGTTGCCAACCTTGTTTTTCAAAAAGCGTGTACGCGCTTTGTGGATGGCGGAAAAAATTCTATTCCGATTGAAGTCGTCCAGTACAATGCCTCGATTTCCCAAGAGGCGAAGATTAGCTTGCCTCCACTGTAAGCATGTTAAACGTACCACTCTTTGTCAGTAAAAAGGAATTTTTTCTGACAGTTGCAGTGGTGCTTTTTGTTGCTTCATGTTCACTGCTTCTTGAATTCTACCATTTCCAAAAATTGACTCAAAATCCTTTACATGTAAACACTGCTACCGTGCTGAATCATTATGCTAAAACCAATGAAAAAGGGCGCACCTACGATGTTTTCAAGCTCAAATTAGATGGCAGTGGCGCAGAGGTTTATACCACGTCATGGCGCGTTACGTCTATACCTCTAAAAAGCCGTGTGAAGGTGAAACTGAAAGTCGATAAAGTCACTTTTTTAGACTATCTTAAAGGCTTTTTTGCACCTTCTTTGTCTTTGTATGAAATCTACGAAGATGACCCACCGCTTGATGTAAAGCCGCTCTATCGCTGGATCGACAATCAACATGAAAATGAAACGATAGCAAAGCTTTATAAAACACTGTTATTTGCAACGCCCATTTCAAAAGAACTTCGGGAGGAGGTTCAAAAATGGGGTATTTCGCATCTCATTGCTATTAGTGGCTACAATGTAGGCGTGATCTCTTTTCTGCTTTTCTTTTTTCTCAAACCGTTCTATCAATTTTTTCAAAGCCGTTATTTTCCCTACTGCAACGCCACCGCTGATCTCACGTTGGTAGTGCTTGTTGTGTTATTTGCCTACATGGTCATCATCGACTTTGTCCCCTCTTTTTTAAGAGCATTTGCTATGAGTGTTTTAGGCTTTTTCTTTTATTCAAGAGGCATAAAAGTACTTTCATTTCAGATGCTAGGGCTTACATCACTTGGGCTTTTAGCACTCTTTCCAACGCTTATTTTTTCGCTCTCTTTTTGGTTTTCCGTGGCGGGTGTTTTTTATCTTTTCCTTTTTTTACATCATTTTCAAAGTTTAAATCGTTGGGTATTGCTTGGCATCATTGATCTTGGCGTTTTTCTTTTAATGGTTCCCATCGTTCATACCTTTTTCCCTCTCTTTACGTTTTTACAACTGACATCGCCACTTTCAAGCCTTGTGTTTATCGTCTTTTACCCCTTAAGTGTACTTTTACATGTAATGAATCTAGGTGGAATTTTAGATGGGTATTTGCTAGATTTTTTACATGTAAAGACACAGAGTTATCTGTTGAGTTTTCCGTGGTGGGTATTGGTTTTGTATGTGGGAGTTTCGCTTGTGTCAATACGCTTTAAAGTTGCGCTTTATGGCTGTTTAGGCTTTGCGTTTCTCAGTCTCTTTTTCATTCAGTAAAAAGCAGAATTTCAATCCATAAAGATAGATAAACCATGAAAAATAGATCCATAAGAAGAAGAAAAGTAGAATGCTAAACGAGCCGTAGATGCTCAAATATGTTTTGTTATAGGTGACATAATAGACAAAAAGAATTTTCGAGATATACCAACACAAAGAGGCTGTAAACGAAGAAAGTAAGGCACTTTTGAGATGAATTTTGATTTTAGCGGAGACACTGTACATAATAAAATAAAGCCCCCACACGATAAAATAGGGTGTAAACCGAACAAGGTTGATAGAACTGGTAACTTCGCTACTTTCTAAAAACTCTTGTACCACCGCAGAGCTGTAAAAAAAGATGATGAGGCCAAGAGGCATGAGTGTCACCATCGTCCAGTAAGTAGAGAGTGCTTCCCAAAAACTGCGTGAGGGAATCTCAAAGATTTTGCTCACAATCTTTTCATAATCCAAAAAGAACATGATGGAAATATATAGAACAAAAATAATGCCTATAACACCCATATTGCCAGTATTTGCCATGAAATCGCGTAGATAGTGAATCATCACGTCTTGTTGTGTAGGAATTAGTGCGCTAAAAATAAACGTTTGAAGTTTCTCATAGTAAACCTCAAAAAGAGGCATTTTGGTGAAAATGCTAAAGGTTATAAGCAGAATTGGGATAAGCGCTAAAATCGTGTGAAAACTAAGTGAAGAGGCGTAGTGCGCAAGCTCTACGTCTCTTAGCTTTTTAAAAAACTCAACACAATTTTTAGTGCTTAACAATTAAAGTCCCATTTTTGCAGGGTTTAAAATATTGTTAGGATCAAATGCTGTTTTGATAGAACGGAAAAGTTCCATCTCCCCATCCGTAAAAGCAAGGTGCATAAACGGTGCTTTGCTCAGTCCTATGCCATGCTCTCCACTCAAAGTACCGCCAAGGGCTACAGTTGCTTTAAATATCTCTTCAATGGCTTGGTGCCCAATCTCAAGTTGTTTAGGATCACTTCCATCTACCATAACATTGGTGTGAACATTGCCATCACCTGTGTGTCCAAAACACGGAACAGTGACATGGTATTTTTCAGAAATTTTACGGATTTCACTCAAGAGAGCAGGGAGTTTACTACGTGGAACGGTGATGTCCTCGTTGAGTTTCTTACTACCATAGATGTTGATACATTGGCTGGCATTTCGTCTAGCAAACCAGAGATTTTTAGACTCATCCGGTGTTTGAGCGCGTTTAAAGCCACTGCATCCGTTTTCGCCAAATGCTTTTTCGATGACATCAAGTTGTTTCGTTAACTCTTCCTGTGAATTGCCATCAACATCTGTGATGAGAATAGCACCTGCATCTTTTGGAAGGCCTTTGTTGTATTTTTTCTCAACGGCATTAATGGAAAGATTGTCTAAAAACTCCATAGCCACAGGGGTTACACCTGCTGCCATGGTTTTATAAACTGCGTTCATTGCATCATCGACACTTGGGAAAATTCCCATAGCGGTTTGTGCCATCTTAGGTTTCGCGATCAGTTTGAGGGTAATCTCCGTAATACACGCAAGCGTTCCCTCGCTGGCAATAATAATACCCGCAATGTTATAACCAGCCACGTCTTTAATGGTACGTTTTCCAGCACGGATGATCTCTCCATTTGGAAGTACTGCACGAAGCGCCATAACGTAATCTTTAGTGATGCCATACTTCGCCGCACGCATACCGCCTGCATTTTCACTGACATTGCCCCCGATAGTAGAGTACTCTTCGCTCGCAGGATCTGGCGGATAAAAAAGGCCATGTTCTTCAACAGCTCGTTGCAATGCCATGTTAATAACACCAGGTTGAACGACAGCAACCATATTTTCCATGTCGATCTCTAATATCTTATTCATATGTTTTTCAAACGCTAAAATGATGCCACCACTTGCAGGTAATGCACCACCTGTAAAGCCACTTCCAGCTCCACGAGGAGTAATGATGATGTGATGTTCATTACAGTACTTTAAAATGTTACTTACATCTTCTTCATGGCGAGGAAAAATGACAGCATCAGGTTCATAGCGTGTACGTGTTGCATCGTAACAGTAGGCAATCAAATGTGCTTTATCATCATAAACATTGTCAGAACCGACAAGGTTTTTAAAGTAGTTAATGTGTTTTATTTCCATTGCGTATCTTTCTTTTCTACAACATCAAATGGTAATTTCAAAAGGATGCCATCAACGCCACTTCCTTTTAGCTCGTTTGTTTGACCTAAAATATAGGCATAGTAATTGTTGTAATCGGTTATTTTTGAACTATCCCAGCTAAACCATGTGCTATCAATATTTTTAATACGTGAATAAAAAGGAAGTTGTACTTCTCCATTATTGGTAATGTCAATATTTTTAACGATATTAAAATTATGGCAGTCAACAAAGTAGCCTTTATTTTGAATACCAAAAAAGATGATAGATGCGGCATTTTGATAACATGCTTGTTGGAAGATTTTTTTATCGGGATTTGGACGGTACAGTTTTGCTAAATAAGCGCCAACGATGTCAGGGTGAACCCATGTGATCGTGTTGAATTTTTTAGTTACTTCGGTATAAACACCTTGATTAGGAGTTACGATAAGTGCGCGATCGTAAAGATAGTTGATTGTTACTTCATCCCCTACGACTGGCTTGATGCCTGTATCAGGAAATGCACCTTGAGAAAGCATTTCAAATTTTTCAAGACGTAAAACAGCTTTTGTACCATTTTTACTGATGACATCGACACGTGCGATAATAGTTGTACTTTTCGCATCAAATTTATGGGTAACAACACCGCTTGCACCAACGATAAATTCTGGAGAATCAGCAATGACGATTTGTTTTTCATTGGCTTCTAAAACGTTCGTTTTATACTCTTTAAAAAACGATTCGGCCTGCGCAAAAGTGCCAAGTAAAAATAGACATACAACCAAAAATAGCTTGTTCAACGGGAACTCCTTGAAGGGTACATGACGCCCCTTTTATTTTTATGAAAGAGATTATACTATAACTGTTTTAAAAAAACTTCTTTTTCTCCAGAGAAGTGTTTTAGGCGTTTTGTAAGATTTGTTCAGATAAAATCGAAAAAGAACTAGGGGGTGCGAATGGCAAAAATCATAACATTATTATTTCTTTTTTTATCGTTTGCATCCGCTTCATACGTTGAAGAGTTGAAGTGGCCAAAGGGTGAAACGTTTCTGACATTTTTAGTCAAAAACAATTTACCACAATCGATTTATTATACGCTTGATAAAGAAGAACAAGAACTTGCCGCAGAAATTGTAGCGGGCGTTAAGTATCAGGTTCTTAAAAGTGAAGACAACCAATTAGAACAAGTCTTAATCCCAATTGGTGAAGAGCTTCAAATGCATATTAAGAAAAAAGATGACAAATTTATTATGGAAATCACGCCTATCATGCTTCAAAATGAGAAGCATGTTTTAGCCATAGAAATTCATAATTCACCTTATGTTGACATTCTTAGTGCTACCAATAATTATATTTTAGCCAATGAATTTGCCCAATCCTTTAAAGGAGAAGTTAACCTTCGTAACCTTCAAAAAGGCGATAAATTGGTACTTGTGTATCAACAAAAGCGTCGTCTTGGCAGACAATTTGGTTCTATGAAAATAGATGTTTCCATGATAGAGACAGCAAAAAAGAAAAATTATATTTTCTACTATAAAGAGAACTATTACGACATAAAAGGTCAAGAGTTAACCAGTTTTTTACTTTCAAATCCTGTTAATTACACGCGTATTTCATCTCCTTTTACACAAAACAGATGGCATCCTATTTTGCAAAAATACCGTGCGCATTTAGGTATTGACTATGCGGCAAGCGTTGGCACACCGGTGAAAGCTGCAGGTAATGGCAAAGTGTTGTTTGTGGGTGAAAAAGGAGGCTATGGCAATACGATTGAGATCAATCATGATAGTAGTTTCAAGACACTTTATGGTCATCTTAATGGCTTTGCTAAAGGTCTTCGTGGCGGACAAGGTGTTAAACAAGGTCAAGTTATTGGCTATGTGGGGAACACTGGCTTAAGCAGTGGACCGCATTTGCATTTTGGTTTGTATCGTAGCAATGTCGCGATCAATCCTGCAAGTGTTGTTAAAATTGCTAAAAGTGCGCTAGGCGGAAATGAACTTAAAGCCTTTATAGATTATACTATGGGACTTAGAAAAAAAGTTGATAATGCTTTAGAAACTGAGACACCGCCATTTAGAGAAGAGCTTTTTAATCTCTCTTATCCTTTAGAAAAAAGTCAAAGTTAGTTTTTACATGTAAACAAAATGAAACCGTTTTGCGATAGAATAAAGCTCTTGCAAAAAAGCAAGAATTTTTCTGCCTCGAAAGAGGCAAGCTTTAGCGCCATAGCGGCGAGCGTAGCTTCTTTGGCTTTGCCTAAGAAGCGTTAATAAATGATCAAAAAGAGTCCACTATGATACGATGTTTTTTTAAGAACAGTAATAAACTTGAAGTCGTTACCGATTTGAGCGAATTTGATGGTGATGAAGATAAAAAAAGTAAAGTTGTCTGGCTTGATATGCTCCTGCCAACAAGTGATGAGATCACATTTGTCGAAAAGACATTTGGCATAGATTTCCCGACAAAACAAGAATCTGAAGAGATTGAGATCAGTTCGCGTTACTGGGAAGAAGATAAAAAGATCGAAATTAACAGTTTTTTCTTGATTACCGATGAAGAGAATGCTCATAATGAGACGGTTTCGTTTATTTTGCAAGACAATCTTCTCATTTCCATTCGTTATAAAGAACTTAAAACGTTTGAAGAATTTAGTAAGCGTTTTTACTATGCTCCTCGTGAATTTAAAAACGGTTACTACATCTTTACACAACTTTTAGACATCAGAATCGATGCGGATGCCGATGTTATTGAAAAGCTTTCTAAAGATATTACACGTCTGCGTAAACATGTCTTTACAGACTATACCAATGATGATGCTGAAATGTTGGAAAAAATCTCCTCTTTTGAAGATCTCAATATGAATATCCGTGAGAACCTTATGGATAAACAGCGCATTTTGACCTCTTTTATAAAATCAAACAAATATGACACTTCTTTACGCAATGACATTGTCATCATGCTTAAAGATATTAAGTCGTTGATTGACTATAGTGAATTCAATTTTGAAAGACTGGATTACTTACAAAATATCTTCTTGGGTGTTTTGAATATTGAGCAAAATAAAGTTATCAAAATCTTTACCATTATGAACGTTATCTTCCTTCCTCCAACGCTTATTGCGAGTATTTACGGTATGAACTTCGATATTTTACCTGAGCTTCGTTGGGATTATGGGTATGCCTTTTCGCTCTTTTTGATGGTTCTCTCTGCGGTTACTCCACTCGCTTATTTTAAAAAGAAGGGTTGGATTTAGAGCATGAAACATACGATTGAGGTACTTAAAATCGAAGAGTGCGTAAGCTCGGAGTATATTAAACCTAAAAGTATGTACTACTTGCACAATAGCGTTGAAAAGCGCTGGGATATCGTCGATACACACAATAGTGTCGCCATTTTGTTGTACCACAAAGATTTAGATTCCTTTGTCTTTGTCAAACAGTTTCGCCCTTCCATTTACGTCAAAAACAGAGATGGCTTTACCTATGAACTCTGCGCAGGCATCGTCGATAAAGACAAAACCCTCATCGAAATCGCCAAAGAAGAGGTCTTGGAAGAGACGGGTTACGATGTTCCTCTTGATAAACTTGAGAAAATCTCCTCATTTTACACCGCCGTTGGCTTTGCAGGTGGTCGCCAAACACTTTACTACGCAGTCCTTGATGATAGCATGAAAGTAGACGAGGGCGGTGGCATCGACAATGAAAACATCGAAGTCATTTACCTTAAACGCGAAGAGACACTTGAATTTATGTTTGATGAGAGTATCGCAACCACATCAGGCTTGATGTTCGCGCTGATGTGGTACTTTAGGAATAACGAAAAATAGTGTTAGTGTTGCAACTTCCTTGGAAGTTACAATGCATTAAAAAATGGTTTAGTCAATAAAACGCTTCGTCAAATCCCCGTAAGTCTCAATTCTACGGTCACGTAAAAATGGCCAGATGCGTCTGACGTGTTCACCGCGTTCTAGGTCAACTTCGACGATGAGCACTTCTTCTTGGTCATGACTTGCCCGAACGATAATCTCACCTTGTGGGCCTGCGACAAAGGAGTTGCCCCAGAAGCGGATGCCATCTAGCACGTTATGATTGTCCACTTCTTTGCCGATGCGGTTGACACTGATGACGGGAAGTCCGTTTGCTACGGCGTGACCTCGCTGGATCGTCTCCCATGCGTCGCATTGGCGTGTTTTTTCATCTTCACTGTCTTCATCGAACCAACCAATGGCGGTGGGGTAGATGAGCATTTCTGCGCCTTTGAGCGCCATTAAACGCGCGGCTTCTGGGTACCATTGATCCCAACAGACTAGAAGACCTAGTTTTCCTACGCTGGTTTGGATGGGTTCATAGCCAAGATCACCTGGGGTGAAGTAGAATTTCTCGTAAAAACCTGGATCATCGGGGATGTGCATTTTGCGGTATTTCCCTGCTACGGTGCCATCTTTTTCAAAGACGACCGCAGTGTTGTGGTAAAGTCCAGCGGAGCGTTTTTCAAAAAGTGAGGTGACTAAAACGACCTTGTTGGCTTTGGCGGTGTCTGACCAAAAAGCGATGTCGGCTTCCCATGAACTTGCGAGGTCAAAACATGCTACATCTTCGTTGATGCAGAAGTAGCGGTCTTGGTGAAGTTCTTGTAAAACGACTAATTGTGCGCCTTGTTTGGCAGCTTTTTCGATGAGTGAAACGGTTTTGGCTATGGTTTTTTCTTTGGTACTTTCTACTGCGTGTTGGATGAGTCCGACTTTCATAAAATCCACCTAGTATGAGTTATTTTGAATAACTTATTATACATTAATGAGCTTTTAATCCGTTTTAACTTATTATCTTGATGAGCATTATCAATTAAGGAACATTAGAATGACATTATCTGAAATGAATGCTGGAGAGAACGCCATTGTGACGCTCATTGAAGCCGATGGCGAATTAAAACAGAGACTTTTTTCTTTTGGACTTCGCAAGGGAAGTCAACTCAAAATCAAAGCTACAAGTATCGCAAAAAGTACGATGGAGATCGAAGTGGGAAGTACACTTCTTGCACTTCGTTTTGAAGAAGCCAAACACATTGGAGTGCAAAGAGCATGAACGAACTTATCATCGCACTTGTGGGACAACCCAATGTTGGCAAAAGTATGCTCATCAACTCCATTGCTGATGCACGTCTTAAAGTTGGCAATTTTTCAGGGGTGACGGTTGAAAAAGCAGAAGTGCGTTTTATGACGCAAGATCGCGCTATCAAAATCGTTGATCTACCCGGGACGTACTCACTCAATGACTATACGCAAGATGAGCGTGTTACGAAAGATTTTTTGGAAAATGAGCATTACGATCTTATCATTAACGTCGTTGATGCGACCAATTTGGAGCGCAACTTATACCTCACGACGCAACTTTTAGAACTTGATAAAAAGATGATCGTAGCATTAAACATGATGGATGAAGCTCAAAAAGAGGGCATCAGCATTGACCATGAGCTTCTAAGCTCCATTTTGGGTGTGCCCTGTGTTAAGGTTTCAGCTGCAACGAAAAAAGGCATCGGGAAGCTTCTCAACCGTACTGTCGACATCTCGAATTTCCCGCATGAAAAGTCCAAGCTCATTTACAGCGATGTTGTGGAAGAAGAGGTGGAAAAACTCTCTTTCTTTTTAAAGCAAAAGCGTTATAAAACAGAATTGGTGTATCGTGATTTGGTACTGAAACTTCTACAAGAAAACCCGAAAATTTACCATAAGATGCACGATGAGCCGATTTGGCTTGAGTTTTCGCCACTTCTGAAAGAGGCGTTGGAGCATCTTTATTTGCACCATGAGACGAAAGATGTTGGCGAAATTTTTGCGGAAGAGCGAGCTTCTTTTGCAAAAGGTGCTGTCACGGAAGCGCTTACATGTAAAAAGAGCGTGTCTCGAAATATGACCGAAAAAATAGATGCACTTTTGATTCATAAATTTTTTGGTATTCCTATTTTTATCTTTTTGATGTGGGCTTTGTTTCAACTTACTTTCGAGCTTGGCTCCATCCCTATGGACTGGATTGACACTTTTTTTGTGTCACTCGGAAATTACGCGAAAACGATTTTTGGGAATGGAGAGCTTGGCTCGATGATCGCTGATGGCGCCATTTCTGGTGTGGGTGCGGTGGTAATGTTTCTTCCTAACATTGTCATTCTCTTTTTTGGTATCGCGCTTTTGGAAACGACAGGGTATATGGCGCGCGTCGCATTTTTACTCGATGGCTTTTTCCACCGTTTTGGCTTGCATGGTAAAAGTTTCATTCCATTGGTAACGGGTTTTGGCTGTTCTGTGCCTGCGTATATGAGTGCGCGTACACTGAAAAACGATAAAGACAGGCTCATTACGCTTTTTATCATCGGCTTTATGAGCTGTGGCGCGAAACTACCTGTGTATGTTCTCTTTGCAGGTGCTTTTTTCGGTCAAGAGCATGCGGGAAATGTCCTTTTTCTCATCTATATTGCAGGCGCATTTATAGGGTTGATCGCGGCAAAATTTTTGAAAAAATTTGTTTTTAGAGGGGTCGATGAGCCTTTTGTTATGGAGATGCCGAAGTACCGTTTACCTTCAGTGAGACTTATTTGGCATACGGTTGCAACCAAGGCGATTATGTATCTCAAAAAAGCGGGGACATTCATTTTAGGGGCTTCCTTGCTTATTTGGTTTGCCAGTAACTATCCAAAATATCCAAGCATTGAAGAGAGTTTCGCACAAAAAATTGAGCTGGCTCAAAACACTGAAGAAAAAGTAACGCTTGAAAATGAAAAAGCACAACTACTCTTGGAGAAAAGTTTTTTAGGGATGATCGGCAAATCAACCGATGTGCTCTTTACACCGATTGGCTTTGACTGGAAAATGACGATAGCCTTAGAATCGGGTCTAGCGGCTAAAGAGGTTGTTGTCTCAACCTTGGGTGTGTTATATGCTCTTGGTTCAGGTGTGGATGAGGGAAATGAGAGTCTCATCGGAGCACTTCAACAACAGATTTCGTTTGCTTCTTCAGTTTCGTTTATCATTTTTGTCATGTTCTATTTGCCCTGTATGGCAGCAAGCATTGTCTTTACAAAAGAGAGTGGAAGTTATAAGTATCTCGTTTATCTTTTTGTCTTTACGACTGCGATTGCGTGGGGATTGGCATTTGTTGGGTATAGAGTAGCGTTACTGTTAGGGTAAGAGGGTAAGTAAGAAAGTACCGAAGGTGCACGGGCTTCCCGCCGAGGGAAACACAGCGTTAGCGTAGTCTTTGGAGCTTTGCTCTAAAGGCGTGTAAAACGTTCTTGCAAGGTTGTAAGAACGTTAATAGACTACGCCATCTTTACCGCATTTTTATCGTTCATCTCTGAGTCATCGTAGGGGTCGAGGTGAGCGTTGATGACCCACTCTTCATCCGGAATAAGCTCTTTGATCTTCTCTTCAATCCTATCTCCCGCATGATGTGCTCGCATCAATGAAATACCTGGGCTAAAAACCAAATGGACATCGACAAAATTGGTGTTACCTGATTTACGTGTTTTGAGGTAGTGAAAATCACTGATCTCTTTCTCTTCTAAAATGAAATTTCGCATTTTTTCAACCATCTCTTCATCCAGTGATGCATCCAGCAAAATATAGACACCATCACGAATAATCTCATAGGCGGAGTGGATAATATAGATAGAAATAACAACACCCATAATGGAGTCGATTAGTTCAAATCCAGTGACTTGAATAAGCACTAATGAGACAAGAATAGCGCCATTGCTTAAAACGTCTGTTTTGTAATGAAGCGCGTCTGATTTGACGACCATACTTCGTGTTCTTTTAGCGACATAGTTCAAAAAAATGACCAGTGCAATGGTTAATGCCAGTGAGATGACCATAACAATAATCGAATTGCCAAGATACTCTAATGGTTCACTTTTAATAGCTTTTTTGATAGCAGTGTAAAAAATAAAAAGACCTGAAACGGTAATAACCGTTCCTTCAATAACTGCGGCTAAAGCTTCAATCTTACCTTTGCCATAGTTAAACTTCTTGTTGGCGGGTTGCTCGGCTTTGCTAATAGCAAAGTAATTAAAGGCGGAAACAATTAAGTCTAAAACAGAGTCAATGGCAGAAGCTAAAACGGCAACAGAGCCACTCATGATTCCCACAAAAAGTTTGATAATAATAAGAACAGTGGCAGTTCCACTGGAAATAACCGTTGCTTTCTTTTGTAAAGTCATTCGTCGTTGTCTCTTTCTTTATAAATATTCATTGAAGCGCAGTGTAGGCTTCCGTGTTCACGAATGAGTATGGAAGATTCTATACCCACAACTTCGCGCTCTGGAAAACATCTTGCAAAGATGGCTAAAACTTCTGCATCGTATGCGTCGCTATAGGTTGGAACCAGTACGGCGTTATTAATTAACACAAAGTTCATATAGGTCGCTGGAATGCGGTGGTTGTTAAAGTATTTAGCTGATGGAAGAGGCAACGGAAGCAGATGAAAGTCTGTTTTTTGAAGCTCTTTTTCCATTTTACGAAGTTCCTTATAGTGCTCATCTTCTTTGTCATAACACTTCACGTAGGCAATGGTATTTTTGTTGATAAAACGAGCCAAAGTATCGATGTGAGAGTCGGTGTCATCACCCATCAGAGCGCCATGTTCAAGCACGATCAATTCTTTGAGTCCAAAGAGATCGATGAGTGTTTTTTTGATCTTCTTTTTGGATAAATGCGAATTACGATTTTGTTCATACAGACAATATGCCGTTGAAAGCATAACGCCACGACCATTACTGTCGATGCTACCACCTTCTAGTACAAAGTCTAAGCTTTTGAGTTTTCCCTCCAAATAACCCTCTTCAAAGAGTTGTTTGGTGATGCTATTGTCTAAACTGGCTTCAAATTTATTTCCCCAAGCGTTAAAGATAAAATCATACGTGCGACGTTTATGATTTTTATAAACATTGATGCCACCAAAATCGCGTATCCATGTGTCATTTGTCGGCATTTGGATGAGTTCAATGTTTTGTAGATTTGGCAATGAATTTGCCAGTGCTTTTTTGTCTTCACATATAACCATACACTTTTGAAAGCGTGCAATGGTTGTGATAAACGTCAAATACGTTTGATGGATCTCATTAATTGAGTGTGCCCAATCGCTTTCTTTTGGAGGGAAAACGACGATAAGTGCTTCTTGCTCTTCCCATTCGGCAGGTATTCGGATTTTCATTGTGTCACTCCCTGTAGCGTAGGTTTGAATCAAATTATACCAAAAATGGCTTGTATCTCCTTTTTTGGGGAGAATATAGGTAAAATAGCCTCCATAAGTTTTTACATGTAAAGGATTTTTTTGCTACTGAAAAAAAAAGATAACAAAAGTATCAACCAGATTAATTTTATGGCGATTCTTTTTGCAGGTCTTTTTGCCTTTATCTCTGCGTGTTTAGTCATCGTTAATGAGTATTTGGAGTTTCAAAAAGAGATTAAAATTATTGAAGAGAGTTACATCCAAACGCAACAAAAGAGTGCATCAACGCAACTCAATCTTCTTTATAACATTACCGAGTATCGCTACAAACAGAGTCAAAACCTTCCCAAAGAGCAGATATACCAAAAACTCAAAGAAGATGTCACCGCATTAATGGCGAACACGGAAACGCAAAATTACCTTTTTTTAGAGCGCAGTTCTGGGCAGATGCTTTACCGTTCTTCTCCTATAACGCCTGCTGAAGAGACGAGTAAAGACATCGTTGTCACCAAGGCATTTGAACCACTAGGGCTTATTTTAGGCAGTGGCGTGAGTACGCGTAGCATTGAAGATGTGTTGGCGCAGAAAAAGAAAGACTATCAAGATAAAATCATCAATTTTGTCCTTAAAATCTATATGCTAACACTCTTTTTGTATTTGGTTAGTACGATTGAGTATCGCTATGTCAGCGACATTATGAAGCGTGAAATTCGCTTTATTGTCTATTCGTTTAAGAAAGCTTCTCAAAGTTATGAGTTCATTGATATGGAAAAGATCAAGTTTCAAGAGTTTGAAGAGATTGTGACGCATGCCAATGTGATGATCGAAGAGATTAAGAGTAAAAATCACGCACTTGTGGAGCTTAATAGCAATCTTGAAATGATCGTTGAGCAAAAGACGGAAGAGCTAAAACGCTCCGTTGACTTTACGCAAGAATTGCTTGAAAAGCAGGATCGGTTTATTAAAAATGCGATTCATGAGATCAATACACCACTATCCATTATCTTGATGAACATAGATCTTTACAACTTAAAATATGAGAAAAATCCGTATCTACTCAAAATCGAAGCCGCCGTCAAAGTGCTTGACAACATCTATGAAGATTTGGCGTATGTCGTGAAAAAAGACAGAGTTGTGTATGAAAAAGCGATGATCGATTTTTCTAAGTTTTTAACCGAGAGGGTAGAGTACTTTGAAGATGTCGCTGAGGGCAATAAACTGCATATCATTACCGATATAAAACGTGATCTGTTTATCGTTTTTAACGAGATCGAACTTCAGCGCATTTGTGACAATAATCTCTCCAATGCCATCAAGTACAGCTACGAAAAACAACCTTTACATGTAAAGCTTTATGCAGAGCAAGAGAGTATTGTTTTTGAGGTACAAAATTCTGGCGAAAAGATCAAAGCACCCGATCAGCTTTTTAATCGTTATTACCGTGAAGATGAAGCGCGTGGTGGGTTTGGCTTGGGGTTAAATATCGTTAAAGAGATTTGCGATGCCAATGATGTTGCTATTACCGTCCTCTCCGATGAGGCTAAGACACTTTTCCGCTACCGCTTTGCTAAAGGATAAACTATGAAGATTTTACTGCTTGAAGATGAGTTGATGCTTAGAAGCTCCATTGAAGAGTACTTAGAAGCACTGGGTCATAAAGTCATAGCGTATGGCAATGGTGAAGAGGCGTATGAAGCGATCAAAAAAGATGTGTTTGATCTTTTGCTGTTAGACATCAACATTCCTAAAATGAATGGTCTGAGCTTGCTTAAGGCACTGAATGAAATAGAACATGCTTTTCCTACTATCTTTATTAGTGCCAACGTTGACATTGATGACATAAGTCGTGCGTTTGAACTAGGAGCTTCAGATTACCTCAAAAAGCCATTTCATCTTAAAGAGTTGGGAATTCGCATCGATAAAATTAAAAAAGAGTATGAGATTAAAAAGCTTCAGCATATCATCCTCAGTTCTAAGTATGTCTTCTCCAAAGAAGAGCAGATGCTCTTTTACAACAACAATGTTCAAGTGCTTACGAAGAAACAGTTACAAATTGTTACATTGCTCTGTGAGAATATGGGCGTCGTTGTTGACTTTGAAAAATTCAGAAGTTATGTTTGGAACGATGAACCCATTGATAATGCCTCAATTAGGGCTGAAATTAGCCGTTTTCGCAAGCTTCTTAAAGAAGATTTTATTATAAATCTCAAAGGTGTTGGCTATAAAATAGAGAAGTACTTTCCAGAGAAAAACCGTTAAAAGTTACTTATTTACTCATATTATTTAAAAAAAATCCTCCTTTTCTTTCAAACTTGCAAATGCTACGGTAATGCTACGTTACTTCTTTACAATGACATCATAGCTACCACATCAAATAGAAGGAGCATTTATGAGTCAGAACATCTACGACAGAGTACAGGCCAATCCAAAATTCGCCGAACTCGTAAAAAAAAGAAGTAGTTTTGCATGGAAACTAGCGATTGTTATGCTGGTTGTGTACTACTCTTTCATCCTTGTAATTGCTTTTTCCCCTACCACATTTGCGATTAAGCTTGGTGAGGGCGTTACTACAGTTGGTATTCCTGTAGGACTTGGCGTTATTATTATTGCGTTTGTGCTTACGGGTATTTATACTCAAAGAGCCAATGGTGAATTTGATGACTTAACCAATCAAATCAAAGAAGAAGCAAGGGGTGAAAAATGAAATGGGGCTTATTACTTTTAGCACTTTCAAATGTTTTATTTGCAGCAGGCGATGCTCAATTTAGTGGTAAGCGAGACTTGAATGTTTCTGCAATCATTATGTTTGTTCTCTTTGTTTTTGCAACATTAGGCATTACCTACTGGGCTGCAAAAAGAACCAAAACGGCTAAAGATTTTTACACCGCAGGCGGAGGCATTACAGGTTTCCAAAATGGTCTAGCGATCGCGGGTGACTACATGTCTGCTGCATCATTCCTAGGAATTTCAGGACTTGTTTACCTCAAAGGATTTGATGGTCTTATCTATTCTATCGGCTTCTTAGTCGGTTGGCCGATCATCCTTTTCTTGGTCGCAGAACAGCTTAGAAACTTAGGTAAATATACCTTTAGTGATGTTGCATCGTATCGTTTACAACAAACACCGATTCGTGTACTTGCTGCCCTTGGTTCATTGGCAACGGTAGCACTTTATTTGATCGCTCAAATGGTTGGTGCGGGTCAGTTGATTCAGATCTTATTTGGACTTGATTATGAGTATGCGGTCATCATGGTGGGTATCTTGATGATTTTATATGTTACTTTTGGTGGCATGTTGGCAACAACATGGGTTCAGATCATCAAAGCAGTTTTACTTCTTTCAGGTGCATCGTTCATGGCAATCATGATTATGTACAAAGTAGGATTTAGCTTTGAGTCACTCTTTGCACAAGCGGTTGCTGTTAAAAAAAGTGCATCTATCATGGCTCCCGGAGGCTTGGTAAGTGACCCAATTTCAGCGATTAGCTTAGGAATTGCCTTGATGTTTGGAACCGCAGGTCTTCCACATATCTTGATGCGTTTCTTTACTGTAAGCGATGCTAAAGAGGCAAGAAAATCTGTCTTTTTTGCAACTGGATTTATAGGTTATTTTTATATTTTAACATTTATCATAGGTTTCGGTGCTATCGTATTACTTACAAATGATCCAACGTACCTTGATCCAATCAAAGGTGGTATCATCGGTGGTGGTAACATGTCTGCGATTCACACAGCACATGCGATTGGTGGAAACTTATTCCTAGGATTTATCTCAGCGGTTGCATTTGCAACGATTTTAGCGGTTGTTTCTGGCCTTACACTTGCAGGTGCAAGTGCTGTAAGCCATGATCTTTATGCAAACGTATTTGCAAGAGGTCGTGTGGATGAAATGACAGAGATGAGAGTTTCTAAGTACTCTACGATTGCTCTTGGTATCGTAGCGATTATTTTAGGCATTGCATTTGAAAAGCAAAATATCGCGTTCATGGTAGGACTTGCGTTTGCGATTGCAGCAAGTGCTAACTTCCCGATTCTTTTCCTCTCAATGTTCTGGAGAAAGCTTACAACTAAAGGTGCAGTCTGGGGCGGTAGCTTGGGACTTTTAACAGCGATTGTGTTGGTTGTTCTTAGTAAAGCAGTTTGGGTGGATGTTTTAGGCAATAAAACAGCGATCTATGCTTACGGCAACCCAGCGTTGTTTTCAATGACCATAGCGTTTGCAGGCATCTGGATCTTCTCTTTAATGGATAAGAGCGAAAATGCGGCAAAAGAGATAGCGGCGTATGACCATCAGTATATCAGAAGTCAAACAGGTATCGGAGCGGAAGGCTCTTCAAGTCACTAAATAGTATAAAAATTCAACCTCTTGGATAAAACCAAGAGGTGTTAATAAATTATGAAAAAGGATAGTAACTATGTCACAACTTTTTGAACCAAGTAGAGCTTTAAGCAAAGAAGCCAGAATTAAGAACATGTGTGAGTATAAGGAGCTTTGTATCCAAGCAGACGAGGATTTTGAAGGATATTGGGATAAGCTAGCACGTGAGAAAATTGAGTGGTTTAAGCCTTATGACAGAGTATTAAATGAAGATAATGCTCCGTTCTACAAATGGTTCGAAGGTGGCAAATTAAATGTTACGCATCAGTGTTTGGGACGTCATCTAAAGACACGTAAAAATAAAGCGGCGATTATCTGGGAAGGTGAAGATGGTAAACGTCGTATCATCACCTATCTTCAACTTTTTTACCGCGTTAACCGTTTAGCGAACTTGATGCGTAATAAATTTGGTATCAAAAAAGGCGATCGGGTTGTTTTATATATGCCAATGATTCCTGAGGCTGCTTTTGCGATGCTTGCTTGTGCAAAAATTGGTGCGATTCACTCTGTTGTTTTTGGTGGATTCTCTGCTGAAGCTTTGCGTGATCGTATCCAAGATGCTGAGGCAAAATTGGTTATTACAGCCGATGGTGCATTCCGTCGTGGTAAACCGTATATGTTAAAACCTGTTGTTGATGAAGCTCTTAGCGTTGGCTGTGAATGTTGTGAAAAAGTGCTTATCGTTCAGAGAAACTTTGAAGATATCGAGTACGTTCCAGGACGCGATTATGTTTACAACGAGATTATAATGAACGAGTCTCAGTACTGTGATCCTGAGTGGATGGACTCAGAAGATCCGCTCTTCTTGCTCTACACATCAGGAAGTACAGGTAAACCAAAAGGTGTTCAACACGGAAGTGCTGGCTACATTCTTTGGGCACAGTACACGATGGAACACGTTTTTGATGTTAAAGAGAATGACACTTTCTGGTGTACAGCGGATGTTGGTTGGATTACAGGACATACGTACATTGTTTATGGTCCACTTGCGATGGGTGCAACGACCATTATGTATGAAGGTGTTCCAACATTCCCAGATGTAGGCAGATGGTGGAGTATGATCGAAGAACACAGAGTCAATCAGTTCTATACCGCTCCAACAGCGATTCGTTTACTTCACAAAGAGGGTGCGGATGCTCCTTCAAAGTACGACCTAAGTTCTCTAAAAGTGCTTGGAACTGTTGGTGAGCCGATCAATCCTGATGCGTGGATGTGGTACTATGAGCAAATTGGTGGAGGAAACTGCCCAATCGTTGATACATGGTGGCAAACAGAGACGGGTGGTCATATGATTACGCCACTTCCGGGTGCAACACCGATTAAACCTGGTTCTGCTACATTCCCACTTCCGGGCATTAAAGCAGAAATCATTGATGAGCACGGCAATCCAACACCAAAAGGTGAAAAAGGGTTCTTGTGTATCACCAAACCTTGGCCTTCAATGATTCGTAATATCTGGGGCGATAGTGACCGTTTTGTGAAGTCCTATTTTGGGGATTGTAAGAAAGACGGTAAACCGGTTTACTTCTCAGGCGATGGTGCGATGTACGATGATGATGGTTACATCGTCATTACAGGACGAACAGACGACGTTATCAACGTTTCAGGACATAGAATCGGTACAGCGGAGATTGAAGCAGTTCTTGCTCACCATGAAAACGTTGCAGAGGTTGCTGTTGTCGGACGCCCAGATGCGATCAAAGGTGAGGGCATCTTTGCATACATCGTTATTAAGAGTACGGATTCACTCAGTGAAGAGGTTTACATGATCCAAGAGCTCAACAAGCTCATTGTTAAAGAGATCGGTAATATCGCTAAACTTGATGCAATCCGCTTCGTACCGGGTTTACCAAAAACTAGAAGTGGTAAAATCATGCGCAGAATCCTTCGCTCAATTGCGAAAAAAGAGCCTATTACGCAAGACATCTCAACGCTTGAAGATCCAAGTATCGTTGAGAAAATCCAAAACCTTATCGAATTTTAGTCTTTCACCGCGGTTACATGTAAAATGTAACCGCTTCTTTATCTAAACAAAATAACTTCATCTCTCTTCCACCAAGCAAGTAAAAATTTGTACTGAAAATGCTATGATACACTCTATACAACTACCAATTAGAGGAACATAACATCATGGCAATGCATATTATAAACCAACCACACGATCAAACTAAAGCCGTCAATGACGCAATTCGTTACCCCAACTTAGAAACGATGATAAGCGTACCCTTGGGAATTGGAGAGTTTTACGAAGCATGCAAAGATTATCCGATTTTGTTTACTAAAAATCAAGAAGGAGATTGGCTCGCTATTGCACTCCTTGGCTTTAACGATAAAAATGTTTACTTGGATGAAAATCGTCGCTTTAAAAAAGGAAAATATCTTCCTGCATTTTTGAGACGTTATCCGTTTGTTTTGGTTCAAAATGAAGGACAAGAGGGTTTTTCTTTAGGAATTGAAGAAGATGCTTTGGAGGAATTAACGGCATCTAACCAACAACGTGCTCTCTTTAAGGACGATAAAACACCCAGTGATTTGACAAAAAATACTTTGGATTTTCTTGTTCGTTTCCAAGGCGAGTTACACGCGTGTAACACTTTTATTAAAGAGTTAGAAACGTGGGAATTATTGGTTCAACAAAGTGCCAATGTTCTCGATGAAGAAGGTAAAGCACATACCATTAATGGATTTTTTACGCTTAATGAAGAAAAACTGGCTCACTTAAGTGAAAAGAAAAAGCTTGATATCTACAAAAAAGGAGCTACCCCTTTTATGACAGCTCATCTTATTTCGTTAAGCAATATTAGACGATTGGGGCTATAGGCTTTTTTGCATTAAAAATGTTTACATGTAAAATTGAAAACTTTACATGTAAACGTTACTCTGCTTTTAATGAGGCTCAACTTCACTGTAAAAAGAAGATGAAACACCTTGTGTGGCAAATCGTACGCCCATATCAAACGCTTTTTCACAATCTATTGGAAACACCTCTTTGCGCCTTTTGGCTTTGAGAGGTTCACTAAAAGCGGTTACTTCGTATTTGGAGTAGTCTTTAAACTGATAGGTATCGGTGACATAAAGTGCTTCAGAAGAACCAAAAATACTTCCAAGCCTCTTTTCAAGACCACTAAGTGCTTCAACATAACCCCATTCTCGCATTCTTTTTTCATCTAAATTCATCGTATACATTAATCCTATAGGTATTTTTCTGGGAAATAAAGAGGAGTAATTGACATCGTAAAGGGTGTATTGAAAGGCTAATCGTTCGATGAAAGAGCGCATCATGCCAGTAATATTTCCAAAGTAAATGGGTGAGCCTAAGAGAATGGCATCGGCATCTCGTAGCTTTTCAAGAAGGGGTTTGAGCTCATCTTTATGCGCGCATTTGCCATAGGATTTTCCGCTTTTGAGTTTACAGGCAAAGCAACTCACACATCCTTGATAGTTAAGATCGTAAAGATGGATCAGCTCTGTTTGCGCACCTTGTTTTGCGGCACCTTCAAGGGCATTTTTAAGCAGGGTTGCGGTGTTGGCATTTTTGCGTGGACTCCCATTGATCGCTATAATTTTCATCGGTATTCCTTCTAAAGAGTTTGTTGAATTGAATTATAGGGTTATTTATGACTTAAGTATAGAATGAACTTTTTAGTTATATACTAACCAAAAGGGAAGTAATGGAGCAAAAAATGGAAAATTTCAGTGATAAATACGAAAAATGTCCTATGTATTATGCGATGTCGATTTTGGAGGGAAAGTGGAAGTGGATTATTTTGTGGAAGATATCTGAATCAAAAGTCATTCGCTACAATCGCTTAAAAGAGATGTTACAGCCCATTGCACACAAAACATTAAGCCAACAGCTCAAAGAGTTAGAGCGTAATAACATTATTCACAGGGAACAGTACAATCAAGTACCTCCGAAAGTGGAATACTCACTCACGCAAGAGGGCGAAACGCTCATACCTATTTTAAGTTTAATGTATCAGTGGGGAAAAGAGCATATGAAACCAGGTGAGGCGCTTGATGGAGAATCGTGTTTAAGCTCATAAATAAAAGTTACATGTAAAGCCAAATGACTTTACATGTAAAGATTTTTTAGGAAACCATCGCCGAGTGAATCAGTGTTTCATCGTTTTCAAAATGGATGGTGCAGTTAGCTTTTACGGCAATCTCTTCAATGTTTTTTTCATAGTTCCTATCTCTGCTATCACCTTTGATGGAGATGGCAAAAATAGGGTATTTTTTAGTGTTAAATCGAATGTATTCACCTGTAATCAGCGCTAAACGTGTGGTGATGACGGTAGAGTTGATATGAGACTGATAGACTTTGGTGAGGAGCTTCATAAAGTCTTCGACTTTGAGTCGAACATCTGGGAAGGTTGGGTCAAACTCTTTTTTAAATTTGATATTTGCATTGGTAGAAGAAGCGCTGATGCACAGATCTAGAAGTGCGTAGATGTTCACGCTCTCGCCATACTCTTCAACATTTGCAAATTTCTTAGTGGCACTCTTATAAAGCTTGATGCCTATGGATGTTTCATCGGTATAACCCACCGTAATCGCATAAAATTTATACGAACTAAACGAGATATCCACGATGGTGGTTTTAAAACCATAGGTCATACTGGCATAGGTTTGGGCGATATCAAAGATTTTTTTGTGGTTGACCTCACCAAGAAGGTATTGCGCTTCTTGGTTGAGGGAAATGATCTTACCGGTACTATCAAAAACAATAAAAGGATTGTAATCGTGTTCAATCCATGCTTCTGCAAAACTACTCATGGTTAACTTTCGATGTAGTTTTTAAGTTTACGTCCCACTTTAGGATGTTTCAGTTTTTTAATCGCAGAACTTTCGATCTGGCGAACACGCTCACGCGTTACGTTAAGCTCTTTACCAATCTCTTCGAGCGTTCTATCACTCTCATCGTGCATTAAACCAAAACGCATACGAATAACCGCTTTTTCTCTGTCATTGAGTTGATCGAGTACTTCATCGATCTGATCTTTAAGATCCGATTTCAAGATGAAATCAAGCGGTGCAACAGAGGTTTTATCTTCAACAAAATCGCCAAATTTACCATCGTCTTCATTACCAATAGGTGCTTCCAACGAAATAGGCTCTTTGGTGATTTTGATGACGTTTTTAACTTTATCGGCACTCAAACCCACTTCTAAAGCGATGGTTTCGATGTCAGGCTCTTTACCTTCTTCTTGAAGGTGTTTACGAATGATCTTATTGATACGGTTGATTGTCTCGATCATGTGGATCGGAATACGAATCGTACGCGCTTGATCAGCAATGGCACGTGAAATGGCTTGGCGAATCCACCATGTGGCGTAAGTCGAGAATTTGTAGCCTTTTTTGTACTCAAATTTATCAACCGCTTTCATCAAACCGATATTTCCTTCTTGAATAAGATCCAAGAATGGTAAACCTCTGTTGGTGTAACGTTTTGCAATGGAAACAACCAGACGTAAGTTTGATTTTGCCATACGGGTTTTAGACTCGTCAGCAATTTTCTTACCCCGTTTGATCTGCTCAAGAACTTCTTTGAGTTTTTCAGGATCAAGATCGAAACCTTGTTTACTCGCTTCCTTGGTTTGGAAAAGCTTTTTGATCTCCATATAGGTAGAAACCATTGTGGCTTCAGGAACCATTGTGGTGATGTCTTCTTTGTTAAGATCAACAATGCTCGTCAAAAGTTTAACGTGATTTTCTCTGAGTGTATCATTGAAAAGTGGTAAACGGTACTCTAAACGCTTAAGCTCTTTATCGAACTCAAAGTCACTTTTAAGCGCTGTTTCCATAGATTTTACAAGTTCGTTAATGAGCTTACTGGTAGGCCCTAGATCCATCAATGCGTCTTTAAGAAGTTTCTTTTTGTACGCCAAACCAAGATCGTAGTTCATCATCTCTTCAGCATCATCTAAATTCTCTTCAGGTGGTCTTGTAAGACTTTTGAGCCAATCTTTTTTCGCTTTCTCTAATGACTTAAAGCTCTCGATAACTTTTTCAGTTCTCGTGTTGTCTTTTTTTGAGAAGGTTTTTTTCTCTTCACCTTCTTCACCATCTTCTTCGTCAAACTCTTCTTCATCATCACCATCATCGCTGTCATCTTCAAAGGTTTTGAAAAGCTCTTTTACACGACGTTCACGGTTGATCAGTGCTTCTTTATAGTCTAGAATAAAGTCGATAAGGTAAGGAACGGAACAGAACGCATCGATGATGATATCTTCACCGAATTCGATTTTTTTACTGATGTCGATCTCTTCATCTTTGGTTAGAAGTGAGATTTGTCCCATTTCACGAAGATACATTCTAACAGGGCTATCACTGCGTGACCACTCTAGGAGTTCTTTTTCGCTGGCAAGGTCAAACTCTTCTTCAAGAGCATCATCTTTGATTTTTTGGCGCTCTTCTTCTCTTCTTCTCGCTTCTTCTTTGTTGCGCATTTTGGCAATTTCAGCAGAAGAGATTAAGGTGACTTTGTATTTTTCTAAAAGGGTCATTAGTTTTTTAACATTTGCAGGGGTTGGAGGCTTGATAAAAAGATCCATTACGTTTTCGTAAGTGACGTATGCTTTTTCATTTTCTGCAAAAAGTTCTTCTAATGCTGTATAGAGTTCTTTTGAAGCCATAAGTGTAACTCTCCTTGAGTAAGGTATGTGGAGGTGGAAAATTTCTAAATTTCTTTAATAAAAGATGTGGATTATACCGAGTTTTTTTTTAAATGTCATTGAATGCTCTCATCTCATAAAGTGGAACAGGAGTTGCTTTAACTAGGGAAAGATTCTAAAAACAGTGGGAAAAACAATGCAAAGCAGCTATTACAGCGTAACGGGAGCGATGGTCACACAGTTTAATAAACTGGATGTCATCTCCAACAATCTTGCCAATTTAAATACCACAGCGTTCAAAAGAGATGATGTTGTTGTGGGTGATTTTAAACGTATTTTTCAAGAATACAAAGATGAGATGCCCCTTCGTGACAATACCAAAGAAGCAAGCAAGTTTATCAATGCCGTTGGAACAAGAGTGCCTCAAGTGGTTGAAGAGTATATTAAATACGACCAAGGTGCAATTAAAAACACGGGTAATACGCTTGATTTTGCACTAAAGCGTGATGATGCCTTTTTTATGGTGGAGACTCCTAATGGTATTCGTTTAACACAAAATGGTTCTTTCTCTTTTAACAGTGCAGGTGTTTTAACTACAAAAGAGGGGTATCCTGTTTTACCCGCAACCTATTTTCAAAATCAACAGTACATTACAATACCTGATGATGGCGAGTTAAGAGTCGATCAAAGCGGTGGAATTTATAACCGAGACGATGAACTTGGACGTCTTTACATTGTTGAAAGTGATGATGTCAAGTCACTCATCAAAGAGGGCGCTAGCCTTTATAAATTCAAAAGTACCGATGAATTAACCGAACTGACAGATGGAAGTTTGGTGATGCAAGGCTTTTTGGAAACCAGTAATATCAATCCTGTCAGTGAAATGGTTGGGCTGATTGAAACCAATAGATTTGTAGATATGTATCAAAAAGTTATGAAATCGCATATGAATGACCTCAATTCAGAAGCTATCTCTAAACTCGCCTCGACTAAAGCATAATAAGTAAGGAAGAAAAATGATTCGATCACTTTATACTGCCGCAACGGGAATGATTGCCCAACAAACGCAGATTGATACCACATCAAACAATATTTCAAACGTTAACACGATTGGTTATAAGAAGCAACGTGCTGAGTTTGCGGATTTGATGTACCAAACCATGACGTATGCTGGAACGTCAACCAGTGGTACTTCGGTTTCACCAACAGGTATTGAAATCGGTCTGGGTGTTCGTCCAACTGCTATTGCAAAGATATTTACACAAGGTAACTTTAAAGAGACAGGTAACTCGTTGGATATGGCGATTACAGGAAATGGTTTCTTCCAAATTTTGCTTCCCGATGGAACAACGGGCTATACTAGAAATGGTTCGTTTAAATTGGATGCTGATGGTAATGTCATCAACAGCGATGGTTATCAAATGATACCCCAGTTAACAATCCCTGCGGATGCGACACAAATTACCATTGGTGTGGATGGTATGGTCTCCGTCCTTCAAGCAGGTGCAACTGCGACTCAGCAAATTGGTCAAATTGAACTTGCCAACTTTATCAATCCAGCAGGTCTTCACTCTTTAGGCGATAATAACTTTATTAATACAAGTGCGTCAGGTGATCCCATTGTCAGTAACCCTGGTCTTAATGGTCTTGGTCAAACAAGACAGCAATTTGTTGAGATGAGTAACGTTCAATTGGTTGAAGAGATGACGGACTTAATTACAGGTCAACGTGCGTATGAGGCAAACTCAAAAGCGATTACGACCAGTGATGAGATGCTTCAAACTGTTAACGCCTTGAAACAATAAGTTTAAAATGCTCATTTTAGTGCCTCTTCTGATCTTGGTCGCGATTATTGTCGCGATCGATCAGCTCTATTTTAGTGACATAACTCCTAAAGATACAAGCTCTAAAAAAGAGCTACAGCAAAAGGCAAGCGATATGAATGCTACGCAGAAGTATCTGGATCGCTACATCAAAAAATAACCTTTACATGTAAAAGAAAACAGATGAATTTTTTGACAATTTTTAAACTCACAATCCCTGTTATGATGGGCTATATTCCTCTTGGTATGGCTTTTGGACTGCTGCTTTCAAAGCTTTTGATCCCGTGGTATTACGCCTTTTTTATGAGTGCTTTTATCTATGCGGGCTCGGGGCAGTTTTTACTGCTCACGCTTTTTGCTTCACAAGCGACTATTTTAGAGATTGGCATCGCCACTTTTTTGCTCAACCTTCGCCATACGTTTTACGGTCTTTCAATGATTTCGACCTTTAAAGGTTTTTCATGGAAAAAGCATTATCTTATTTTTGGTCTGACCGATGAGACATTTGCACTCTTGAAAACCAGTGAAGTGCCGGAAGTTAATCGCGAAAAAGCCTATTTACTGATTAGCGTTTTAAACCAATGTTATTGGATTATAGGAAGTGTTGTGGGGGCTATGCTTGGTAATATACTGCCCTTTAATTATGAAGGCATCGAGTTTTCATTGACAGCTCTTTTTGTGGTGCTTTCCATTGAGTTGTATAAGAAAAATAGACTGCATAAGCCCTTTTTTGTGGCACTCATTATTGGGTTGTTTGGCATGATTTTATTTCCACCGCAAAAGATGCTGATTTTATCACTTTGCGCCGCTGCATTTGTATTGGTTGTTTTTAAGAGGAGTATGGAAAATGGAAAGTAGTTACATCATTGGAAGCATTATTGTTGCCACTTTAGCGACATATGCTACGCGCATTATTCCGTTTTTACTTTTTCGTACCCGTGAACCATCGCCATTGATTAAGTACATTGAACTCAACATGCCTTTGATGATTATGGTCATTTTAGTGTTTTATGCGCTTAAAGATGTAAAGTGGGAAAGTTACCCGTATGGTTTGGCAGAAATCATTGGGGTTTGTGTTGCGATCGCTTTACATGTAAAGTTTAAAAATGCGCTTCTGAGCATTTTTATCGCAACACTGGTTTATATGGTACTTATTCAAAAAGTGCTTTAAGCCTTTTTAACAAATTCCGATTTAAGCCCCATCGCACCGATACCATCGACTTTACAGTCAAGATTGTGGTCGCTCTCATAGTTTAAACGGATATTTTTAACTTTTGTACCACCTTTAATCACCGCAGAAGAGCCTTTGAGTTTAAGGTCTTTTATGACCACAACGGTATCACCATCCGCTAAAATAGCGCCGTGTGCATCTTTGATGACAGATGTATTCTCTTCGTTTGAAGCAGCATTTTTAGACCACTCGTGGGCGCATTCAGGACAGATGATCATTTCACCATCTTCATAGGTATATTCACAGTTACATTTAGGGCAAGCAGGTAGTTGCATCGTATCTCTCTTTAGTTTATTTCCTATGAGTATGCCATTTCACGCCTCAAAAAGAGCTAAACAGCCACTAACGTCTTAGAAGATAGGGAAATTCTCGGTCTCTCTCATAGCGTTTAATTTTCTCTTCGTAGCGATCAATGGCAGTCACCATATCTCGAGCAAATTCGTAGTTGATGATGTAATCTTTTTGGTTTACATGTAATGTCTGCATTCCCTGTAATCCTGCATCATACATGAGAGCATCTTTGATGGTTTCTGCATTTCCATTGGTGAGACGACGAAGATCATGCCCCAAGCCTGTAACCCACATATCCATAAACTCGACTCGAAAGGGTAAGACTTTGCCCCACGTTTGCTCTACCAAAACAGCATTTTTAAGTGAGAACTCATGAAACATAATCGTATCTCGATCAGGATCATAGATAGCAATAATTTGGTTGGGTGCGGGACTTAAAACGGGGTTGATGGTTGCTAAATTAACCTCTTTTGGGGCACAACCACTGAACATAAATGTTGCAAACAGAAGGAGAGTCGTCATAAGTGTACGCATAAAAAGTCCTTACATGTAAAAACGAGATATGCTATTGTACATTAGAAATGTTAATAAGCGTTTGGGAAGAAGAAGCCCCTTTGAAAAGGGCTTCTTAGCGCTTAAAGTGCAAAGAGATCACTAAATTCGTTAAAATTCATGGCTTCTAGAGTTGCTTGATTTTCACATGCTCTTTCTATGGTTGCACACTGTTTTGGGCTGAGTCTTCCTGCTAGATTGTGTTTGAATTTTGAGATCAAAAGAGGAATGCCCTCGACGCGTCTTCGTTTATGTCCGATGGGGTACTCGACTTCGACTTTTTCGCTTTTGCTACCATCTTTGTAGAAGATTTGCACGGCATTGGCTATGGAGCGTTTATCGGCTTCAAGGTACTCTTTGGTGTAACGCGCGTCCACAACAACTTCCATTTTATCGCGAAGTTTATCGACACGAGGATCGTTTGCATAAAGATCTTCATAGTGTTCTGCTACTAAGGTACCATAAATCAGTGGAATGGCGACCATATACTGAATGCAGTGGTCACGATCGGCTGGATTTGCTAGAGGGCCTACTTTGTTGATGATGCGATGACCTGACTCTTGAGTGGTAATGACGATTTTTTCAATGGTATCAAGTTTCTCTTTGACTTCATTATGAAGTTTTACTGCACACTCAACCGCTGTTTGGGCGTGAAATTCGGCTGGGAAGCTGATTTTAAACAGCACTTGCTCCATCACGTAACTGCCAAATGGTTGTGGAATGGTGAGTTTCTTCCCGCCCATTTTGACATCCTCGTAACCCCAAAATTTTGCACTGAGAGCGGAAGGATAACCCATCTCGCCTGCGAGTGCTTTAAGGGCAAGATTCACACCACGACTGCTGGCATCGCCTGCAGCCCATGATTTACGAGAACCTGTATTGGGCGCATGGCGATAACAACGAAGTGCTCCACCATCGACCCATGCATGTGAGACAGCATTTCTGATCTCTTCAAACGTTCCGCCAAGCATTGCTGCAGCAACAGCCGTGGAAGCTACACGGACTAAAAGAACGTGATCCATACCTTCTTTGTTGAAGCAATTTTCAAGCGCTAAAATACCTTGAATTTCATGCGCTTTGATCATCGCAGTTAAAATGTCTTTGACTTTAAGGGGTGCTTTGCCCTCGCTGATATTGCGACGGCTGATGTAATCGCCCACCGCCCAAATGGCGCCTAAGTTATCGCTAGGATGTCCCCATTCAGCGGCTAACCATGTGTCGTTAAAATCAAGCCATCGTACCATCGCACCCACGTTAAATGCGGCACGCTCAGGATCGAGTTGGTACGAAGTACCCGGTACTTTTGCACCTAATTGTGGCATAGAAGCCCCTGGAACCACAGGTCCTAAAAGTTTGGTACATTGAGGAAATTTAAGGGCCAAAAGCCCACATCCTAGGGTGTCCATCAAACAGTAACGCGCTGTATCGTAAGCATCATCGCTTTTAATGGCAAATTCAGAAGCATAGCGTGCGATGTCCGTTAAAAGTGGATCAAATTCTGGTCGCTTGGTATCTAAAATACCCATATCTGTACTCATAGTGTTCCTTTAATTATCTGTTTTTAATGTCAACATAGGCTCTGTTCTCGGGTCCTATGTACTCTGAATTTGGGCGAATGAGTTTGTTATCACCGCGTTGTTCGACCACGTGTGCTGCCCAACCTGCTGTTCGGCTCATGACAAAGATAGGCGTAAAGTACGCTGTGGGGATACCCATAAAATGGTACGTTGAAGCGCTGTAAAAATCAAGATTTGGAAAGAGTTTTTTCTCATCCCACATTACTTTTTCAATGGCTTCTGAAATGGGAAAAATGTTTGTATTGCCCACATCGTCTGCGAGTTTACGTGACCACTCTTTGATAACGATGTTACGTGGGTCGTTGCTGACGTAAACGCGGTGACCAAAGCCCATGATTTTTGCTTTTGCTTCCAGTTTGGCATGAATACCTTTTGTCGCTTCAGAGGCAGTTTTATACTCTGAGATAAGCTCCATTGCCGCTTCATTCGCCCCTCCATGCAATGGTCCTCTAAGGACGCCAATAGCGCCTGTAATTGCGGAGAAGATGTCGGAGAGCGTAGAAGCGCCAATGCGTGCCGCAAAGGTTGAGGCATTAAACTCATGCTCTGCGTAGAGAATCAATGAGACATGCATCGCTTTGATCCACAGTTCGCTTGGTTGTTTGTTGTGTAGTTTTTCGAGGAAATAACCACCGATGGTATCTTGTGAACTGTTCGTATCGATCTCTTTGCCATTGATGTGGTAATGATGCCAGTAAAGTAAGATGGAAGGGAAAATGCCCATCAAACGCGTAATTTTTGCATCTTGATCGCTAAAATCATCGGCTTCTGGCTCTAAACAACCCAGTGTTGAACAGCCTGTGCGCATAATATCCATCGGATGAGCATTTTTAGGCAGTGTGCGAAGAACCACTTTGAGTGCTTCTGGTAATGCACGTGCTTTTATAAGTTCTTTTTTATAGGTTTCAAGCTCACTTTGCGTTGGTAAAACGCCTTTGGTTAAAAGGTAAGAGACCTCTTCAAAAGTTGCATTTTGCGCAAGATCGTAGATGTCATAACCTCGGTAGTTAAGCCCATGCCCCGTTCCTACGGTACAAATAGCAGAACGACCTGCAACAACACCTGCGAGTCCACCCGTTTTTTTCTTCTCTTTTGCTTCCATTTTTTATCCTTTATACTTTTCATTCTCACACGGTAAAGAAGCAAAGCTCCTTTACCTACGTTAGCCACTGGGGCACTGAAGCTTGCCAACGGTGTTGGCAGAAATGTTTACATGTAAACGATTATTTTTGATCTTTACATGTAAACAGAGCGTCTATTTTTTCTTCGAAAGCGTGGTAGTTCAACATGTCGTAAAGCTCTGTACGCGTTTGCATGAGCGGGATCGAATTTTTCTGACTGCCATTTTTCAAGATGTCTTTAAAGACGGTTAAGGCTGCTTGATTCATCGCACGAAAACCTGAGAGTGGGTAGAGCACCATAGAGATGCCAACGGACTCTAACTCTTTACATGTAAAGTAGGGTGTTTGACCAAATTCGGTGATGTTGGCAAGCACAGGTACTTTGATGATTTTGGTAAATTGTTTGTACTCTTCAAGTGTATGAATGGCTTCTGCAAAGATCATGTCAGCACCCGCTTCAACGTATGCCTGAGCACGTTCAAGGGCGGCTTGTTGACCTTCCATAGCATGAGCATCGGTGCGTGCCATAACGACAAACTCATCATCAATTTTGCCATCCATTGCAGCTTTAATGCGATCACACATCTCTTCTTTGCTGACAAGTTCTTTATTGGGACGATGACCGCAACGTTTTTGTGCCACTTGGTCTTCAATGTGACATGCCGCCGCACCTGCACGGGTAAGTTCTTTGATGGAGCGAGCGATGTTAAAAGCTCCACCCCAACCCGTGTCCGCATCGACTAGTAGAGGTAATGAGCTTGCGCTTGTGATGCGTCTAACATCAATGCAGACATCTTCTAGGTTAGTCATACCAAGATCGGGTAGTCCGATGCTGGCATTTGCAACGCCTGCACCACTGAGGTAAAGGGCTTTATGACCAACACGCTCTGCTTGCATCGCACTGTAGGCGTTGATGACACCGACGATTTGAAGCGGATGATTCTCTTTAACCGCTTTTCTAAAAGTAGCTCCTGCGCTGATCATACTCATTTTTTTCCTTTTTTAGGGATTGGGTATCCCAGTTTTTCGATTGATTTTTGAATTTCAGGTAGTACACTTTCATCTTCAATGGTGGAGGGAACACTCCACTCTTTACCATCCGCCATGGAACGCATGGTAGCTCTTAGTATCTTACCACTACGTGTTTTAGGAAGTTTTTCGATCACGGTAGCCAGTTTAAGTGCCGCAACCGCACCGATCTCTTCACGTACCAATTGCACCACACCATCAGCAATGGAGCGATGATCGCGCTCGATGCCATCTTTTAAAACGACAAATGCCATCGGCACTTCACCTTTAAGTTCATCATCCACACCGATAACCGCACACTCAGCCACATCGGGATGTTTGGAGATGACTTCTTCCATTTCACCCGTAGAGAGACGGTGTCCTGCGACGTTGATAACGCCATCCATCCTACCCATAACCCACACATAACCATCTTCATCGATGTAGCCGCTATCGCCTGTGAGGTAGTAGCCTGGGTAAAAGCTAAGGTAAGATTTTTTATAGCGTGTGTCATCCGACCAAATACTCATTAAGCATGAAGGCGGAAGAGGGAGTTTGAGTACCAAGTTGCCCAGTTGGTTTGGTTTACACTCTTTACCTTGTTCATCGAGGACTTTGAGGTTAAACCCTGGCATAGGCTTAGTTGGAGAACCCGCTTTTATAGGCATCGGATCAAGTCCCATAGGATTGGCGGCAATTGCCCAACCCGTTTCGGTTTGCCACCAGTGATCAATGGCTGGTTTATTGGTAATTTTAGTGATCCATTCAAGCGTATCGCTGTCACAGCGTTCACCCGCAAGAAAGATGCTTTTTAGGGAGCTGAGGTCGTATTTTTTAACCCATTCGCCTTGGCTGTCTTCTTTTTTGATCGCACGAAATGCGGTAGGTGCTGCGAAAAGAATATTGACTTTGTACTCATCGCAGACTCTCCAAAAAGCTCCTGGATTTGGCGTTCGTACAGGCTTTCCTTCATAAACGACGGTGGTACAGCCATTCATGAGTGGACCATAGACGATGTACGAGTGTCCTACGACCCAACCCACATCACTGGCTGCCCAAAAGACATCGCCCGGTTTGGCGTTATAAACATTGTCCATCGACCATTTCATGGCAACCGAGTGACCGCCATTGGAGCGGATAACACCTTTAGGCTTACCCGTTGTTCCAGAAGTGTAAAGAATGTAGAGAGGATCAGTCGCATCCACAGGGACACACTCGACCAAGCCTGCTTTTTCCTCTTCGACTTCCCAGTCAATGTCACGCCATGGAAGCATATTGGCTCTCTCTTGCGGACGTTGCCAGATAAGGCAGGTGGTTGGTTTATGGGTTGATTGTTTGATCGCTTCATCCAAAAGAGGTTTGTATTTGATGAGCTTACTGATTTCGATACCGCACGAGGCACTGATGATGACGCGTGGTTTGGCATCGTCAATTCGAGTGGCTAGTTCGTGCGCTGCAAATCCACCAAAGACAACAGAGTGAATAGCACCAATACGTGCACATGCGAGCATGGCGATGACTGCTTCAGGAATCATCGGCATATAAATGACAACACGATCCCCTTTTACCACACCTTTGTTCACAAGAATGGAAGCGGTTTTAGAGACTCTTTGACGAAGCTCTCTATAGGTATAAGTCTTTTTGGTATCTGTAACAGGTGAGTCGTAGATAATGGCAAGTTGGTCACCTCTACCGTTATCTATGTGCAAATCCAGCGCATTGTAACAGCTGTTCATGCACCCGCCAACAAACCATCTATAGTGGTTATCGACTACATCTAAGACTTTATCCCATTGGTGATACCAATGGACTTTCGTCGCCGCTTGTGCCCAAAATTTCTCTGGGTTTTCAATGGATTCTTTGTAGGTTGACTCATACTTCGATGACACGTGGATCTCCTATAGTACAAATTTTGAACAATTATATAACGACTTAAGGTTTAATTCAGTGTACTAGTTTTGATTTTTTAAAACAATTTTTAGACATAGATGCTAAACTCGTACAATTTTCATACAAAATGGATAAAAAAAGTACTAAAAGGTGAGCTCAATGTACGATAACGCCATCGATAAGATAGTTGCTATTTACAACCGTTCGGGACTGAGTATTTCTAAGTTTGCTTCCATCATTAACAAAGACCGCAGGACCTTGACCGCATGGATCGACAGGCTGGTCACCAAAGAGCCGTCTGCTGAGGTTAAAATCTCCATTTCAAAATTCTTTCGCTATCCTGCTACCATTTGGGAAAGTGAGTGTAACGGGGTTGATTTTGAAGATATGTTGGAACATATTCCTAAAGATGAGATACGCATTATCGATCAAGGGTATGAGGGTGGGCTTCGGTATATTTTAGATAAAGAGGCGCAAGATCGCTTTGTGATTCATCCGCAGTTTCCTGGGCCTGCGTATAGAGATAAGGTTGTGCCAACTCCCTATAAACGGGTTATTTCCGCCGAAGCGGTTGAACTTAAAAAATTGCGGTATGATCAGATTTCTAATTATGCGTTTGAATCAACCGAGTGGTACTCCATCGAATCACTTTTGCGTTTTTCTTTTTCACGTATAGGTAATTTTTACACAAAAAATGAAAAGATACAAATCTTAGAGCTGATGCACGATACCTTTTATGACAACTACAACAAAAGCCTCTATTTCTTTGACTCGCATTCTACAAAGGTATACGGGATGGATACAGCGTACATCTCCATCAATGTCAAACAAAATTTTATGTTTTTTAAAATGCCTATTGACTCGCTTATCGTTGAGATTCAAAACAAAAAGCTGATTTACCGTATGCATCGCTATTTTACTTCTGCTTCTCAAGCGCCAAACCATATTCTTCGAACCGATGCCGCAAAAATTCTTCGTATCATTAAAGGAGCCATCGTCTCCGACAAAACACTGATTGATTGTTACTATGACATCGAAAAGCAGACACCGTATGGGCCTCTGTTTTTAAACAATATCTCACCGTTTGAGCCGCGAACTGATCTTCTCTAAATCTTTACATGTAAAGAAAGTGTAAAGGAAACGTCAATCCTAAATTGACACTGTTATCCTAAGATTTCAGTATCAATTTAGGAGTTAACCATGAAAAAAACACTCTGTTTTATACTACTGACACTGACACTACTCAATGCCAAAGCGTTTAATGAGCCTATGCAAACCTACATGAACGAATTAAGCGCGGAAGCAAAAGCTCAAAATCCAAATTTTGCGGGCTTTGATGCCAAGCGTGGTGAGGCAATTTTTGTTTCAAAACACACGGGGAAAAAAGGAAGCGAGATGAGTTGTACCACCTGTCACTCAACCAATCTCAAAAACGGTGGGCAAAATGTCAATACCAACAAGCCTATCACAGCCCTTGCACCATCCGCAAATGCTGCTCGACTTACCGATGTTGCTGAGGTCGAAAAGTGGCTAAGACGTAATTTTAACGATGTGTTTGCGCGTGAGGGAAGTGCGCTTGAAAAAGGTGATGTTTTAACGTACATTATTAACCAATAAGGATATATACCATGAAAAAGATACTTTTAATCACAGCACTTGGACTGAGCCTCGCCTTTGCAGGCAGTGTCGCACCCGCTGATAATGCCCAGTACCAAAAAGAGTGTGCGAGTTGCCATTTTGGTTATCAACCCGCCCTTCTTAACAAAGCTTCGTGGGAAAAGGTAATGGGAAATCTCAGTGATCACTTTGGTACAGACGCCTCTTTGGGCAAGGTTGAGCGTGAGCAGATTTTGAACTATCTTGTTACCAACGCAGGAAGTGGTAAAATAACCGCTAACAATAGTTCTATGCAGATCACAAAGTCACCTTATTTTATGAAAGAGCATCGCAAAATTCCTGCAAAATTCATTGAGCAAAAAGAGGTGAATTCAATCGCTAATTGTCTAGCGTGCCACACCACAGCAGATAAAGGTAATTACAGTGAACGTGCTATTGTAATTCCAAATTACGGGAGATGGGAATGAAAAAAATCTTAGTCTGGGGACTTTACACACGCGTTTCCCATGTCATGCTGATGGTCATGATGCTGGCGGTTTTTCTCACACCTGAAGTCAAACGACTCCTTACATTACATGTAGCGCTGGGATACACACTCGCACTGCTTTTCCTCTTTAGAATTCTTTGGGGTTTTATGGATGTGAAGTATTCTCAATTTAAAGATTTTAATTTTAGTTTGATGGCTCTTAAAGCATATATGCTCGCCATTTTTGGCAACAAAAAAGAGTACATAGGACACAATCCAGCATCGAGTTATGCCATTATCGCGATGATTGTTTTGACTTTTTTAGCCGTTATCACCGGTGCTTTAACGTACGGTGTGAAAGAGGGCATGGGCGTGTTTGCTTTTATGAACCATACGCTTTTTCGCGATATGAAGCTTTTCAAAGAGGTACATGAGTTTTTCTCTAACGCGCTAATGGCAGTTATATTTGCGCACATCGCCGGTGTTTTGGTTGATAAAATTGTGCATAAGTCATGTGCCTTAGAGTCAATGGTGGATGGTTATAAGCTAGGCGACGAAGAGGGTTTGAAACTTACACTGTTGCAGAAAATATTTGGTGTTTTAGCGCTTGGTTTTTCTATTTTTGCATTTATTTATATGCTATTTGCTCCCAATAGTCTTTTGATCGCCGATGGTAACCCGAAAATGGACTATACCAAAGAGAATGGAGCGTTTTACAAAGAGTGTATCAGTTGCCATACACTCTATCCTCCCTTTTTACTGCCACAAAAGTCGTGGGTGAGTATGATGGACACATTGGAAAACCATTTTGGAGACGATGCCTCTTTGGATGTAAAAACGAACGAATCTATTAAGGAATTTTTAGTGAAAAACAGCGCAGAGTCTTCCACTAAAGAGTCTTCTTTACGTATTCTAGCAAGCTTGAAACAGGAGAAAACTTATCTTGCTATCACCGAAACGCCTTTTTGGAAAAATCGCCACAAAAAGATCGATAAAGCTGTTTTTGCACAAAAAGAAATCGGAAAACCATCCAATTGTAAGGCATGCCATGATAATATTGAAAATGGCTTACTTAACAATAGAGACATTAAAAGGCTGTAAATGAAACTACTACTACTCTTTTTACTTGCATTTTCATTGTATGCCGGTGATGGTAAAAAAGAGCATCACCTTAGCAAAGATCTCTCTTCTTTGGAATTGACCTCTGAGCAAAAAGAGATTGCAAAAGGCATTATTAAACAGTTTCGCATAGACATTAAAGCCTTTCGTGAGTTTAAAGAGAAGATGGAAGATGAAAAAGAGAGTTTAGTGATGCGTGAGGTTTTAAATGAAGATGATTTGCAGAAAATCAACCAAGCGATCAGCCAAAAAGCCAGTACAATCGAGAGTCGTTTTTTAGTGCAAATGCACAACCTTTTAACCCCAGAGCAACGCAAAAAATTTGCACGCAACCTTGAAGAGTGGGAAGTCGAATGAGCGAGAAAATTTTACTCATCGAGGATGATTTGGAGATGCAATCTCTCATTTGTGAGTACCTTCAAAATTATGACTTTGAGGTTCAAGCTTACGATAAACCCAAAGAGGCGCTCTCTCATCTGAAAGAGAGTCCCACACAATATAAAGTCATCGTTCTTGATCTTATGTTACCTCAGATGGATGGCTTTGATGTTTGCAAGGAAATTCGTTCTTTTAGTGATGCGCATATTATTATCTCTTCCGCACGTAATGAACTCAGCGATAAAATTTTAGGCTATGGTGTAGGCGCGGATGACTACCTCGCGAAGCCGTATGAACCCAGAGAATTGGTGCTTAAAATCAACTCCTTTTTACGCAGAAATACTCTCTCGAAAAAGTGCGTGGGTGATTTTGAGATCGATGAAGCGAAGATGGAAGTCTCTTTGGAAGGCTATCTTTTAGATTTGACGAAAATCGAATTTGACATCTTGCTTCTTTTACTCTTCAATCAAGGTAAAGTTTTCTCTCGCGAGGTGATTTTCAACGCCATCAATGGCATCGGTTACAACTCAAAAGATCGCACGGTTGATATGCACATCAGTAACCTACGCGCCAAAATAGGCGATGATCCCAAAAATCCCAAGTACATTAAATCGGTTTGGGGTATCGGTTATAAGTTGGTAGGCTAGAATGTCCATTTTTACCAAACTTTTTCTACTCTTTATCGTCAGCCTCTCTTTGATGCTCTTTGTCTCGCGCGAAACCAGCCAACTGACCCAAGCTAAAATTGAGATGCTTTTAAAAGAGAAGTACCTTCAAGCCTCAACAGACCTCTTTCGCGACCTTGCCAATAATGACCAAAATGCTCTGACAAAGAGACTTCAATCCTTAGATTTTGAAGTGATTTCTAGTCCGCAAAGTGTGTTAGAACTTTCAAAAACAGTGTATGAAAAAAACACCTCTTTTGGGGAGATCAAAATTCTGATTGATCCAAAAGATAGGTATTTTTTGCTGATGAGTTATTTGGATGAAAGTTTACTGGTGCGAGATAGGGGACAAGATGAGAGCATTTTAGGGCAAGGCATAGTGACGTATCTGATCTTTGCCGATATTTTTGTGCTTGTCCTTACCTTTTTGATGATTATGAAGCTTATTTTTCCCCTCAAACAGATCGCTTCAACGCTTCAAACCTTTGGTGAAGGTGCTTTACATGTAAGAATGAAACGCTTTGGTTCCAACGAGCTTGGAAAGCTCTCAGACACCTTCAATGCGATGGCTTCCAACATCGAAGCGCTTATTCTCTCACGTCAACGCTTGCTTCGTGACATAGGACATGAACTAAGAACGCCTCTTGCCAAATCCAAACTTGCTTTGGAAATGCTAGGCGAGGGGAAGTATCAGCAGAGTCTTAAAAAAGCGATTTCGCAGATCGATGAACTGACCAAAGAGCTTTTAGATATTGAGAGGCTTAATGCCAATATGGAACAACTTAACCTTACGCGTTTCGATGCCGAAACACTCATCTCAGAGTCCCTTTCACGCGCACTGATTGATGATGAAAGCTTGGTGGAGCTTCACATCGAAGAGAGTTTTGAAATCAAGGGTGATCTCAATTACCTCTCCATCGCGCTTAAAAACTTAATCGATAATGCCCTAAAATACGGCATTCAAAAGCCTATCGTCATTGAAGTAAAAGAGCACACGATTAGCGTTAAAAGCAGAGGCGAAGCACTCGAACACACTTTGGATTATTACTGCGAACCGTTTGCCCAAGGTGATGATGCTAGAGGCGTGGAAGGATTTGGACTGGGGCTTAGTATTGTCAAAAAAATCGTGCAAAAACATGGGTTTGGATTTGAGCTTACATGTAAAGAGGGGTTGAATAGTTTTTCAATACGTTTTACATGAGTTTCATTGTGCTTATTGATGGAGTTGATAAATGAAAGTTAAAAGTTTAGCCCTGACCCCTTATTTTCTTGGTGGGAATTATGCGTTAAAACTTTAGCTTTACATGTAAAGGAAAGAATATGGGGCTAATAATTTTAGTTGTACCGCTTATTATCTATTATTCAATAGTTGTACCTCTAGTGAATAGAGGTATTATCGAAGAAATCGAAAACCAACGTAAAAAAGCTATTTTCTTTTGGTTATTAGTACTTTTTCCTATAGGCGACCATATTGTAGGATATGTCGTTTATAAAGCTTTGTGCTTTAGTGTCGGTGGTATGCATATCTATAAAACAGTTACTAATGTAGAAGAGCAAAGGGCGTATTGGTTTTATGAGGGATTGAATGTATTTAATAATTCCTATAATGATGAAGAATATAAATATTTGGAAAAAAATAGTCTTGTAAAAAGAGGTATTTGTACCAATTTAGTAAAAGATGGCACTGTTGGAAATCGTGTTTGTGCAAAAGATGGTTTTAAAATAGTCTATCTCAATTATTGCATCGACACCTACAATACCCTTCCAAAAGAGCATGAAAACTACAAAAAATCATGCACCAATGCCGACGAGCTTATCGCGCAGTACCACTTGGAAAATGTAATCAAAGTGCCTAAGAGTCAATATAGTGCATCTATGAGTTGGATCACTTTGCTTCCTCTTTCAATTACAATAGATACAAGAACCATGAAAGACACAAAAACACAAGAGATTCTTGGCAAAAATAGAGAAATAACCTTTTGGGGTGGTTGGTTCTTCAATATAGCTTGGTCTATGTTTGGACACAATAAAGGGACAAGTTATGGAGCGATATTTGAAGATGATTTTAAACAAAAAATCATTCCTAATCCATATAAACAACAAACTAATCAAGGAATAGCAAAATGAAAATAAAGGGGACAGGCTACTTTAATGAAATTTGGCAATAAATCTTTTACATGTAAAGGCAGCAATAGCTTTAGCATTCAGATGCCTTAAACAAGGGCAGTTCGATTCTTTAAATAAAACTTAGATACAATCGTGTCATTAAGATAAATAAAGGATAGAGATGTTATTTGAAAAGCTAGGCTTGATTGCACCAATACAAGAAGCAGTAACTGAACTTGGGTACACAAAACCAACGCCTGTGCAGACAAAGGTCATCCCTTTGGTATTAGAGGGTAAAGATGTTATGGCAACGGCACAAACGGGCACGGGAAAGACGGCTGCGTATGCACTTCCACTCTTACAAATTTTGAGCAAAAAAACACAAAAATCAACCACGAAAAAAGTCGTTCGTGCGCTTATTTTAGTGCCGACTCGTGAGTTGGCATCGCAAGTTAATATGAACGTGCAAGAGTATGGTAAAAACCTTGAGTTAAATATTGGGGCGATTTACGGTGGTGTGAAGTTTACACCGCAAGTGAAGAGGTTAGAAAAGGGCATTGATGTTCTTATCGCCACACCTGGAAGGCTTCTTGAGCATATCAAACTGGACAATGTTGATCTCTCTCGTGTGGAGATGCTTGTCTTCGATGAAGCCGATAGAATCCTCGATATGGGATTTTGGGATGAGGTTGAGACATTGCTTTCACTTTTACCTAAAAAACGTCAAACCCTTCTTTTCTCCGTGGGTGTTTCAAAGTCGGTCAAACGCCTTTCCGAAGTGAGTCTGAAAAAGCCCATCACTGTGGCTATTAACAACCAAGGTGAATTTGCCAAGAATGTACAACAAACCATTTACGTGGTGGACAAAGAACGCAAATGCGAGATGCTTTCTTTCATGATCGGTACTGAAAACTGGCATCAAGTTTTGGTCTTTACCAAAACGAAACAGAGTGCCGATGAAGTGGGCGATTACCTCAGTAAAAGTGGCTTAAAAACATTGGTATTGCATGGTGACAAAGCACACTCACAACGCACCAAGGCGGTTGCGGCATTTAAAGAAAATTCCATTCGTGTGCTTGTAGCAACAGACATTGCTTCTCGTGGTCTTGACATCGAAGATTTACCTCATGTCATTAACTATGAACTCCCAGGCGATGCGGAAGATTACCTACACCGAGCAGGACGTACGGGTCGTGCTGGTAAAGAGGGACGGGCGATTTCGTTTGTCTGCCAAGAAGAAAAATTAAGGTTAAAAGAGATTGAGAAGATCTTAAAATACACGCTTAAAACAGAGTTCTATCCCGGTTTTGAGACTAAAGAGTGGGTTGATAAAGAGTCAAAGAAACATACGATCAAAGCGAAGATTGATCGTGATAAAGCCAATAGAAAACCAATGAGTCTTCGTAAAAAACGCGAAGAGATCAAAGCATCAAAAGCTAAAAAAGCGGCTAAAACATCGTGTGGTGTTGGTGCTAAAAATTGTAAAGTAAAATAAGTAAAAGGCGAATACATGATGGTTGAAATGCAAAAATTGCACTATTTTAAAGAGTTTATTGAGAAAGAGGAAAACCCAATCGGGAAGAACCTTTATGTGATGGTATTGGCAGTCGAAGCGTACTATGAATTTGTCGCAGAAGTGCTCATCCCTGGTACTTCTCGTAGCATGACACAGTTTAAATTGCTGGAAGAGTTGAGAGCGTTAAAGGTTATCAACGAGCAAGAGTTTGTCATTATGAATGAGACGAGAAAACTTAAAAATGAATTGACACACCGTTTAGATTATCAGGTTGATTTGAAATACGTCTATGATTTTTATAACAACTGTACGGTCAAAGATAAAATTGTTCCAGAAAATAAAGAAGATCACAACGAGCTTGAAGCCGCTCTTTTGGATGCGCTTTTAAAAAGCTATAAAATTGTTGATCTCAAACTTTACTCCAAAGTGCGCAAAGAACTTGAAAAGGTGCATGGAGTAGGGGAGTGAAATTTAAAGTAACGGGGAAACAGCACATTTCCAAAAACTGTTTGGTGTGTGGTGTAGAAAATCCTTGTGGTTTGAAAACCAAATTTTACGAGCTTGAAAACAAAGAGGTTGTGGCGTATTTTACGCCCCATACCTACCTTCAAAGTTACCCTGGTATTTTACATGGTGGCATTTCCGCGACGATTCTCGATGAGACGATCGGTCGGGCGATTATGGCGTATTATGGGAAAGAGAGCTTTGGTGTGACGATAGAGCTGAATTTAAAATATAAAAAGCCCGTTCCTTTGGATGTTGAACTCAAAGTCGTGGGACGTATGACGAGCGATAAAGGGCGTATTTTTGAAGGCACAGGTGAGCTTATACTTCCTAATGGCGAAATAGCCGTCACCGCATCAGGTCGCTATATGAAGCGTAATGTTACACAAATCGTTGAAAATGATTTCATAGAAGATGAGTGGTTTGAGAGCGATGGAAAAGATAAAGACGAGATAGAACTGTAGGTGGATAAAAAATACCAAATTCTCCAAAGTGTCTTTGGACACCACCATTTTAGAGCCAATCAAGAAGAGGCAGTCAATGCGATTTTAGAGCGCAGAGACATTATGATGATCTTACCTACTGGGGCTGGAAAGTCACTCTGTTATCAGCTTCCATCCTTAGTGATGGAAGGCATGAGCGTGGTGATCTCGCCTCTTTTAGCCTTGATGCACGACCAAATCACCGCACTCTCTGCCTTTGGCATTAAAGCTTCCATGATCTCTTCGATGCAGTCACCTTCCGAGATACAAGAGACGATGCAAGCGTGCCGAAATGGTGAGCTTAAACTTTTATATGTCGCACCTGAGCGCTTAAAAGGTGAGTCGTTTTTAAACTTCTTACAAACCCTTTCCATCAATTTTTTTGTCATCGATGAGGCGCATTGTGTGAGTGAGTGGGGGCATGAATTTAGAGAAGATTACCGACAACTGTTTCGCCTCAAACACTACTTTCCCAATACTCCCATTGCGGCTTTTACGGCTACGGCGACGAAAATCGTTGAGCATGACATTCTTCATCAGTTAAGTCTTGTCAATCCTTTAATCATTCGTGCGAAAGTGGAACGAGACAATCTAACGATCAAAGCAGAGTATCGCAATGCCAATGGACGCGATCAGCTTCTCGGTTTTTTAAGTGCATTTAAAAATGAGAGTGGCATCATCTATACCTTGAGTCGAAAAGATACCGAAAGTTTAGCGCTGTTTTTAGGAACGCACAAAATTCTCGCACGTGCTTACCATGCCGGACTTCCCACTGAAGAGAAAAATGAGACCTTTCGCGCATTTTTAAACGATGAGATTCAAGTTGTTGTGGCAACCATAGCATTTGGTATGGGCATCGATAAGAGCAATATCCGTTTTGTAGTGCACATGTCACTGCCTAAGACCATTGAGAACTATTACCAAGAGATAGGGCGTGCAGGGCGTGATGGACTGCCGTCTTCGACCTTACTTCTCTTCTCAACGTCCGACATTGTAGAACATAAACGTCGCATCGGCGAGCAACCTGCATCTGAGTATCAAAAAGTAGCCTATGAAAAACTGGATGCTATCGCCAAGTTTGCCGCATCTCAAGTGTGTCGACACCAACAGATTGCGACTTATTTTGATGATACGATTTCTCTGTGTACAACACGTTGCGATAACTGTGTGGATGGCGAAAAAGAGAGTGTGGATATCTCGCATGAAGCACTCAAACTGCTATCGAGCGTGTACCGAACGGGGCAGCGTTTTGGACTGCAATATGTGGTCGATGTTTTAATGGGTGCAAACAGCGAAAAGATAGAGCAAAATGGGCATCAAAGTCTCTCTGTTTTTGGCATCGGCAAAGATAAAACGAAAACCCAGTGGCTAACCATTGGTGACAGACTCATGGAGCTTGAAGCACTCAAAGTAGGAGAATATCGTGTGGTGAGTTTGAGTGAATACGGCGCTCAGATGATTCGAGAGCGTTTATCTGTCAGCATTCATGCCAAGCGCTTAGAAGAGCGCAAAAAAGCTTCTAAAAAAGCGAGTAAGGTTGCTAGCGGAGCGTTTGAGCTCTCCACATTTGAGCGTTTACGCACCCTTCGTTCAGAGATCGCCAAAGAAAATGGCATCCCTCCTTACGTGGTTTTTAGTGATAAAACACTTAAAGAGATGGCGGAGAAATTGCCGCATGATAAAGAAGCAATGCTCGATGTGAGTGGTGTGGGTGAAGTGAAGTTTGAGCGGTATGGCGAAGCCTTTTTGGAGCTGTGCGCCAAGCTCTCATAGGCTTTACATGTAAAGAAAACGGTATAATATAACGATTACATGTAAAGGATAAACATGAGTGCAGGACAGAGTCGAAGTAACATCCACAAAGGTGTTAAAGTACAAATTGTTTTAAAAGAAGATCAACGTAGTGGCAAGCTCACAGAGGGTGTGGTTAAAGATATACTCACAAACTCATCCAATCATCCACATGGCATCAAAGTACGTTTAGAGAGCGGTGAAGTTGGGCGTGTGAAAGAGATCATTCTCTAAGATTTTCACGTTTACATGTAAAAAGATAAAATCATTCCAATTGGTTGAGTTTATCGTAAAGAAAAAGAGGTTTTTCCCCAAATCCCGCAATGCTAGAAGGCTTTGATTGGGTAGAATGAAACTTCAAAAGAAGATCGTGAATTTTTGATACCAATGCTTTATCGAGTCGTTTGGATGCGACCATCGCATCGTAAGGTATCTCTTCCGAGGTAGCGAGAATGCGAATTTTCTCTTGCTTCTCTTTTGCAAGTGTCATATACGTGCCCTCGTAAAATGCCCCTGCATCGATTGACTTTTCCAAGATAGCTTCAATAATCTTAGAGTGCTTTTTCAACATATACACTTTTCCAAGATCTTTTTGGGGATCAATGCCATTTTGGCGCATCAAAAGGCGAGGGTAAAAGTAGCCTGATGTTGATTGTGTATCGGTAAATCCAAAGCTTCTGTGCTTTAAATCGCTCATCGTTTGGATGGAACTCTCTTTGTGTGTGACGATCAAACTATGATAGGTACATCTTGCATGCTCTTGGTCATCATTGATTTTGAATGTTGCTAAGTAATGTGTTTGCATCCCTTTTTGTCGGGAGGTGGCAAAAAGCTTTGGAGAAAGCGAAGCAATATCAATATGCCCTTCTTCTATCAGTGTTAAGAGGTGATTGTAATCTTTGGATACCACGAAAACAATCTCTTTATCAAGCTCTTTTTCGAGATACGCAATGAGTTCAGCATGAATCATGTGCAGTTCGGTAAGACTTTTATAGGGATTGACACCAAAAACAATTTTTTCATTGGCAAACAGTGAAATACAAAGTAATAAAAGGGTTGATAAAAGGCGTTTAATTTTCATATTCAACCTTGTTTCGACCATTGTTTTTAGCACGATAGAGTGCGTGATCTGCACGTCTTAGAATGCTATTAGGCGTATCGTTAACGCGGTATTCTGCAACTCCTAAACACATCGTAACACGTTGTGGGTAGTGCTCAAATTGGTAATGATAAATTTTTGAGCGCAACTGTTCTGCCATAACCAACGCACCTTCTAAATTCGTTTGAGGTAAAATCAGTAAAAACTCTTCACCACCCCAACGCCCTAACATATCACTCTCTCGAATCACCGATTGCATAAGGTTTGCTGTATGAATTAAAACGTGGTCACCTATCTCGTGGCCATAGGTGTCATTAATGACTTTAAAACGATCAATATCGAGCATCACAATTGAGAAAAAGTTTCCTCTGTTACTTTCTTTGAGTTTTTGTTCCAAATACTCTTCCAATTTACGTCTGTTGGCAAGGGCTGTAAGTTGATCGGTACTGCTTAAAAGCTCGAGTGCATTTTGGGTGTCTGAGACTTTTTGACTCATATTAAAAAGTGCTTCGGCAATTTTTTTGATTTCTGTGGTCGGTTGCTTGTGTATGGAGAGTTTTATTTTGCCAATGACATCTTTTATATCAAGGCGATCTTCATAAAAATCAATCAAAACTTGCGCCAATGTTTCATACTCTTTGAGGTATTTTAGCAGCGTAAAATGTAAAGCAATCACAAGAACAATCAACGCAAGTGCAATGCCAAGAAAAAAATTGGTACGGGCTTCTTTGAGTGCAAGAAGTTCTTTCTCTGAGGTTAAGCCGATGCTAAAGGTTGCATCGTTGATGCTTCCTGATTGCAACATCAACGATAATGAAGAGGCGTTGATGAGCGTTCTCTCTTTGGCGGTTGAGATGCTTTGATGCTCTGATTGATAGGCGAGGCTCATCGTTGTTCCTTCAACCAAGGAGGAGAGAAATTCATGGTCAATCACCAAAGCCACACTGATGATACCTATAGGTTTTTCTCCATACTGTTTGACGCGCTCAGTATAGACCAAACACTCTTCTCCATCGACACGATCTATACCCAAAAAAGTGTTGTTCAAAAGAGCTTGTTGTGTGTAAAACTGTTTGGAGATATCATCTGCGAAACGAAATTCTGCTTCCCCTCGGCTGATCACTGTACCATCTAAATCTATAAAATGAATTTTATCAATGGACGAAGAGAGAAAGAGTTTACTCCAATTGTAAAGCATATCGGTGTCATTACTGAGAATTCCCGTAATGACTTCTTGCGAATTGATTAAGATATGAGCTGTTTTTTGAAGCTCAATCAGTTTTTCTTCAAAGCGCTTTTGAATCATCTCTATTTGGATGAGATTTTTTTGATCAAATGCCTTTTTTTGAGTGAGGTAGAGTGATTGAATTTGATAAATGCCAAAAATAAAAATGGCAACAATTTGCAGGGTAGTGAGGAGTAGAATTTTATCGTAAAGTTTCATAGATAGGCACTTTAAGTGTTTTTTTGAATGTATCGTAAAAGTGTTCATCTTTTTTCACAAAGCCTGCACTTAACCACCCTAGATGCTCTTCAAAAGCTTTGTTGGAAGGTGCATCTTTGGGAATATTTTCAAGAAGTTTTGAGATGCGTTGGGATTCTTCAATCGAAACATTTTCAGAAGCGACGATGGCATCAAGGGGAATGGGTGCGGAGGAGGCAAGAATGTTAAATTTGTCACCATACTTTTCACGAGCACTGTAGTATGTACCATCGGATATTGCACCAATATCAATAGAATGATTGATCAGTGCTTCAATGACTTTGTCATGCTTTTTAAGAAAAAAAACTTTTTGAAAAAAGGTATAGGGATTGAGGTGATGATCTTCAAAAATCATCATCGGATAAGCATAACCTGAGGTTGACTCTTTATCGGTGAAGGCAAAGTGTTTTCCTTTAGCATTTTCAAGCGTGGTGATGTTTGTCTCTTTCAGTGCGATAATAAACGACCGATAATAAGGGGTAATTTGACCACTTTTAGAGTTTTCAAGGTAGGTGACAAGGTAACGAAGTGAGGGCTTTTTTTCTTTGAGTAAAACAAAATTTTTGCTATTGACCCATGCAAAATCAACGCTTTTTTCTTCAATACGCTGTGTGAGTTCATCGTAATCTTTGGTGACAATAAGTTTAAACGTATCGCCACTTTGCTCGCTTAGATACTCCATTAAAGGCGTTACCGCTTGTATGATTTTTGTTGGGTTGTTGGAAGGGTATATCGCAAAAATATACTCTTTAGCATGCACAGTGTTCAACAGGAAAAGAGAAAGAAAAAAGAGTTTTACAAGCATGGAGTTCTCTATACAGAATATATTTTATTACAGATACAATAGTATCATAGGATTATGAGGTAACTTCTTAATTAATCCCATATTTTACGCTTTTGCCAGCTTTAAAGTGGCGGTGTTATAATAGGCTTTTGTCAATGCATTATGCAAGAAGTCTAATAAAAAATGAAATAATATGAGGAGAAACTATGAGTGAGTTGCTTCAACAAGAGTGGTTTACTTTGTACGGTATTCCTGTTTTGATTGCCCTTGCACGTATTACCGATGTCAGCATTGGTACACTACGCATCATTTTTGTCTCCAAAGGACTCAGACTTTGGGCTCCCATTCTTGGTTTTTTTGAAGTCAGTATTTGGCTTTTAGCCATTTCTAAAGTTATGGCAAATCTTACCAATCCTATAAATTACATTGCCTATGCTGTTGGTTTTTCATTGGGAAATTACATCGGTATGTTCATCGAGAGTCGTTTAGCCATCGGTATGGTGGTTGTACGCATCATCACCAAGCGTGATTCGCATATATTGGTCGCAGCCCTTCGCGCTCTTCGTTACAGTGTTACGGTCGTGGAAGGTGAGGGCAACAACGGTGCTGTAAATATCATTTTTACGGTCATTAAACGTTCCGACATTACCCGTGTTCGAGAGTTGATTGCCCTGCACAATCCTCAAGCGGTTTACTCCATCGAAGATGTGAGACACGCAAGCGATCCTAGTTTCCCTACCGAGATAAGCAGACGTTCACGTTTTTCTCAGCTTTTTAGAGGCATGCGTAAGTAGCCTCTAACTTCGACTTTTTTCGTCAGAAAAACGAGTTTTAAGAGAAACTCTGATAAAGTCTCTTTTTTGGTTTGCTTGCGGTCGCAAGAGTACATAATGCTCAAAAATCTCTTCTTTTGTTGCTCCTTTTAGCTTTTGCTAAATCCTTCTTATGTACTTCACAATCAAAACTCACTTTTTATATTAGGAGTTTTTATGTCATGGTGGAGTGAATTTAAACAACACTATCTTGTACGCTTTTGGTCGCCTATTCCTGCGGTAATTGCTCTGGGGATTTTATCGACCTATTATTTTGGTTTGCTTGGAACGTTTTGGGCAGTGACGGGTGAGTTTACGCGCTGGGGTGGGCACTTGGCTCAACTTTTTGGCGCAAATCCTGCTGAGTGGACGTACCTTAAAATTCTTGGATTTAAAGGAACACCTTGGGATCGCATCGATGGTGTGATGATCATCGGTATGTTTGCGGGTGCTCTCGCGGCAGCTCTTTGGGCGGACAATGTCAAGCTTCGTTTGCCATCAACCCGTATTCGCATCTTCCAAGCATTGCTGGGTGGCATCATCGCTGGTTTTGGTGCACGTTTGGCGATGGGATGTAACTTGGCGGCGTTTTTTACGGGTATTCCTCAGTTTTCCCTTCATGCGTGGTTTTTTGCTGTTGCTACAGCTATTGGCTGTTTTGCAGGCGCTAAAGTTTCGATGCTTTCTCTCTTTCGCATCCCTTTGAAACTCAAAAAAGTTACCGAAGCGACGCCTCTTGAGAAGAACAAACAAAGTGCAAAGATCAAGTTTATTATCGGGAGTATGCTCTTTTTTGCGATTGCGATTACAGCAATTACGAGAAGCTTTGATGCACCAAAACTAGGTATGGCGATGCTTTTTGGTTTAGGTTTTGGTATTTGTATCGAACGGGCGCAAGTTTGCTTTACGTCTGCGTTTCGTGATATGTGGATCACCGGACGTGGTTTGCTTGCAAAAGCGATTATCATTGGTATGGCGGTGAGTGCCATCGGTGTTTTTGCGTTTGTGCAAACAGGTATGGAGCCAAAAATCATGTGGGCAGGACCCAATGCCATCATCGGTGGTTTGATGTTTGGTTTTGGTATCGTGATCGCGGGTGGTTGTGAGACGGGTTGGATGTATAGAGCTATGGAAGGGCAAATTCACTTTTGGTGGGTTGGCATCGGTAATGTTCTAGGTTCTCTTCTGTTAGCACTTTCATGGGATAGCCTAGCGCCAAGCTTGGTGTATGGTTATGAGAAGATCAACATGCTTAAGATGTTCGGAACGTATGGTGGTTTGTATGTGAACTATGCGCTCATGGCGGCATCATTTGCATTTGTGGTTTGGTGGGAACGACGTTTCCTTGCTAAAAAAAGCCAATACCAAAATAATCATCAATAAAGGAGCACGTTATGAAAGAAGTTATCGTACCCAATTATTCACTGGATATGCGTGGCGAGCCTTGCCCTTACCCAGCAATAGCGACCCTTGAAGCGTTACCAACACTCAAAAAAGGCGAGATTTTAGAGGTGATTAGCGACTGTCCTCAGTCGATCAACAACATTCCTCACGATGCAAAAAACTACGGCTATACGGTTTTAGAGATCATCCAAGATGGTCCAACCATTCGTTATCTTATTCAAAAATAATCTTCATTTCTAGGGCAGTTTTGCCCTAGAAAGTCTTTACATGTAAAAGCGCTTAACGTACAAAATTGGTCATAATTTTTGCTTCACGCTCTGGAGCTACGATGTTGTTTTCTTTAGCATTTTGCATGACGTTAAGTGTCCATGCCATATTTTTCCCCAAAATGCGTGCGATTTGAATACCTTCTAAATCTTCATGTACTTCACCTGGCATTCTTCCGTGTGCCACATTCCAATAATTCGTTGTTGGCATAATCATCTCAGCGTACGTAAGGTAGTGATTCATCGCATCAAAGGTGCTCACGCCACCAGAACGACGAACGGCTACGATGCTTGCACCGACTTTATGACGGAAAAGGTTGCCATTGGCAGAAGAGACATAAAAAGCGCGATCTAAAAAGGACTTCATCGTTCCTGCGATGCCCGCCCAATGAACAGGTGTTCCAAGGATGATTCCATCGGCTTCTTTCATCTTTTGAATGCACTCATTGACATATTCATCGTCTTTTGCCACACAACGCTCATCTTGGTTTTTTGCACAGCCACCACAGCCAAAACAGCCACGAATGGTTTTATTGCCGATGTGCAACACTTCCGTGGTAATGTTGTCTTTGGCTAATTCTTGTGCAATCGTATCAATAAGCTGTGCGGTATTTCCTTTTTTATTCGGGCTTCCATTGATGGCTACTACTTTCATACTCTTCTATCTCCTCTATTTTTTGGTACTTGTTGATTGAATTGTAACGTAACTCTTTCAAAGAGCGATAGACTATTTAGATAAATTTATTGCCTATTACTGTAGAATATATTTTTTGATGCCAAAGGATTTAAATGTATTCTGTTTCCAAACATAATGATTTTATTCAGCTCTTAGAGTCTCTTTTGCCAGAAGATGGGCTGCTACAAACTGACATTGCTGCTTTGAGCCTTTCTAAGGTTTCTATAACATCAGAGTTTGCCTGCTCGATGTACGAGCCTTCGGTCTATTTTATCGCCAGAGGTGTCAAGGAAGTTCATTTGGCAGAACAAATTTATACCTACGATGCTTCTACGTATATGCTCTCTTCGGTGCATTTACCTCTGAGTGGAAAGATCACAGAAGCGAGCCAAGAAGCTCCGTACTTGGCGCTTAAACTGACATTTAGTTTGGATGAAATTATGGAAGTGGTGCAAGAAAGCGGCGATGCATTTGCTCAACCGTGTACTAAAAAATGTGATTGTGCTTTGGTGATGGGAGCGATGGACGAAGCGCTTTTGGATGCGTTGATACGTTTGGTTTCACTTTTAAAAAATCCAAAAATGATTTCAGCATTATCACCGCTCATTATTAAAGAAGTTTTGTACCGATTGTTAGACCATCATCCTCAGATGTTTATCAAACAGTTTGCGACGATGGGAAGCTATGCCTACCGTATTATGCAAGCCATTCGTCTCATCAATACCCATTTTGCAGAGCCATTGCGCATCACTGAGATGGCACATCAACTTGGCATGAGTAACTCACTTTTTCACAGACATTTTAAAAAAGTGACGACCTTAACTCCCATCCAATACCAAAAAAAGGTGCGTTTACAGATGGCGCGAAAACTGCTTTTATCACAGAAAGTTGATGCCGCCAATGCTTCATTTCAAGTAGGCTACGCCAGCCCTTCACAATTTAGCAGAGAGTACACACGTATGTATGGACTACCACCCAAAAGCGATACCAAGCACCAAAGTGATTTTTCAAAACAGAGCTAAAAACAGCGAAATAAACTTTTACATGTAAAGATTATTTCGCGAGATTTGGTATCTTCTCTTCGATGATTTTTTTAAGTTCCAACCCATCAATGACCTCTTTTGCGATGAGTGCAAGGGCGACTGCTTCGATGGCAGGCCAGAGTCGTTTCACCTCTTTTTCAGTCTGCTTTTTAGCTTCATCTATCCAGCTCAAAAGCCTTGTTTCCAACTTCTCTGCTAAAAGCTCTTTGTCGTACGCGTCTTCAATACCGCTGATGTTAATGTAGCCTAGTTCCTCATCCATACCAAACAGAGCAATCGCAGAATACGCTTGCATACTCGCAATTTCAAGATCCGTAATAGCACCCGTTTCCATACCTGCATTGCCGTATTTTTCCATATTGGCGATGCGACCGCCTAGCAAAACACAGATATTGGCAAACAGTTCATCTTTGGAAATGGCATTGACATAGTCGTCATTATGGTATGAAACAAAGCCAAGCGCATCACTACGAGGCGCAACGGTGACTTGCTCTATCTTGATGTTTGGGCAAAGAACATAAGAGAGTACAGCGTGTCCTGCTTCATGGTAAGCCGTTTTTGCCATCGATATTTCAATGTCGCGTATCTGTTTGTTTTCAAGTTTATTGCCGTATTTGATGATGTTGATCTGCTCTAAAAGTATCTCTTCAGTGATCTCTTTTAGTCCTTTTCGTGCCGCAAAAAGTGCCGCTTCTTGTCCGATGCGTTTCAGCTCATCACCACCCATACCTGAGATGTAGCGCACCACTTTTTCAATGTCAATGTTCGCATCGTGCGGTTTTTTTAAAATCTCTTCGATGAAAAAACGACGGGCTTCCATGTCGAGTTTTGGCACTTCGATGCGAATATCAATGCGTCCTGTTTGCACCAACGGATCAGGGATGGGACTGCTCTCACCAATGGTGATGATGGTAAAAATGGGTGCATCAAAACTCTGATTGATCGCATCTAACTCGTCGATCAAGGGTTGGATGCTCATCGTTGCGATAACGCCACCGACAAGACCTTGCACATCAATATCTTCCAAAAGTACAATGGCAGGAGCGGAACTATACGCTTGAGCATAAGCTTTGTGAATTTTACCCGCATCAAACAAGTCCGCATCACGCACTACGGTAAAAGGCATATCTGCGGCGTTTGCAAAGGCACGCGCGAGTAATTTTTTACCCATACCCGAAGGTCCATAGAGTATCATTCCTTTTGGAGGAGGCATGTCAAACTGTTTAAGACGTGCAGGCTCTTTAATGAGCGTTAGAATCTCCAAAAGTTCCGCTTTAACACGTTGTTGCCCTGCAATAGCATCAAATGTGACATCCGAAACATGTAGGGCATCTTCGGATGTTATGGGTAATTTTTCTTTGCGGAAAAAAGCGTTTTTGATGGTGAATTCTGCCACTCCTTTGAGAACACGAACATGCCATTCAAGCTCAATGCTTTCATGTTGTTTGCTGATTTTTTTCAGCAGTAAAGGCTGGTCTTTAAGTGCTTCTTTGACAAAAGCACCTGCTTTTTGAGAGACTTTATAGCTTATTTTAGTGATGTTTTCATGGCATTTGAGCATGTCATAGATGCGGTTAAAGACGACTTCAGGAAGCTTTTTGCGAATGTGACGAGCGTTGAGATAAGGCGCTAGAGAAAGTGTTAAAAGAGAAATAAGCACATCGATGTTGGTGTACTCGATCTCAATGCCACTGTCTTTGATAAAGTTTTGTGACATACCATGCAAGCTTTGGGCACCGATTTTGATGAGAGCGGTGAGACTGAGACGGTTAAAAGGTACAAGCGTGCATTCATTGAGTAGGGAAAGAAGCTTTTTATCGAACACTTTCTCTTTTATTCCGCTAATCACAATCTCTTCTTGCCCCAAGCGTTCCATTAAAAATGTATGCGCTTGCAGAGGATCATTTTTAAAAAGTTCCAGTAAGTCTTGGCGTCCTAAAAGTGAACTGAGACGTGTTGTCGTCATAATGACAATGACATGCGAAAAATCAACGATATTTTTTTCTGAGTCTGAAAAGAGCGTGTATAAAGAGAGTTGCACTTGCGTGTCTGCTTTGTCGATGTCTTCAAACAGTAAAATAGCGTTAGGATTTTTTTCGACAAATTCGGTGACATCTTCCTCAATGTTTGAAGCGGAGAGTTGCTCAGCGCTATACGTATCATTGTACTGATCCATCTGAAAGGTTTTGAGTTGGTGTATCTGTGGATCAGCTGTTACAAGAAGTTCTGCAAGGTAGCGTTTACCGCAATTGGGAGGTCCTATGAAGGTAAAAAGCGCTCTAACTTTGGAGCTTACGAGGCGCATTTGCACCAGTGTCTTGGTTATTGACTCAATGGCAAAATTTTGATCGAACAGTTGAACTTTAAGTGTTTCTTCGAGCTTTTGAGCAAGCTTCTCATAGCCATCTTTACATTTCATCATGTACTCCTGCTACTTCAATCTATCATTGGATTAGTATAACGCAACCTCTCTAAAAAGTGATAATCACCAGTGTTATTTTACGTTTACATGTAAAATCAAAGATAGGTACTGTTTAAATTATTTTATTTGATGTTATGCATCATCGAAAAATATACAACTCCTTTGCAACACTTGATCGATATGATTTCGTAATACAAAAGAAAAGGAGTTTATCATGAGTATTTCAAGACAGCTTTTAGTGATGCTTGCGGTTGCAATCCTGGCTACATTTACTATTTTTGGAATTAGTTTTGCTAAAATGAATACGGTCTTTGAGGAGACAAACTACAGTAATGTTAACTCCCTTCCGAGTATCTTAGCACTGAATGAAGCTATGCAAAGTGCGTTTAGTTTAAGATTGTCTATATGGGAGCATATTTCGCAATCAGAGATTAAAGAGTGGGAAAGAGTAGAAAAGAATATTGAAAAAGCAAAAATCGCCCTTAAAGATAGCATGAAACGTTACGAGCTTTTACTTTCTGATGAAAAAGACAAAGAGCTTTTCATCAAAGATAATGAAGCAATCGAACAGTATTATGTTTTACTTGGTAAATTAATAAGCCTTTCAAGAGAAAATAAACAGTCAGAAATTAATGCAATGGTTGGTGCCAATAAACCGATCATTCAGAATCTAACACATGTCTTTGCTGAGCATATGAAATATAACTTTGATCTCGCGAAAAAATCAGCAGATAACGCAATAGATGAAAAACAAAATGCTACACTTATGATGATTTTTCTCTCTATCGCTTCTGTTGTTACCCTTTTATTAATTGGATTGTCTATCCGTCGCAATATCATCCAAGGGGTACATATTATCCGCGATAGCATGGTCTCTTTTGTTCAACATAAAGAACTCAAATTTAGAATTAATTACGATAAGAAGAACGAACTTAAAGATATATCCGATAGTTTTAATGCCTTAATCACCACACTAGAACAAACCATTGTTGATGCCAAAAATTCTTCGAGTGAAAATGCTTCGGTGTCACATGAACTCAGTACCACCAGTATGCAAATAGGTCGAAATGCAGAGAAGAGTACTACGATCGTTGAAAGTACCATTCAAGAGATTGCTACGATTAAAACCTTTGTGCAAGAGACAGCGATGCTTTCAGAGCAGATGAAAAAAAGCATCACCGATGCTGGACAAAGACTTGATAATGCCAAAAATGAAGTGGTAAGCCTTCGTAATGAAGTAGGACTTGCGAGTGAAGCGGAAACCGCGTTAGCTTCTAAATTGGAGCAGATGAGTGTGGATGCTGACCAAGTAAAACAAATCTTGACGGTCATCTCTGATATTGCCGATCAAACCAACCTTTTAGCACTTAATGCCGCCATAGAAGCCGCACGAGCAGGGGAGCATGGACGCGGGTTTGCCGTTGTAGCCGATGAAGTACGAAAGCTGGCAGAGCGAACTCAAAACTCACTTACCGAGATCAATGCGACCATTAACGTCATCGTTCAGTCCATCGTTGATTCTTCAGAACAGATGGGACGAAATGCAAAAAACATTAGACGCCTTTCCGATGTTTCAACAGGTGTGGAAGAGACCATTCTTGGAACAACCAGTGTGATGCAAGAGAGTGTTGTTTCTGTAACAACCAGTGCGGCAAACTCCATTCGCATCGCCAGTGATACCGACAGAATTGTCTCTATGGTCACCAACATCAATTCCCTCACCAGCGAAAATGCACGTAGTGTTGAAGAGATCGCCTCTGCGGCAGATCATCTCTCTAAATTAGCGGAAAATCTCAATAGTAAACTGAACCAATTTAAGTCTTAACTTCGTTTCTTTCTTCTGCGTTACGGAGATAAAGTTAGCGCTTTATCTCCACTCTACAAACCTAACAGCATAAAGGCTAAAGAGAGCATGACAATGCCGATGAGTACTTCAAGAATTTTCCATGAAATTGGCTTTTGAAAAATAGGCGTTAAAATCCTCGCTCCATAACCGAGTGAAAAGAAAAACACGAAAGATGATGTCATGGCTCCCAATCCAAACAGCGGTGCAAGGGAGCCAAACTTGGTCGAGACAGACCCGAGTAAGATGACGGTATCCAGATAAACATGAGGGTTGAGCCACGTAAACGCAAGGGAGAGAAGAATGGTTTTTGCAAGCGATGTTGTGGGTTGGTCGAGCGGATTTAGCTTATGTGACATGCTCCAAGCAGAGTAAAAGCTTTTCAAACCATAGATAAACAAAAAGGCAAAACCACCATACTTTGCGACGGTTTGAAGAGAGGGAAATTGCTCCACCAAATACCCAAAACCCGAAACGCCAGCGAAAATCAAGATGGCGTCCGAGAGCGCGCAGACAAAGCAGATGACAAACACATGCTCTTTTTTAATACCTTGCTTGAGTACAAAAGCATTTTGCGCTCCAATGGCAAGAATGAGAGAAATTCCTAGACTAAAACCTGATATAAATGCGTTCATGGGTGTTCTTTGTGGTGAAATAGTATTTTACATGTAAAGAGTTTATTTACTCGTATCTTTTCTCACGGATGTGATAAATTGATAGTATAGATAGCCTAAAGCAATTTTATTGGCAAAAAGAATTAATGAGAAGGAAGAAGTATCTGGTTTTTGAGAATCTAATTTTGCTAATAAACTTGTATATTGAAATATGTTTTCTACATTCAAAAATGTGATTTGATGTATGTAAAACATTCCAAATGAAGCTATAAGACCTAAAATAATTGGTACATAAGTACGGCAAAAAAGTCCAGACATTAAAATAATGGTTATTAAAAAACCTAATATTGATTTTCCGACTTCATTATTAAGTGCTAATGTTGTAAAAAGTCCAGTTGTAAGTATCCATAGTAAAACTAAAAACCAGTTTCTTGCATGTGCCGAAGTCATGTTATGTAAAGCAAAAACAAGATAGCTTCCGAGATTTTCTAAATTATTTGAGATATTTTCTTTGAATTTTTCTAATTTAATATTTTTAAGAATATCTTGTAAGTTTTTTCTTCTTTTTTCAAGTTCACAACTGTAATAACGATTGGCTTCTATTTTATTATTTTGTTTTTCAAGTTGGTGTTTAATGATTCTGTAGGTTTCTTGAGATGTCTGCTTTTTTGATTCGGATGAATCAACACTTTGAATCTCAAAGAAGTTCATATCTTTTTCAATATTGGTATTGTCTAAATTAAGCCCTTTTTTAAAAGTAGCTTTTCTAAATTGGCTTAACCCTTTGAACGTTACATAGGTAAAATCCACCTTTTCGCAAAACTCACACTCTTCAAAAATGGCAAGTTCATTAAAATTTATGGCATAAAAACTAATAAGTGATTTTTGATTTTTACCTTTAATAAACTGCGTTTTGAAAAAATCTGCCTTATCTTCAAAATTAGAATCATTAATGTCAAACTCTTCAACTGAGGCATTGTGTAGTTTGAAATTCTGGTGAAATGTAGAATTCTTGATATAAAAGCTTTTAATTTTTATATCTCTTTCATTAAAGGTATTTTCTTGTAGATTTTTTCTATTGATATAAAATTTACCGTAAAAATGAGAATTTTCAATAAGGATATTGAGATTATTATCATCTTTATTATGAAGGTCATCAAATATAAGATCATATTTTTGCTCTTCCACTAAATTAGAATAATTTTCAAATTTTAGCGATGTTATATTGCAGTTGACGAATTTACAATGCTTGTCAATAACGATGACTAAATCACCACATTTAAAACCATTCCTTGTCAAAAATAATTTGCCAAAGTCTATATCTTTGAGTTCAATAATTGACTCAGGAGTTTCAAAAATATCTGATAAATGAGGTTTAAGTCGTTTTGCTTCAAGTTTGTTAAATAGTTGATCTTCCTTTTTAAGGTCGATTGCTATTTGTTCAAGTTTAATTTTTCTTTCATAATCGTAAGATGTGTTTGTAATTTTTTCAAAGACATTAGTGTTTATTGATGCATTATGGGTAGTCTGTTGGTCAATTGTTAATGCTATTTGCCTAGTTTGAGATTCTTGACATTGCCGATCAATTTTTTCTTGATACGTATTGAAAATTTCTTCAAATGTTTGCATATTGGTTCTTTAGAAATAATTTTGCAGAGTATAACGAAAATAGTTTTACATGTAAAACTTCAGCCCTTTCTCCACACCCAAACTCTCTCCCCTAAAAGCACCACACCAACGGTAACAACACTATACTCAAATACTCCCGCTACCTTTTGTGCCCAGAAGCTGTGAAGAAGCGCAAGTGCAAGAGCGAGATAGACCGCTTTATGGTACTTGGAAAACTTGGCAAAGAGTTTTTTAAATGAGGTGAGCGCCATCAAAAGCAGAATGACAAAAGCGATAGCTCCAACATAGATAAATGGCTTTTTGAGGCTTTTCTCAAAGATAGTGACGAAGTCAAATTCACTGTCTAAGATTACAAAAACGCTTACATGTAAAAGGGCGTAGGCAAATGCAAGCAAGCCGATGGTTTTGCGGTATCGAAGCCAATTTAGCCCACAGACTCTTTTACATGTAGAAGGTACGAGTGAGAGTAAAAGAAGCAAAATCGCCCCGATGCCTGTGGTGTTGTAGATCATTTTAATCGGGTCTATGGCATTGTCCAATGTGTAATAGGCAACGACTAAAGGAAGTAGGGCAAGAAGGATGAGGAAGGCTTTCAAAAGAACTTCCTTAAGTCCATTCCTGCGTAAAGCCCTGCGACCTCTTTTTCGTAGCCGTTAAACGGTAGTGTCTCTTGTTTGGTGATTTTTCCAAGTAAGCGCTCTTTAGCTTGCGTCCAGCGTGGATGGTCAACGGCTGGATTGACATTGGCGTAAAAGCCATACTCTTTGGGGTTTTGTACTTGCCATGTATTGAGTGGTTCGTTTTCGACGCACTCTATTTTATCGAGTGATTTGATGGACTTAAAGCCGTATTTCCATGGCACGACGAGGCGGATCGGTGCGCCATTTTGCGGAAGTAGGCGTTTTCCGTACATGCCTACTGCGATGAAGGTGAGTGGATGGCGCGCTTCGTCCATGCGAAGTCCTTCGACGTAAGGGTAGTTGATGGATGAAAAGATACCTTTTGCTTGGTCTGGAAACATCGCAGGGTCATGGCGTGTAGTGAACTTAACATACTTGGCTTTGCTGGTTGGATCGAGGTAATCGAGTAGTTTGTAAAGCGGAAAGCCGATCCACGGAACGACCATCGACCAGCCCTCAACACAGCGAAAACGGTAAATGCGCTCCTCCAGTCCAAATCTAGCGATAAGATCATCCACTTCGAGTGTCTGTTTGGTTTTGAGTTCCCCTGAGAAGTTAACATTCCAAGGGGTTGTTTTCATATTTTGAGAGAGTTTTACCGGTGCTGTTTTATCGGTAGAAAACTCGTAAAAATTGACGTAGTTAGTGATCTGCTCAAACGTGTTGGATGAGAGTTTTAGTAGGTTGGCATCGGGTGTAAAAGAGAGGCTAAGGTCTTTGGGAAGCTCGGCTAAAAGCTGTGAGATGGCGGTACTGCTCACCAAAGCTCCAGCTCCGAGTTTTAAAAAGTGGCGACGTGCCTCAAAAAGTGCTTCGGGGGTGATATTCATGGTAAACTCCTCTTACAAAGTTCATCCATTCTAACACAGAAATATCAATAAAAAATCAATGATCTTTAAGCCACTCGTTTATAATCATTCCCGAGATGGTGGCAAGGTTTGGAAGTTTTGGCAACGTTTCTTTGGTAAACCATTTGGCATCTTCGATCTCTTCGGGTTGCAAGCGTAGTTCGCCACTTTCGTACTCTGCAAAAAAGCCGATCATCAACGAGTGAGGGAAAGGCCATGGTTGTGAGCCAAAATAGCGAAGGTTTTTGACGCGTAAGCCTACTTCTTCAAACACTTCACGATGTACGCTCTCTTCAACACTTTCTCCCGCTTCCACAAAGCCAGCCAAAAGGCTGTACATGCCTGCTTGAAAGTAGGGTGAACGGGCTAGCAGTATCTCTTCGCCTCTGGTGATAAGCACAATGCACGCAGGTGAAAGACGTGGAAAAATAGTAAAGCCACAGGTTTTACATGTAAGCGCTGAAAACTCAGGAGCATAGCCTACGGGATCGCCACAACGACCGCAGTATTGGTTGTCGTAAAGCCAGTGTGCGAGCTGTTTGGCTCGAGCGAGCATGGCAAAAAGATGCGGTGGGTGGAAGTCAAGGAACTCTCGAAGATTGGTTTTGACAAGGTGTTCAGGAAGGGCAAGCGTTTCATCCCAAATAAGGAGCGTATAGAGTGACTCTTCGATCTCACCGATGTGAAAACTATGGCGTGGTTTACCCAAATTTTCAAAAAGATGCGAAGGAGGCAACGTGCCGTCCACTGCCATCAAAAGGGCATCGCCACAAAAACCTAAAAGAATGCTCGGCTTCTCATCGCGTGGTTTAAAAAGTGGAGTGAGTTTCAAGGAAATAGTCTGTTCTAACACGTCAAACCTTTTACATGTAAAGTCCAAAATGATAGCGAATTATTGGTTAAAAAAGTGTCCAAAGAGGTTGTTTCTCTTTGGACGAAGGAGGTTAGGCTGTTTTAAATTGTGCTAGAGTATGGCTAAGTGTGGAAGAGAGTTTGGAGAGGTGTTCTGCCGCAGCGGCGATCTCTTCGACACTTCTAGCATTGGAGCTTGAGAGTGTGTTGATCTCTCCTATTTTTTCGATGACCGCTGTTTTGATGAGCTTGACATTGCTATTTGCTTTTTCAACGACTTCATCGGTTGCAAGAACACTTTGGTCAAGCATGCCTACGGCATCGTTGGTTTGGGTCGTCACTTGGTTGGAAAATTCGGAGAGTTCATGGATGCGTTTGGCGTTGTGATTCATCTCGCCGCTGATGTCACTGATGGACTGAACGATGACGTTGACCGTGGCATTGGTCTCGATAAGGCTTTTTTGGGTACGTTCTGCCAGCTTTCTCACTTCATCGGCAACGACAGCAAATCCACGCCCATGCTCACCCGCCCTTGCTGCTTCAATGGCGGCATTAAGCGCTAGAAGATTGGTCTGGTCAGCGATGTCGCCGATGACATCAAGAACGGATTTGACCTGTTGGGCTTCGTTTGAGAGGTGGTTCAGGCGCTCGTTGATGGCTGCTTCTGCCTCAGACGTATTACTGAGTTGCGAGATGGTTTCATTGAGCAGTTTTTGCGCACTTAGAAGGCTCTCTTGGGCATGTGCGGTGATGTCTTTAACATTTTGTGACTGCACACTGGCATCAGTGATGGCATTCGCAACCTCTTTGGCATCGTTGGTTGTTTCAAAAACGACTTTTGCCTCTTCTTCGGCGCGCTTCCCGATCTGGAGGCTTGTGCTGGAGAGTTCTTCCGCAACAGAAGCATTTTCGATGGCATTGTCTTTGGCATCATTTAGCGCACTAGCTACATCTGCAACAAGGGAGTTAACCGCTTGGATGATGTCGTTGATCTCATCTTTAGAATCAATGTTTATCTTCATACTCAAATCTTTGTTTTGGCGCATCAATTCACATCCCACTTTGGCACGCGCAACAGAGTTTTTAATCGAACGCGTTACAATGAAAAAGATGACCAGAACAATGACCAAAATGATACCTAACGTAATTTGAGACATCATGATGTTGGTGTCAAGGCGGTTGAAGTTATTTTTCTTCACAGAGCTTGCCAAATCGTCTATTTTTTCCGAGAGAACAACAAAGCTTTGGCTGCTTTGTTTGTAGTACTCATCAAGTTTTTTGGCATCTTCAGGATAATTTTGAGCGAAACTTGGTTCATGCATGGTTGCGCCGTATTTTTTAAAAAGTTGCATTCGTGGAACGTTGACATCATGCCATTGAACCAAGAGTTTTTTAAGCGTTTCAATACGTTGGTGATTTGAAGGACTTTGAAGAATGAGTTTCAGCGCGTCCAAATCTCCAATTAATTGTTGATAAGTTTTTTCATAACGATCCAAATTGGTTTGTTTAAAATAGAGCTGATAATCACGCTGTTCAACGCGCAATGCCATCATCGTATTTTCAATATCAGCGATATTGGTGAGTCGAATTGCTGCCATTTTCGCATCGTTTCCCTCTTTGAGGCTTTCAAGTCCCAATGCACTAAATCCTAAAAAAATAATAATGAGTAAAAATGCAAGTTTGTTTTTGATCGTCGCCAATAACATAGTTCTCCTTTTTGTTTTGGCGCGTATCGTAGTGAGTTTACGTAAATTATATGTAAATTTAAAAGAAAAAATGAGGAAAAATACACAAGTGGCTTGATGTGTGTCATACCAAAAAAACGTCAAATTTCCTAAAATACCTAAAATTATTTTGGAGAATTTGTGATAAAAAGTTATGTACGAAGAATGAAAGCAAAGTCACGACCACCTTCTCGAAAACCTTTGAGTAAGATACTTTGGTCGGGGTTTGGGGCTTTTTTAGGTATCTATTTGGTTGCCATTTTTGGTTACTACTTTTCCATTGAAGACAATTTTTTTCTCTTAGGTTCTTTTGGAGCCTCGGCAGTATTGATTTATGGTGCTCCTCAGGCGGATTTTTCGCAACCTCGTAACATCATTGGTGGTCATGTTCTCTCCGCGTTAGTAGCGGTTTGTCTGCTGAAAGTTTTTTCGTCAGTCTTCTCAACAGAACTGCTTTGCGCACTGAGTGTGTCTGTCTCGATTATGGTGATGCACTTTAGTCGTACCATGCATCCCCCAGGCGGCGCAACCGCACTCATTTATGTTATGGGCAATGAACATATCCACGCTTTGGGTTGGGTGTATCCATTTACCCCTATTGGGGCAGGTGCGCTCATTATGCTATTAGTCGCACTTTTGGTCAATAATCTTTCTCAAAACTCTCAAAGGCACTATCCGACGTATTGGTGGTAAAAACTTTTACATGTAAAGATTAATATAACGCAAATGTCACATTGGCACTGTAAAATTCTCATTGAAAACGATAGATATAAAAGGTTAGAGATAATGAAAAAAGAATATATAAATATTTTAGAGTGCATAGGGCATGGATTTTGGGAGTGGGATCCTATCGGTAATCGCATCGTTTTATCGCAACAATGGGTGACCATGCTAGGATACGACTATAAAGAGTTTGAGCAGACTAAAGACAAATGGATGTCGCTCATTCATCCTGAAGATTTGAACAACTGTCTCAATGCGTTAACCGCGCTTTTAAGTGGCAGAAGCGATCATTATCAGCATCAACATCGCATGCTGTGTAAGGATGGAAGCTACAAATGGGTATTAGATCAAGCCAAAGTGATTTCGTATAATCAACATGGCTATCCGTCCAAAGTTGTCGGAACACACACGGATATTCACGATCTTCGAAGTACGCTAGAGAAGTATAAATTGAAATGCTCCTAAGGCTTTACATGTAAAGCCTTAGCGTGTATTATAAATCGATCTCAATGCCTACTGGGCAATGGTCTGAGCCTTCAATGTGGTTCAGTATAAACGCATCTTTTAAACGAGGCTCTAACTCTTTAGAAATGAAAAAATAATCAATCCTCCATCCCACATTACGCTCCCTCGCTCCAAAGCGGTACGACCACCACGAATAGGCTTCTGTGATGTCGCCGTGGATGTGTCTAAACGTATCAATGTAGCCTTTGTCTAACAATGTGTCGATCCACGCGCGCTCAATCGGCAAAAACCCCGAAGTGTCTTCATTGGCTTTAGGGTTTTTAAGGTCGATCTCTCGGTGAGCCGTATTGACATCACCACAGATGATAATGCCTTTTCCTTCACGTCTTAAAGCTTCTGTATGCGCTAAAAAATCACTGTAAAATTTCATCTTGTGTGCGAGGCGCTCTTCGTTTTGTTGACCGTTTGGAAAATAGACGTTAAACAAAACGACATCGCCAAAGTGATGCTCCAAAATGCGCCCTTCGTGTGTATGGTCGATGTGCCAAGCGGTGTCGGTTTTCTCAAAAGCAAGCGTTGAAAAACTCATCGTGCCTGAGTAGCCTTTCTTCGAAGCCGAATTGACATGGTTACATGTAAATGCATGGCTAAAAAGAGGAGTAGGAATCTGCTCAGCCTCAGCTTTGATCTCTTGCAGACACAAGATGTCAGGAGCGAGCTCATCGACCCACGCAAACGCATTTTTGTTGGCAACAGCGCGAATACCATTCACGTTCCATGAGACCAGTTTCATAATCAATTTTCCTTTTACATGTAAAGAGAGTTTATTTTAGAGTTCTAATTTCATAATAATAGCTGAAGCTGGGCAGATATCCTTAAATTCGCGGGTATTTTGGATGGATTTTGGTGTTTCATCTCGTGTAATTTTTGTAAAGCCATAGCGCACAAAATAGTGCTCAGCGGTTGTGCTCAGCAGATAGAGCGTTTTAATATTTTCATTGGCACAAAAGCTCAGAAGATACGAGAGCATTTTTGCTCCAAGCTTTTGGTTTTTAAATCCCTCTTTGACGCACAATGAACGCAAAAGTGCCTCGTTACCATACTGTTCAACGCCAATCGTTGCGACGATTTCATTGTCTATCAACCCCACAAAAAGGGTGATGTTTTTCTCATAAATATCAGCCGTTGGAAGAGCGTTTGATGCAAGCAGATGAATGATGGCTCGGTACTCATTCTCTGTCGCTTTTCGTAGGGTCATTTCCATTATTTTTCCTTTTTACATGTAAAGACTAAACAAGGCTTAGAAGTACGACTAAAAGGATCGGTGGGGTGATAAGTAGTCCAAACTTTGAGTACTCCCAAAAGCTTATTTTTACCCCTTTTTTTGCCATAACATGAAGCCACAAAAGGGTTGCGAGTGAGCCAAACGGTGTCATCTTAGGTCCTAAGTTACATCCGATGATATTCGCATAGGCAAGCGCTGAGTTGGGGATGTCGTGCAGGGCTATATCCATAATCATAACACTGGGCATATTGTTCATGACAGCACTTAAAATTGCCGCGATAAAACCCGTTCCTACAATAGCGATGGTATTGCCTTGGGCATTAAGGGCATTTAAAATGTGGCTCAGATACGTTGTAAGTCCCGCATTTTTAAGCCCGTAAACAACGATGTAAAGCCCGATGCTAAACCACACCACTTGCCACGGAGCCGTTTTGATAATTTGCCATGGTTGTACTGCTTTAAAGTAGCGTGCGATAGCAAGAAAAAGAAGAGCGCCTCCAAGAGCGATAAAGCTAATCGGAATGTGGTACTGTTCTCCCACAAAGTAGCTTCCCATAAGGGCTGCGATAAAAACCCATGCGAGGTAAAAAAGTGGTTTGGACTTTAACACTTCATCGGGATGTTTTAAGAGTTCCACGTTTACATGTAAAGGAATATCTTTGCGTAAAAAGAGCCACAAAACCGTGATGGAAACGAAGGTACTTACAACATAAGGCGTAAACATCATGCTTAAATAGGTGGAAAATCCAATGTTAAAATAGTTTGCGGTGACGATGTTGGTGAGGTTTGAAAAGACAAACGGAAGCGAAGCCGAATCTGAGATAAATCCGCCTGCAAGTAAAAACGCCACAATGGTTTTGGGTTCAAGTTTTAAGATGCGCATTTTAGCCAGTAAAATAGGCGTTAGAATGAGCACTGCTCCATCATTGGCAAACAAGGCAGAGATAAGAGCACCCAGTAAAAGCGAATAGACAAACATCAAGTGTCCATTGCCTTTTGAGAATTTTGCCATCCAAATCGCACACCATTCAAAAAAACCGATTTCATCGAGGACTAATGAGAGAATAATGATGCCAATAAACGCTAAAGTGGCATCCCAAACAATGTTGGTGACGACTAAGACATCTGCAAAGTTCACCACGCCTAAGAGGAGGGCAAAGCCTGCACCAATGATGGCAGAAGTGCCAATCTGAAGCCCTCGAGGTTGAATGATGACACACAACAGTGTGATGAGAAAAAGTGAAAAAGCGAGTATCATTTTATATCCTTGCACTCACAAACAGAAGAGGGTGTGGGCATCTCTAGGTAGCTTATCTCTTCTAGGCATTCAAGCCTAAAACGATCCAGTGGCGAGCGTATAGCATAATATGCCCACTTCCCACGACGATCAACACGTAAAAAACCTGCATCTTTGAGGATTTTAAGATGCCTTGATATGCGCGACTGAATCATCGAAAAAGCATCTTCGACTTCGCAGACACACACTTCACCTTTTTGGTGAATGAAACGAAGGATTTGTACACGCGTTTCATCATTCAGCGCTCCAACCGTTTTTAAAAAATTATCCATAGGGTTTCTCACAATTTATTTTTTGACAGTATAGCACAACGAGATTTTCATATCAAGATATATTGATATATAAAATAAGCTATAATATATCGAAAATAAAAAGGCAACAAAATGGAACTTCACACATGGCTTTTGTATGTCACTGTCGCACTTATTGCTATCGCGAGTCCTGGTCCAGCGGTATTGCTTGCTATCAACAATTCGATCATCTATGATCTTAAAGCCACCGCTTTTTCATCCTTAGGTAATATTCTTGGGCTTTTTGCGCTTTCTAGCGCTGCTATGCTTGGTCTTGGCGTTGTTCTAAAAACATCATTAGTGCTTTTTTTGGCGTTTAAAATTTTAGGAGCATGTTATTTGATTTACATTGGAATCAAGCAGTTTCGTACGCTTAGTAGCATTTTTAAGAGTGTTGAGTTAACGCATAAAAAAGGTGTTGCTCACTATGTAAAGATTCTTCAAAAAGGGTTTTTAATCTGTATCACAAACCCTAAACCAATCATCTTTTTTACGGCACTTTTTCCACCATTTTTAAATCCAGAAGCACCACTTTTAGAGCAGTTTTTCATTTTAACATTTACTTTCATGGTACTTTCATTTATCACGCTTATGAGTTACGCTTTTTTTGCGAAGCGTTTAAAGTCATGGTTTTTGACCAACCAAAGAGCGTTGTGGTTTAACCGCATAAGCGGAGCGATTTTCATCGCTCTTGGCTTTGGGCTTTTAGGACTTGAACGTAAGTGATATTTTTTCTTTTAGTCTCATAATAAGATAGAAAAAGAGTGGGGTAAAAAAGACACCGATGAGGGTGAGCGTGATCATGCCGCCCACAACGGTAGTACCGATGACATGACGGCTATTGGCACCCGCACCAGAACTCAGTGCTAGAGGAAGAGTCCCTGCGATGAAAGCAAAGGAGGTCATGATGATAGGACGAAAACGGATTTTTGCTCCCTCTATTGTCGCATCAAGGAGCGTATAGCCTTCTTCGAGCTTTTGCAGTGCAAATTCGACCATCAAAATAGCATTTTTAGCCGAAAGTCCCACCAGTGTGATGAGTCCTATTTGGAAGTAGATGTCATTTTGAAGACCTCGTAACCAAACACTCAGTTCTGCACCCAAAAAGGAAAAAGGAACGGCTAAAACAATTGCCCAAGGAATCATCCAACTTTCATACAGTGCAACGAGAATAAGAAAAATAAAAATAATCGCAAAGATAAAAGAGAGATTGCCTGTTTCTAAGAGTTTTTTCTCTTGAAGTGAAGCTCCACCCCATGCGATGGAATAGCCTTCCGGTAACACTTCTGCCGCTATCTCTTCCATGATTTTAAGCCCTTCACCGGAAGAGTAACCCATGTTGGTTTCACCTAAAATTTGAGCCGATGGGAACATGTTGAAACGTTTGGTAATATTAGGATTGATGACACGTTTGAGTGTGATAAGATCACTTAATGAGATGCTATTTCCATCGTTTGATCGTATAAAAATATCACGATAATTTTTAGTATCTTCTCTAAAATCACCTTTAGCTTGGACATTGACACGGTAATTTCGTCCAAAAATGTTGATGTCATTGACATACATACTTCCAAAAGTCGTTTGAATCGTAGCGTAGATGTCGGCAATATCAATGCCATATGCTTTAGCTTTTTGATGGTCTACTTCAAGGCGGTATTGTGGCGTATTTGAACTGAGCGTACTCCTAACAGCACGAAGCTCTTTGCGCTCACTTGCCCTGGCTACAATCTCTTTAGCGTAACTTTCTAACTGTAGATAATTGCCACTTGTTTTGTTTTGCACATACATCTCAAATCCACCTGCAACCCCAAGCCCAATAATCGTTGAAGAGCCAACAGGCATAATTCTTGCCTCTTTATTCTTGGAAAGTTCTGCCATAACTTCTTTGGCAACAGCATCGATGTTTTGGTTCTCTCCCGTGCGCTTGCTCCAATCAGCAAGGCGTACATAACTGTATGCTGCGTCAGTTGTATAGGCTTTTGAGCTAAAATCACTGCCTGAAAAACCACCGACTAGCGTGACCAGTGGGTGTTTGAGTGAAACCTCACTTACAAATTCATTGACCTCATGGGTGCGAGAGAGTGAAGATCCAGGAGGCAGTGTACTCACGGCAAAAAACGTACCTTTGTCTTCTTTGGGGACAAGCCCTGAAGGAATCGTATGCAGGAGTTTTGTAATGGCAAAAATGATAATGGCAAAAATAAGAAGGTTGAAAAGGCTATAGCGAATGGTTGTTTGTACAATTTGGCCAAAGTGGTGGGTAATGTAGTCAAAAAAGGCGTTGAACTTACGAATAATCCAAATAGGTTCCTCTTCTTCATGTTTCAGAAGGAGTGAACAAAGTGCTGGGGTTAGTGTTAAGGCAACAAGCCCTGAAATGGCAACGGAGATGACAATGGTAATGGCAAATTGACGCGACATCGTACCACTGAGCCCACCCATAAATGCAGACGGAATAAAAACAGCACTCAAAACAAGAACGATGGCTAAAACGGGCGCTGTGATCTCTTGCATCGCTTTAATGGTCGCTTCTTTAACACTGAGTGCTTCTTTGCGCAAAATCCGCTCGACATTTTCAATAACAATAATTGCATCATCGACTACAAGACCAATGGCTAAAGTTAAGCCAAAAAGGGTGAGTAGGTTGATGGAAAAGCCCGTAGCGTAAAAGCCTGCAAATGTGCCTATGATGGAGACGGGAATAGCCAGAACTGGGATGATGGTCGCCCTGATATTGCCCAAGAAGAGATAGACAACAAAAACGACCAGAACAACAGCCTCTAAAAGGGTTTCAATCACCTCTTTAATGGAAGCTCTTACAAATTGCGTAGGATCGTACGTAGCATCAATTTTCAACCCTTCTGGGAAGCTTTTTTTGAGCTCATCAATTTTTTTGTCGAGTAACTCAGAGACTTCAAGAGCATTGGCTTTTGAGGTGAGCGTAATTCGAATCATCGATGTGGGTTGTTTATTGAAAATTCCCTTGAAAAAGTAGCGTTCTGCTCCTAACTCAATTTCAGCAACATCGCCCAGTTTTAGGGAGGAACCATCAGGGTTTGATTTGACTAAGATTTTTTCAAATTCTTCGGGTGTGTTGAGCCTTCCTGTGGATGAAACGGTATAGGTAAATGCAATGTTTTTTTGAACAGGCTCTTGTCCAATTTGCCCCATAGGATACTGCTCATTTTGTGCTTTAATCGCGTTAATAACTTCGGTTGTTGTGATGTTATAAAAAGAGAGTTTTTGTGGATCAATCCAGACACGAATGGCATACTCTTGATTTCCAATGACAATGGCTTCAGAAATTCCGGGAATACGCTTGAACTCTTCAAGGATGTTGTTGATGGCGTAGTTTGCCATATACGTAGTGCTGTAACGATTTTCGTGTGACGTTAAAGCAAGGATACGTAAAACATCACTGGAGCGTTCTGCAACTTCAATACCTTGGCGTTTAACAGCATCGGGGAGTTTGCTCTCCGCAAGGCGCACACGGTTATTGACATCCAGTTTTGCCTGATTCATGTCCGTACCCACCTCAAAGTAGAGGTTCATCGTCAGTAAACCACTAGGGGACGTTGTTGACATCATATAGAGCATATTGTCAACACCATTGATTTTCTCTTCCAGTACGGATGCTACGGTGTTTTCCAGCGTAACCGCATCGGCACCTGCATAGGTTGTAGAGACAATGATTTGGGGAGGGACAATGTCGGGATACTCTTGAACAGGTAGTGTGCGAATCGCCATAATACCAGCGATAACAATAATAAGTGAAATAACAATGGCAAAATTGGGTCGGTTGATAAAAAATTTAGAAAACATCGGGACGCATTACCTTTACTTATGTTTACAAATGTCACATTCTAACTAAATTTTGTGAATAATGATGTGATATAATCGTGAGATTGTATGAGGAGTTGTACTATGGAAATTATTCATTTTGAGCATGTTAATGTCGCTTATGAAGAACAAAATGTTTTGCATGAGATCAATTTACGCATTAAAGAGGGTCAACATACCGTTATATTGGGCGCAAATGGCTCAGGAAAATCCACACTTCTGAAACTTTTTTCCAATGATATTTATCCACGTTTTAATGAAGCGACTACCAAAGAGGTCTTTGGCAAAACGGTGTGGGATATTTGGGAGCTTAAAAAGCAGTTGGGCATCATCACCAACGATTTGCATTACGAATTTACCCAAAGAGCGGCTTTTTTAAAAGGCTTCGAAGTGGTGCTTTCAGGCTTTTTTAGTAGCTTTCACATCTACGAGCACCAAGAATTTTCACCTTTACATGTAAAGAAAGTGGAAGAGGTTTTACACTACCTAGAGATCACACATCTGCGCGATAAACTCATCTCTGAAATGTCCACAGGTGAGATTCGCAAATGTATTATTGCAAGAGCTTTGGTGCATGATCCAAAGGCGATGATCCTCGATGAACCAACGGTGGGACTTGACATCAAAGCACAGCTCAATTTTATAGAGATGTTACGTAAAATTGCAACACAGCGCACCATCATTTTGGTGACACATCATTTGGAAGAGATTTTTGAGGAAATTTCGCAAGTCGTACTCATCAAACAAGGACATATTTATGCTCAAGGTAAGAAAGAAGAGCTTTTAAATGATGAGCACCTTTCGCATGTTTTTGATCTTCCTTTACATGTAAAGTGTGAAAAAGGACGCTATTTTGTTCAAAGTGTTGGGTGATTAAACTTTTTCACAACCCCATTTAGATAAAATTTTTAATCAAATCAAGAGACCACCAAGGATTATCATGGGTACTATTAGCGGAAAAGTATGGCACTTTGGCGATAACATCGACACCGATCTTATTATTGCGGCGAGGTATTTGAACACTTCTGATCCTAAAGAGCTTGCTAAACATGTTATGGAAGATGCAGATCCAGAGTTCGTCAACAAAGTCAAAGCGGGTGACATCATCGTTGCTGGCGAAAATTTTGGCTGTGGTAGCAGTCGTGAACACGCTCCCATTGCGCTTAAAGCTGCGGGTGTGAGTGCTGTTGTTGCAAAAAGTTTTGCACGTATTTTTTACCGAAATGCGTTTAACACTGGACTTCCGATTTTTGAGCTTGCTGAAACCGATACCATCAAAGAAGGCGATACCATCGCTATTTCTATGGAGAGTGGTGAAGTTAAGAATGGTGCAACAACCTATAAATTTACTCCAATTCCTCCTTTCATGCAAGAATTACTTTCTTCTGGTGGACTTATGAATTACGCACAAAAAGAGATGAAGAAATGAAAAAAATCTACAATATAGCGGTTATTAGAGGCGATGGCATTGGTCCTGAGATCATTGATGAAGCGATCAAAGTTTTAGACAGCGTATGTGTGAAAGAGGATTTTGAGCTTCGTTATGAAGACTACCTTATGGGTGGCGTGGCGTATGATTTTAAAGGCACACCCCTTCCTGATGAGACGATTGCAGGCTGTCTAAAAGCAGATGCCGTTCTTTTCGGTGCTATTGGCGGTCAAAAATGGGATACCTTACCCCGTGAATTTCGCCCAGAATCAGGACTTTTGAAACTTCGTAAATCGTTAGGACTTTTTGCAAATCTTCGTCCAACTTCTGTTTTTGATGAGCTTTTGGATGCTAGTACCCTTAAACCTGAAGTACTTAAAGGGGTTGACCTTTTCGTGGTTCGTGAGTTAACAGGTGGCATCTACTTTGGTGAACCTCGTGGCAATGATGGCTTTAAAGGCTACAACACGATGGTTTATACCAAACCTGAGATAGAGCGTATTGCCCATGTTGCGTTTGAGTCTGCGATGAAACGTCGTAAAGAAGTCTGTTCTGTCGATAAAGCCAATGTTCTTGAAGTTTCACAACTTTGGAGAGATACGGTTAATGAGATCGCTAAAGAGTACCCAGAAGTCAAACTGACACACATGTACGTTGACAATGCAGCGATGCAATTAGTACGCAATCCTCGTCAATTCGACGTTATTTTAACCGGTAACATCTTTGGTGACATCTTAAGCGATGAAGCCAGTATGATTAGTGGTTCTATCGGTCTTTTACCATCTGCTTCTATTGGTGGCAAAGTGGGTCTTTTTGAGCCAATTCACGGCTCCGCTCCTGACATTGCAGGTCAAGGCATTGCCAATCCTTTAGCGACGGTTTTAAGTGCGTCTATGATGCTTCGTTTTGCTCTTGGTGAGACGAAAGCGGCGGATCGTATTGAAAATGCGATTAAGCAAGTACTTAAAGATGGTTATCGTACGAAAGATTTAGCGGATTTTGGCGCCAAAGAGGTGTGTTCAACAACACAAATGGGTTCAATTATTGCGGATTATGTAGCTAAAATATGAAGACCCTTACATTAGCTTCGATCTACGAACTTCAAGGCCTCAAAAATGAGGCTTTGGAGATTTACAAAGAGTTACTGCGTGAAAATCCTGATAACAAAGATGCCAAAATTGCCATCAAACGCCTTTCAGGGATTCGTAAAAAGTATCGTGGTGTGGACGAAGAGATGAAGAAGTTTTTTTTAAATATGAACTCAGAAGTGGAATTTTTAGAATTTGAAAGGTGGTTGGTAAAGCTATGGAATTAAAAGATATGATTCTCTCAACGCTCAAAGAGCTTGAAGAGGTAGTACCCAAGGAAGAGCAACAACAAATACTTCAACCACCACGCAAGCGTGAATCTGAGGAAGTTTCATTTGAACCAGAACCGCTTTTAGAAATTACTGAAGAGATCAATACGTTCAAAGCATACGCTATGCCTCATGAAGAAGTGGAAGATGAGTATAGTCAAAAACAGTTCTATATGAATCTAAGAGAGCGTATTTTGGTACTTTTTGAAGGTTTCCAATCGCCTAATAATAAAAATATTGAAGCCAAGATCGATTTAACACTCAATTTTTTAGAATACCTTTTAGCGACGATTGACGAGCAATTGGAGCATATGGACACGTCCAAAAAATGAAACTAAATTGCGTTTTCCCTGCGCATTTTCAAAGCCAAATAGAAGAAGCAATCGCTTTTTTAAAACCTCATACCAAGAGAGCTTATTTGGTTGGGGGAAGTGTGCGAGATCTCTGTTTGGATGAGCCTTTGCATGATTTAGACATTGAAGTGTATGACATTGAACCCGTCGCTTTTGAAGCGTTGATGCACAGCGTTGGTGCTGTGGGGGTTGGCAAAAGTTTTTTTGTGTATAAACTTGGAAACATTGACTTTTCACTGCCTCGTGTTGAGCGCAAAAGTGGTGTTGGACATACGGCTTTTGATGTACACGTGTGTCAAGATGAGAAAGAGGCTTCTAGGCGTCGTGATTTTAGCGTTAATGCCATGATGCTAAACATCTTCAATGGAGAACTCCTTGATTTTTGGGGTGGCAAAGAGGCGATTGAGCGCAAGAGTCTTGAAATGATTGATGAAAAGAGTTTTAGAGAAGATAGCCTAAGAGTGCTTCGAGCCATGCAGTTTAGCGCGCGCCTTGGCTTTAGAATAGAGTCCAAAAGTGTGGAAGTGATGCGAAGCATTTCACTGCTTGATTTAAGTAAACCGCGCATTTTATGGGAGTTTGAAAAGCTTTTCAAAGCTTCTTATTTGCACTACGGATTATTTTACATGTACACTCTGGGTCTCTTTGAAAAGTGCTTTACATGTAAAGTGGAAAACCGCTTTTTTGAGATAGCACGTGAATTGCTACGATACAAGCAAAATTTTGAAGAGGCACTTAAGCCTTACTATTTTGTTTATATCGTAGCCAATAGATTAAAGCAAGAACCTTTGCAATGGTTTAGGATGCTTGATGCACCCAATCATTACCTGCAAACCTTCAAGCATCAGCCTTTTTTTGAAGGGGAGATAAGCGATAAAATGCTTTTACATGTAAGCTTAGAGATGCCTATCAAATTGTGGCTTGGAAATTACCGTGAAGGCATTAAAGAGCGAGCGTGCGCGCTTGGCATTTGGGATGAGATATTTAGCGGAAATGTCAATGTCCAAGAGGTGATCCGTGATGGTTTTACGGGGCGTGACATCGGTGAAGAGTTACGAAGAAGACGAATTGAAAAAATAAAACAACTGTGTGAGGCATGAAAAATGGAAGTAACTAAAAATTATATTTTAAAAATTGACTGTTCGGATGAGAAGGGCTTGATCTACCGTATTGCGGATGTTGTCTTTAAATATCAGCTGAACATCATTAAGAATGATGAGTTTGTTGACCGTGACAATGGCAAATTCTTTATGCGAGCAGAACTGAGTGGTGAAATGGATATGAGTGCATTTAAAGGCACACTCCAAGCGATGCTACCTGCTAATTCAGATATTTATGTGGCTGAAGCACGCAAAAAAGACATCATTTTAATGGGTACGAAAGAGACACACTGCTTGGGTGATATTTTACTCAAACACGATAGCGATGATCTGAATGCAAACATCTTAGCGATCGTTTCAAATTACGAAGATTTAAAAAGTTTAAGCGATAAGTTTAACATTCCTTTCCACTGCGTGAGCCATGAAGGGTTAAACAGAGCAGAACACGAAGCAAAAGTGTTGGAAGTTTTAAGTGCTTATACTGTGGACTACATCGTTTTAGCCAAATACATGCGTATTTTATCGAGCGAATTTGTAGGTCATTATGAAGAGAAAATGATCAACATTCATCATTCGTTCTTACCTGCATTTATTGGAGCAAACCCTTACAAACAAGCGTTCTCTCGTGGTGTTAAAATCATTGGAGCCACTGCACATTTTGTCAATAACAATCTTGATGAAGGTCCGATCATCGCGCAAGATGTCATTCACATCAATCACGAAATGACATGGAAAGATATGCAACGTGCAGGCAGAAATGTCGAGAAAAATGTCCTTTCAAATGCGCTTGATTTGGTTTTTGAAGAGCGCATTTTTGTTCATGACAACAAAACGATCATATTTTAATCCTACACGCTTTTTGGGCAAAGCCCGAAAAGCTACGTTGCACTAGGCACTAAAGCTAGCCACATGCGTGGCAGAAAGAAGATCGTGGTCAGTTTTGTTAATTTGGAGATTATTTTATGTTTAACATCGTTTTAGTTCACCCTCAAATCCCTCAAAATACAGGTAGCATTGGGCGCATGTGCGTCAATGCTGACTGTAAACTGCACATCATCAAACCCACGATGTTTGAGATAAGCGATAAGACTGTTAAGCGTGCAGGGCTTGATTATTGGCATTTATTGGACGTTACAGTTTGGGAAAATTTAGACGCTTTTTTAGAGGCGCATAAAGACAAAGTAGATCATTTCTTTTTTGCCACAACCAAAACGAAAAAGACCTATTTTGAAGCCTCATTTAAACCAGGTGATTTTCTCTTTTTCGGTGGTGAATCCACAGGGCTTCCGATGGAGCTTATGCAACTCAAATGGGAAAATGCGATTACCATTCCTATGGGCAAACTTGGCAGAAGCTTGAACCAAGCCACTTCTGCTGGTATTATTCTCTACGATGCGATTCGTCAAAATTTTGAGAGTTTTGAACAAGCGTGAAAATCCACGATATTCTCTTCATTGGCGCGGGTGCAAGCGCTCTGATGGCGGCAAGTCATCTTGAAGGGCACGATGTAGCGCTTGTTGATACCAACCCTAAAATAGGTGCAAAACTGCTTATCTCGGGTGGTGGAAAATGCAATCTCACCAACCGTTTTGCAACTTCAGAGAATTATCTGGGTGATGCCTCTTTTATAGCACCGGTGCTCTCTTCTTTTGATGCTTCTGCAACCCTTTCTTTTGTTAAAAAACACCGACTTAGCCTTGAGGAACGCTCTCACGGGCAGATTTTTTGTGCCAACAGTGCTAAAGAGTTGGTTTCTATCTTTGGGCGACTCACATCTTACTGCACCTTTTATCTCTCAACAAAAGTTTTACATGTAAAGAAAAATGAGCACTTTGTTATTCAAACAGACAAAGGCGAAATCTATGCTAGAAAAGTGGTTGTTGCCAGTGGAGGTCTTAGTTATGCTAGCATTGGGGCGAGTGATATAGGCTATAAAATTGCAGAGCATTTTGGGCACACCATCGTGAGTCCTTCACCTGCACTGGTTGGTTTAACGCTTCAAAAAGAGCAGTTTTGGATGAAGGAGCTGAGTGGCATAGCACTTCCTGTCACATTACATGTAGAGGGAAAAAGCTTTAGCGAAAACCTTCTTTTTGCGCACAAAGGCATTAGTGGTCCTGTTGTGCTGAGTGGTTCGCTCTACTGGAAAAAAGGTAACATCACGATTGATTTTCTTCCGCATATTAAGAACATGGATACTCTTTTTAAACAGCAGAGTAAAAAACAGATTATCACCGCACTGGGGCTTCCTAGACGTTTGATTAAAGCATTTTTGGATGCAGGTGGTATGGAAGATAAAGTGCTCTCTAAACTTACTGCTCAAGAGCGAGAAACATTGTGTTCGCTTAAAGCCTATACATTTGCACCTGCGGGCAATTTTGGTTACACCAAAGCTGAAGTGACAAGGGGAGGGGTTTGTACAGATGAAATCAATCCTCTTAGTTTTGAGAGCACAAAATGCAAAGATCTTTATTTTATTGGTGAAGTGCTGGATGTGACAGGAGAGCTTGGCGGGTTTAACTTCCAGTGGGCGTTTGCATCGGCTTCCCTTCTTGCCAAAGCAATTTTTTGATACAATAGAAGTATCTTAAAAAGAGGGTGTAGCGTGAATAAATCTATTTTACTTCAACTACGCAATCCTAAAACTATCTTAGTCATTGTTTTTGCACTCTCCTTTTCACTGCTTTCTTTAACCGTTTTTAATTTCCACACGCTTGAATCTGAAAAAGAGCGTGCAAGAGTTTATACTATTGCTGCAAATTATAGTTATGACATCAAATTTAACCTTGAGCGAGCACTCTCGTCTACCTATACCCTTGAAGCTTTATTGAAACAAAATAATGGTGAATTTATCCGCAATTTTGAAGAAATTGTAACGGAAATTTTACCCTCCTATCCGGGTGTCATTGAACTTGCGATTGCTCCTCGTGGTATCGTTGAGCAAGTAGCACCTCTTGCTGGCAATGAAAAAGCGCTTGGCCTTAATCTCTTTGAAGCAAAAAATCAAAGTAAAGAGTCCTTTTTAGCACGAGAAAGCGGTAATCTAACCCTAGCAGGTCCCCTTGAATTGGTTCAAGGCGGCATTGGTTTACTCGGTCGTTTGCCTATTTTTGAAGATAGAGCTAAAAAAGAGAATTTTTTTGGGTTTGCAGTAGCCGTTATTCGCATTTCTGAGATTTTTGATACGGCTAAAAATGTACAGCTTGAAGCGGAAGGGCTTTCGTATGAGATGTGGCGTAAACATCCTGATACGTCCGAGAAACAGATCATCTTTAAGTCCGCGCATACACAGTTGATCGACCCCATTTCGTATACATTTGAAGTCCCTAATAATACATGGACGATTACATTAGCACCTACAAAAGGGTGGGGTAACCCTATGGCCTTTATGCTGCTGGAGCTTGGTGCATTGGTCTTTGCCTTAATGTTAGCGTATATGGCAAAGCTGTTAATTGAGCTTAAAATTATTAAAATTGCACTTGAATCCAAAGTGATTCAAACGACAGGCGAAAAAAACATATTAGAGCGTCAATTTGAAGTTCTTTTAGATGCCATTCCCGATCTTATTTGGCTGAAAGACCCTAATGGTATTTATCTCTTTTGCAATAAAGCATTTGAGCGTTTTTTTGGTGCAAAAGAGAAAGATATTGTAGGTAAAAGCGATTATGATTTTGTAGAGTTTCAACTTGCAAATTTTTTTAGAACGCATGATATTATTGCGATGGAAGCAGAAGCTCCAACACGAAATGAAGAAGAACTGAGTTTTAAAGAAGATGGGTATAACGGGATTTTTGAAACCATTAAAACACCTGTTTATGGCCTAGAAAAAGAGTTATTAGGTGTTCTTGGTATTGCTCGTGACATCACCGCACGTAAGGAAAATGAAGAAAAAATTCAAAAACTAGAATACTTTGACCCGCTTACGGCACTTCCTAATAAACTCCAACTTCGTCTTCGCGTAGAGCATGATCTCAGCATCGTTCAGCGCCAAAATGAACAGTTGGCGGTACTGTTTATTGACTTTGACCACTTTAAAAATATCAATGACACACTAGGGCATGCCATAGGTGATGATCTTTTGGTGAAAGTTTCCAAACGACTTAAACCACTGCTTCGTCAAGTCGATACACTCTCTCGCCAAGGTGGCGATGAATTTATCGTTGTGTTACCAGGGGTGAGCGTGGATGATGCCGCGCATATGGCAAAAAGGCTTCTGCAAGCGATTGAACAGCCTATTAAGCTAGAAAATAATGAACTGATTATTACCGCTTCCATTGGTATAGCGCTTTATCCCGATGATGGCAAAGATATCGATACACTCTTTAAATGTGCCGATGCTGCGATGTATTTGGCAAAACAAAATGGTAGAAATAATTATCGTTTCTTTACCTCTGAGATTCAAAGCAGGTCTGCTCGTATCTTAGGTCTTGAAAATGCACTTCGTTATGCGCATATAAGAGGCGAACTCACTCTTCATTATCAGCCTCAAATCTCATTGAGCGATGGTAAAATTGTGGGAGTTGAGGCGTTACTTCGCTGGCATCATCCAGAGCTTGGTATGATCTCTCCTGTAGAATTTATTCCTATTGCAGAGGAGAGTGGACAGATACTGTTGATTGGTGAATGGGTAATGCGCACTGCCGCGAAGCAAATGAAGGCGTGGATCGACATGGGCTTTCCAGCCATAAGTGTCGCAGTCAACCTCTCAGCTGTTCAGTTTCACCATGCACATCTCTCACAACTGGTCAGTACCATCATCGATGAAGTTAAGCTTCCACCATGGTTTTTGGAGATTGAATTGACCGAAAGTGCCGCAGCACAAAATCCTATTCATGCGATAGAGACGATGAATGAGCTCTCTGCAAAAGGAATACGTCTCTCCATTGATGATTTTGGTACAGGGTATTCGTCACTTAGTTATTTGAAACGTTTTAAAGTCTATAAGCTTAAAATTGATCAGAGCTTTATTCGCGACATTGACGTTGATCCAGAAGATCGCGCGATTGTTAAAACGATTATTGCATTGGGTAAAAGTTTGGGACTTAAGACCATTGCTGAGGGTGTTGAAACCAAAGGGCAGTTAGACTTTTTAAAAGAAAATGGATGCGATGAAGCTCAAGGGTACTACTTTAGTAAACCCTTGAATGTCACCGATTTAGAAGCGCTACTCAGAGCGCCTGAGATTATTGTACAAAAGAACAGCAGTAGTCTGCAATAGAAGTTACATGTAATGTAAAACTTGAATTTGCAGGCACTTCAAATATGGCAGAGCCGTGAATGACTAAAGGCTCTTTTTGGTTTGGAAGCTCTACCGTAAGATCTCCGCTAAAAAACTCCATAATCTCGGCAGCACCTGTGTTAAACGTATAGTCTCCTACTTGCATGAAGCCAAGTGTTTTGGTTGATCCATCTTCAAATGTGAGCGTATAACTGATGACTTTGCCATCAAAGTAAACGTTTGCTTTTTTCTTTACAGCAACATTTTTAAATTCCATTTTTTCCCTTTTATAATGAATGATATAGATGCAATTATAGTTATTTTGTGCTTGTAATTTCTTTTTCATTCTGATTCACTATAATTACCCATCTAAAATTCAAAAGGGTGCTTGATGATGAAGATAGCTGAGCTTATTAGCGGATATGAGAAGTTTAAAGATACCAAATTTAAAAAGTATGAAAATAAATTTTTGGATCTTGTGAAAAATGGTCAACATCCAAAAGTTTTATTTATCGCGTGTAGCGATTCACGGGTTGATCCCTCTTTGATTACCAACTCTGCACCGGGAGAGCTTTTTGTACTGCGAAACATTGGCAATTTCGTTCCTCCTTTTGCCCCCGACAACGATTTTCATGCTACTGCGGCGGGTATTGAGTATGCGGTTTCGGTTTTGGGAGTAACGGACATTATCATCTGTGGTCATTCGCATTGTGGCGCGATTGAGACGATGTACACCAAAATCACCGACATTAACTTAGTGCATGTCAAAAAATGGCTTGAATTAGGACTTGACGCTAAAAATTATGTCACTCAAAAGTTGATTAGTCAAGATGTGACTCAACCTGAAAGGTTAGAGTTGACCGAGAAAATTTCACTGTTGTTTCAATCTAAAAATCTTTTAACGTATCCTGATGTTGAGCGTCGTGTTCATGCAGGCGATCTTTTTATAAGGTCATGGTACTATCATTTAGAAACAGGAGAACTTGAGTACTTTAACACCGAGTCAGGCGAGTTTGAGCCGATGATCGGGAGTGACAATTGATCCGTTGGAGTCTGCTTTTTATCCCACTTTTACTCAGTGCGTTAGAGTTTAAAATAGCCACCTATAATGTCACATACTTCGCCTAATAAACTTACAAATTAACTTACAAGATGATGCGATATTCTAATCGTTTCTTGTAAGTTAACATCATTGACTTATAAATGTGATATTTAACTTATAAAAAAAGCCCTTGAATTAGGCTCTTTATATACCTTCCTTAAAAATGTGATATTTATATGGTTGAATTATAGGTTCAGAAATAAGAAATAAAAAGTGAAAATAGTAAGGCCCGAGCCTTTAGCACTCCGACCTTAGCATCATTATGAAAAGATAGTACATGTGAGAAGTGGAAGGACACTGGAATGTCCAACTAAAAGGGGGCATACATCACACTACTTTTGAGATGAAAATTGTAGCACAATTTATGGTTACTCTTTGGCATATTATATTTAATGCCAAATCAACCTTTTAACTTCCAATATTCAATGCCTTTTTTTGCAAGCCAAAGATTGTATTGATTTTGTATTACTAATCAACTCTCAGGTGATCTGCCAAGTGTTGTGAACATTCAAAGTATCTTGTACTAATTCATACTATAATGAATCAATGTACACACCAGCTTCAAACTCGTTACTCATAAAATAGCCTTGATATAAATACTCTTATAACTCAATCGTAACAATCTTCATCTCCTTAGCTTCCCCTTTGTAACCTAACGCATTAGTGATAAAGCGTTTATCCTGACGTGTGTAGTCATAAGAGGTATGGTTATGCCCATATATCCAAAGATTGGCACGCATTGTTTGAATCAGTTCTTCTGCATTAAAACAGAAAAAAGATGTGGTTGGATTCTTCTCCCAACCAGGTGTTTGATGTTTCATATCAATGCTTGGATTGTAATGACTAATCATAACATCACAGTGTTGATGAATACTTTCTAATTTGGTATATTCTTCTTGGTATAGGGCATCGAAATAATCAATCTTCATGTGTTTCTTATCATTGATAGCATCACCCCAAAGATCTTGTAAAAAAGCTTCAATATCACCATAGTAATAGGCTAATGTTTGCATGGCTTTAAGAGAGTGAAGATTTTTTTGAACATAAGCACTGTTATACCACCCCATAGCACCACCAAAGGTGATTCCCTCTAATGTAACTGTGGTTCCATCCAATACAATAAAACCATTATTTCTATACGCTTCTTTGGCAGCTTCTGCTTTTTGAAGACCGCCTTTTGTATACGTGGTGATGTATTCATGTCCAATAAGATAATAGTCATGATTGCCTAAGACCAGAATAATCTCTTGATAAAAAGCTTCCTTGAGATGTTTGAGGATATGAATGTTTTGTTCAATACTGTGTCCAATATCTCCTGCTAGGATTAAATAATTCCCTTTGGGTTTAAACGTACGCCAAAAACCAATCACGGCATCTTTGGAAGGAAAGAAGGTAGGACTTTGTGTATGAGAGTATCCAAACCAGCTATCAAAATGGGTGTCACTGAGAATATCAATTTTCATGAGAAAGGATTTCCTTATTTAAGCTATCTAGCAGAGCTTTAAAGGCATAAACCGTGTGTGTTCCACACCAACATTCACACAACGCTTATCTTCGTTGATTTTAGAGTGAATATGCCCATGATAATTTAAATCACAGTGGCACCAATCAAACAATGTTTCTAATACTGCTTTGCGTTCATTCTCGATCTCTTGTGCATACACATCATGATAAAAGCAAGGGTAATGGGAGAATAAGATACGTTTGCCCTGAAAGTCTTGAATCCAACAGATACATGAGTCTAAAAGTTCTTGAGAGAAAGTATCCTGCAAACGTTGCTCAATTACTTGCTTTTCTTCTAAAGGGATATCGAACACAATCGAATCAATCACTCTTTCAAAACCATGTTCTTTTAAAAAAGAGGTGCTTTTTTTAAAATCATGATTACCTTTTAAAAGTGTAATCTTTCCTTTAAGCACTTTGGCATAATCCCAACCTTTGGATTTAAAGGCAAAATCACCTAAATGCCACACTTCATCTTCAGCACGCACAACACTGTTCCATAAATCAATCATCATTTCATCATCAATATTTTCACGTAAAGGTTCATAGAGTTTAATATTGTCATGGCAAAAGTGCGTATCAGCAATAATGAATAATGACACAAAGTGACCTTTAAATAAACGAGATGAATTATCAGTTATTGTAACGAGGATATGATGAGTGGAAGATTAACAACTAGCCTTTTGTTAATTTTTTTAAATATTAGCATTTCATTTTGAAATATATAGTGTTTGTGTTTCTTAATAGTGCTAATATTATAATAAAAATATTATCTTCTTAAAGGAGACAGCTTGGCTTTACAACAAAAAGACTCTTTGTATTGGAAATTATTAGTTGCCATTACGGATCAAATGAGTTTACCACAATCAAAATTTGAGGACGCAGAAGGAAAATATTTAGCTGTTGCTAGATGGCTTGCAGATTCAGGGGATGGACATTTTGCAAAAACAGATATTTATCCACAAGGTTCAATGAGGTTAGGAACTACAATTAAACCTTACAATGAAGAAGAATTTGATATTGATTTGGTAGCACATTTACCAAACATAACAATGGATAACAATCCAAATGTAATAAGAAATCTCATAGGGAAAAGATTATTGGAACATGGGTACTATAAGACTATACTAGAGCCTCTAAATAGAGGGTGGAGATTAAATTATGCAGGTGATTTTCATATGGATATCACACCTTCAATACCTAATACTAATACACATTTTGGTACAAATCCTTACAGACATGATGCCGAATATGTTCCAGATAAAAAGCTTCAAGATTGGAAAGATAGCAATCCTAAAGGATTTGCTAAATGGTTTGACGAGATAGATAAAATTATGCCAGTTTCAATTTCAAATGAAAATAGAGGTTTGGCATTTGACGCAAATATCGAAATGCTACCTTCCGCTGAAGCATTTAAAGGCTTTTTAAAACGAAGTATTCAACTTTTCAAAAGGCATCGAGATGTTTATTTTGCTGAAAAAAATAAAGAATTAACTAACTATAAGCCTATCTCTATCCTATTAACAACTATGACAGCCAACTTATATAAAGATTTAGTGCAGGGTGGTATTTCTGCTTCACCTATAGAACTTTTAAAAATCATTATTAGGAACTTACCTAATCGCATAAAAACATTGCGTGGAGAATATTGGGTTGAAAACCCAACAAATGCGCAAGAAAATTTTGCTGAAAAGTGGAACACAGACAAGAACTACTATACAGCTTTTAAGCTATGGCAAGAAAGTCTCTACAATGATATTGAGGATATATTGAAACTTGAAGGCTTAAATGTTGTTGGCAACAGAATGAATGACTTTTTTGGTCAAAAATATGTCACATTGGCAATGGAATCACTTAATCACGAAGTAGCGAATAGTAGAGCAAATGGGTTATTAGCTGGAGGTATCATATCAAGTCATAATGGTTTATCTAGCAATGTCGCTAAAAATACTTTTTATGGTAGCGAGCAACACAATTGACAAAAAATAAAAAACGTCGGAATAAAAAAAATTCTCGGCCCAAAAAACTACAAAGCTTTTTATTAGATTTTATCCATTGTACCAACTACAAAGGCAATATTCCTATCTATCAAAAAGAGTGGCATCGGGACAATGATTATTTTTGGTTTGAATTCTCAATTAAGCCCACTCCAATAAGCGAAGAGTATAGAATTCTCTTTATTGAATTTATTGGGTACAACCCTTATATCTATTTACTCTATCCGATGTTCCCAAAAACTGGGAGTAAGAGATATCCTGTTCCTCATATCTACAATCATAAGACACAAAGACTTTGTTTAACTTTTCCAGACTATAACGAATGGCAAAGCAGTAAGACTTTGCCAGATACATACATTCCTTGGACAATTTTATGGTTATATTACTATGAAGAGTGGCTATATTCTGGAGAATGGAAAGGTGGAGGACTTGAGCCAAATGATCCTGAAGTTTTAGAAATAAGAGAGAAAGAAGCTAAAAATTCAAATTCAGAAATTGATTCTAAAACTAAGAATACGGTTATAAAAAAAGCTGAAAAGATTTGCTTAGCACGAAGGAAAATCAATATTGAAAGGCTAAAAAATGTTTGACAAACTGCTTAATATTGCCCTCAGGGTATTTGAGCTTTTTAAAAAAGATCCTCAAGTCAGAATTGCAACTTATATGTTAGGAAGTGGGGTTGTATTATTAACAGGAGGACCCATATTCACTTCGCTCTTACAGCAGTTTGTTATTTCAAAAGCTGATTGGGCTTTGTCATTTCAACCACCTTCATATGCGTTGACTTTTTTTGGTTCCATTTTGATCATTGTTGGCTTAGGGATGTGTATTTATAAATTTGTAAATGCCAATAAAGACAATATGTCTATTCTTTATTTAGGGGCAAATATTCATGGTACTTCTCAAGATGAAGCACAAAAATTCTTACCTTCATTTATAAAGGCTTTTTGCATTTCTGTACCTTTAGAACAAATTGACACCTATAACAAAAATGAAGTAGTAGATGATTACAAATATAACAAAAAAACTTTTCGAGGACATATAGAGCACAGGGAAGCAAAAAATATCTATATGGCCTCTCTTGGTTCTTTTCCTTATTTATTTCTACTAGGAAGTTTGCTAAGAAATGGCTATCGAAAAGTCAATATAATGGATTATAATAGGGGTAGGAGCGAATGGTACACATTGAGCGAAATAGGTAATCACGTACATAGCGTCTTAGACGATAATAAGCATCCTCAAGGGCACACAATAGAAAACATCATTTTACAACTACAGAGTAATGAAGGCAATGAAGTAGGTATAGCACTATCGTATACCTTTGAGATTCAAAAAAGTTCCCTACCTACCCATTTGCAAAACCAAACGCTCTATCTCAAAAACTCTGCGGGAATGGGACATGATTTACTTTCAAACAAAATTTCTCAAGATGACTTATTAAAAGAATTATCTCAATATATAGAAAGACTAAGTCAACATAAAAAAGTTTGTTTATTTGTCAGCGCTCAAGCGTCATTTTGTCTTAATATGGGGCGAACCTATATGGATAATAGCCATGGAACAGTGGTCCTCTATAATTACAACAGAGATGAAGGTTATAATTGGTCAATAGAGTTTAATAATTCAATAATTGAATAATAGAAATTCTTAAAAAGGAGTATAGATGCAAATAGATTGTCACCATGGTATGACATATGTTCTAGCGAGAATGGCGGGTTTTAAACACGAAGAGGCGGAGGTAATTGCATATGCAGCACAGTATGTAGATGATGCCACAAATTCGGGACTAATAAAGTTTGAAAATGGTGCAATGTATTCTAGAATATGCTCTGCACATGGTGTGTATGATTTGAGTGAGCACATGAATGAATACGAAAACCATTTGGTTTGGGTTCCTTTTCATTTTTTACCTGGCAATGAAGGTAAAATGGAAAATGAAAACCCTGATACATCGTTTATCGACAAATTAGTGTGCAAACCCGATAGCTATGTTGCAAAAGAAATGGTTAGTTATTGCGTAAAAAACAGTGATAAAGATTACTCCCTTCATAGACTTGGAATTACAATGCACGTTTATGCTGATACATACGCACATCAAGGTTTTGTAGGGATGATCCACGATATGAACAAAATAGAAGATTTAGAAATGGAAAACGAAGATATGGGTTTATTTAATAAAGCAAACTCTGCCACCTTAAGCGCAACTTTTCCAATGGGACACGGTCCCGCCCTGCAATGCCCAGATAAGCCTTATCTTAGATGGTCATACGTAAATGGTCTAGGTGAAAGAATCAAAAGAGATAATTTGGATGATTTTATGATGGCAGCAAAAGCAATGTTTGGAGAGTTAGTTAGATACAGGTTTGACTCTGGAATGGGTGAACTTAGTGATGAGTTGACAGAAAATGCCGAATTCAACTTTGCAAGAATAAAAAGAAATCTTGAATCTTTTACTGAACCAGATGAAAATGAGAGGCATGCACGATGGCTAGCATCTATTGCAAAAGGTGACTTTAGTTTTGAAGCTCAAGATCTCACATATATTGCCAAAGGCAAAGATTCTTGGAAACATAAAGCAACAGGTCAGTTAGAAGAAAAAGATGATCACAATGAGAAATTCCCATATTCAAAAGAATTTTTAAAGAGCGATTGGAAGCTTTTTCATGATGCAATTCAGGAGCATAGGCTAACAGTTCTTCATGATATCCTGCCTAAATATGGCATTTGTGTTGCATAAAGGAGCAAAACAATGAAAACATTTTTTTTAATCTTATCTTTGTGTTTTTCCACTCTCTATGCGGACAAAGTGACCATATACGATCTAGGAACAGGAAGTTTAAAAAACCTCGTGGCATCCTATGAATATTCACCGCCAATCAAAGGTCCTTTTGACATGTTTGATGTTGTAAAAAGTCAAAACAATATTTATTTACAAAGAGATGACCAAGAAAAAACAGTTCTTTTGTACAAGAATAAGACAATGAGTTTTCCCCAAGTTAAAGATGAGTGTTGTAATCTCGTTGTCAGTGATCATAGCGATGAATTATATTTTATTGAAAAAATAGAGAAAGAAAAAAATATTGTTATATTTGATCCAAAGTCTGAAAAAATCAAACAAAAAATTAAAGTTCCATATGGTGACAACCTAACAATATCGCCTGACGGATGGGTTTATTTGCAACATCATGATTTCAGTAACGATCCAAAAGCAAAAAAGACAATCATCTACAGAAAAAAATTATCAAAATTTGATAATGAATGGGAAAAAATTCTGGAAGAAAACCAATTATTATACATCTATTGTACTCCAGCAGATAGTTCATTTTCTTTAATAGGTGAAACCTCAAGCGATCAGCATTTGACGAAATTTTATAATGTGGACAAAGATCAACATCTGACATATCTAGGAGAAATCAATCTCAGCAAAACACCTATTGGAAAATACGTAACATATCACAATCAACCACAACCAATATTTTTCAAAGATAAGAAAATTTATACTTTTCAAGGTGGAAAACTAACAGTAGATAAAGATTTTACCAACAGTCAATTTAAAAATATTACTGTTGAGCAAAACAATATTTATGGGATTCTTTATTAATAAATTTCTGTGTTTCAGAGAAGGATGGAGTTAGTCCATTCTTCTTTTACAATTACTATATATCAAAAAACAGAAGACGCTATATCGTGCATTTAGATAAAATCTCACATTGATATGCTAATATCCCGCTTTAAAAAGAATCTTCTTTTAGTTAGGACTTCATTTATGAAAAAAGCATTGCTACTCACTTCATTGTTTTCCATCATGCTCTATGCAGCACCAACGGCTTGTTCAAAGTTTTACGTGGATGGTGAAGCACCAGATATCGTAAATGAGAAACTGGCAGCTAAATCCAAAGAATTATGTTTTCAGGCATTTGGTGTCATGCATAGTGGTATTTCAAAAACACCTTTATGGAGTGCAGAGTATTTAACAACATCAGCCATTGATGCAGATGTTCCTAGAAAAGATAAATTTCATGAAGAGACACTTTTACCTCAAGGTGAAAGAGCAGAACTAAAAGATTATGCAAAAAGTGGTTACGATAGAGGGCATATGAGTCCCTCTGCTGATATGCCAACTGAATCAGCTCAAGCGGAGAGCTTTAGTTTAGCTAATATGGTGCCTCAAGATCATAATCATAATACAGGTATTTGGTCTAATATAGAATCAGCAACACGTTACTTAGCTAAGAAAGAAGGATCACTGTATGTTATTACAGGACCTATCTATAAGGGAACACTCAAATCCATTGGTAATAGTGTCTTAGTACCAACGTATATCTATAAAATTATCTATTCCCCTAAACAACAAAAAGCAGCTGTCTATTTTACCAATAATGAACCAGGAAAAGCTTATCACGTTATCTCTGTTAAAGAGTTAGAAATCCTTAGTGGTATTAACTTCTTTCCAAAAATGAATGAAGATAAAAAAGCACAACTGTTAAGCTTACCAGAGCCCAAAGAAATGAAGCACTAAAAGGACAACTCGTGTCAAAAGAAAAATTACTTTGTATTGCACCCTTTGAGAATGAAGAAGAAGTCATTACCATACAAGAACTCTCTATTGAAAATAGGCTTGATAGAGTTTCTATACATGGCGCAGTAGATATCACCAAAGACCAACAAGGCTTAGAGTATGCCTTTGCACTTAAACGTCAGATTGACACTATTGTGGAGTATTTGAAAAAACAAGATTTACCTGAGAAAATTAGTGTTGAGAATGTGGCTGAAAAAGTGGTGAATCCGTTTGAGTAGTGCTTTGATAATATATTCTAACTTCCAAAATATAGATATTTATATTTAAAAATCCCCTTCTTCCTATTTTCATAAATAATATATAATTTAGTAACTTTTGATTAGAATGAATGGCTGATAATTAAGAATTATCAAATGCACTAATTGGTAAGGAAAATAAGCGTGGCAAATGCAAATCTGACAAGTGCAAAAAGCGCAAAAAAAGATGAATTTTATACACAACTTTCAGATATTGAAAGAGAATTAAAACACTATAAAGACCATTTCAAAGATAAAGTAGTTTACTGTAATTGTGATGATCCTCGTATAAGTAATTTCTTTCACTATTTTTCTTATAACTTTGAAAAATTAGGACTTAAAAAACTTATCACTACATGTTATAAAAATCAAGAAAGAGATTTGTTTAGTGAAAACAAATCTGAAAAGGCCATTTATCTGGAATATGCAGGTGATAAAGATGGCAATAATGTGCCCGACATTGAAGAAATAGGAACACATCAATTAAAAGGTGATGGAGATTTTAGAAGTGAAGAAAGCATTGAACTTTTAAGACAAGCAGACATTGTAGTCACTAATCCACCATTTTCACTTTTTAGAGAATATGTGGCACAGCTTATAGCTTATGAAAAAAAATTTATTATTATTGGACATCAAAATGCAATTTCATACAAAGAAATATTTAAATTAGTAAAAGAAAATAAAATATGGCTTGGTTATGGATTCAAAGGTGGTGCAAGCCATTTTATTAACAAGCATTATGAAGATTATGCTACAGCTACAGATAAAAAAGAAGGGATGATAAGAGTTTCTGGTGTCGTATGGTTTACAAACTTAGATATTTCAAAAAGACATGAAGATTTAAATCTATATAAATCCTATAGCCCTAAAGAATATACATTTTATGAAAATTTTTATGCAATAAATGTTGATAAAACAAAAGATATACCCATTGATTATGAAGGATATATGGGTGTACCAATTACATTTTTAGATAAATATAATCCTGAACAATTTGAGATTCATGGATTAGGTATTGCAAATTCAGGTTTAGAGATAGGTGTTCAACCATATAAACCAGAACATAAAAAATATCGTAAAGAAATCCAAAAAAGAGGTGCTGTTGATGGAGATTTGTATATGTTAATAGATGGTATTGTTAATGTTCCATATGCACGAATAATTATAAGGAATAAAAAGCTATGAAAATTGAACTTAAAGAGATAACTATACGAGAGCTTACAAATGGCTATCAAGATAATGAAGAAAATGGTGTTTTGGGCTATGATGGAAAATTAGATATTCGTCCACCGTATCAACGCGAATTTGTTTATAAAGATAAACAGCGTGAAGCTGTTATTGATACTGTTATGCAAGATTTTCCACTTAACGTGATGTATTGGGCAGTCAAAGAAGATGGCAATTACGAAGTTATAGATGGGCAACAGCGAACGATATCTATTGCACAATATATTAACAGTGACTTTTCATATATGATGCGTTATTTTCATAATTTACATAAAGATGAAAAAGAAAAAATCCTCAATTACAAACTTATGGTTTATTTTTGCAAGGGAGAGCCTAGTGAAAAATTGGAATGGTTTAAAACCATTAATATTGCTGGTGAGAAATTAACAGACCAAGAATTAAGGAATGCTGTATTTAGTGGGAGTTGGGTTAGTGATGCAAAACGATATTTTAGTAAAAATGGTTGTGTGGCATACAACAAAGCTAATAAATACTTAAGTGGTACTGTAAATAGACAAGAATATCTTGAAACAGCAATAGAATGGATTGCAAAAAGTAAAAGCACTACCATTGAAAACTATATGGCGATGCACCAGCACGATGAAAATGCAAGTGAGCTATGGGTTTATTTCCAAAGTGTGATTAATTGGGTAGAAGTCCTTTTTACAGAATATCACAAAGAAATGAAAGGGCTAGATTGGGGCTCGTTTTATTTTAATTATGGAAAAAATAGTTATGACCCTATCAAACTCAAACAAAGAGTTTCAGAACTAAGAAAAGATGAAGATGTAACAAGTAAAAAAGGAATTTATGAATATCTCTTAAGTGGTAAAGAAAAGCATCTCAATATTAGACCTTTTAGCGAAAATCAAAAAATAGAGTGTTATGAGAAACAAAAAGGGATATGTGTCATTTGTAAAGAACATTTCAAAATTGAAGAAATGGAAGCAGATCATATCACACCTTGGTATTCAGGTGGTAAAACAGACACTCTAAATTGTCAAATGCTATGTCAAGAATGCAACAGAAGAAAATCTGGGAAATAGGTTTTTTTGGACTCTGAATGTTGCCGATTTGTGTATTTTATTGTTTTAAAACTCCTTAATCAAGCTAAAGCAATAAATAACTAAAAACTTCAACTAATAGTATTTTGTGTATTATAATTCTTAATTATCAGACATTGGTAGGCTCAGAGAATAGCTATTTTTAGCTATTCTCTGAGGAGTTAAGCGATGAAAGAAAGATGTTTTCTTGGATGTTTCGTATTGAGGATTTTTCTTTGATGTTTTGTATTAACTTTGGTATAAATTTGAGTCGTTGAGATAGAAGCATGCCCTAGCATGTTTTGAATATATCTTACATCAACACCTTCTTCTAAAAGTAAGGTTGCAAAAGAATGCCTAAACATATGTGGAGTAATATGCTTTGAGGCATTTACTTGCTCTTGATGTTTTTGGACCATTAATCTTATTCCTTGCTCTGAAAATCTTTTATCTAGTCTATTGAGCAGAAAAAAACCTTTTTTATTTTCTAAATTAAAAAGTTTTACATACTCTTTTAGTAAAGATAAGACCTCATGATCACAAATTTGAATGATTCGTTCTTTTGATCCTTTTCCAAATATTTTTATCATTCCTGTTTTGATGTTTATTTCATTGATTTTTAAATTTGATAGCTCGGATACTCTTACTCCTGTAGCGAATAGCATCTCTATCGTTAAAATATCTCTTACCAATAATTTATAATTGCATGTATCTTTAAGCTGGTGCTTTTGCTTATGCATGTAAAGATATTTTAGTATCACTTGAATCTCTTTTAAATCCAATGCCTTTGGCAGCATTTTTGGCTCTTTAAGGGCTACTCTAAGTTTTCTGAACGGATTTACTTCTATTATTTCATCAAATTCCAAATAATTGAAAAGTGCTTTTATAACTGCAAGCTTTCTTTTGATTGTTTTAATTTTATAATTATTGTCATAGAGTTTTTCGACATAATCCTTTAAGTTATATTTGTCAATTTTTTGTACCTCATAGGTGTAAAATATCTCTAAAAATTGGGTAAGATCAATATCATAGGCTCTCAAAGTCTTTGAGTTTAAATTTTTTTCATATTTACAATGAAATCGAAAATCTTCAATAGCATTTTGTAATAGCATATTTCTCCTTTTTTGAAAGGAGTGTATTGATTTTATTCTAATAACTAATATAAAATAGTATTCTGATTAATTATTTGAGGAGCGTTGATTTTCATTTTTGCAATAAAATCTGAAAGAGCATCATTTTGTTGTGCCTCAAGATAATATTGCATAACATAATCAATCATCGCTTTGTCATTATTTGAAAAATTTGATATTTTTTCTATTTCTTTATTATGAATTGCTAGATTGAATGCCGCTATTGTTAATGCAGCAATGGAGTATGAATCTTTTTCTGCTCCCAATTGAAAAGCCTTATAAGTATTTTCAAGATAAGCAATTTCTGTTGGCCGTACAACCATATCAAATATTTTATTTTGTTTTTTATTATGAAGTGAAGGATATGCATTTTGATGATTAATTGTATCTCCTGAATCGTTAAACGCTGTATTTATTTCTATTTTCTGAAGGATTTCATACCATCCCATAACTTCTTCAACAGCTACTTCAAATCTTTCAGATTTTGGATTATTACTATAGTTACACTTATTCTCTTCTTCTATCTCAATAGCAAGCCTATGCATTTTTGCTAGAGCTAAATTAGCTTGATGTGTTATTCCATTAAGGAAAAGCTTCCCAGTAATGAGATATGGGCATAAAGAGCACATTCTTTCTCTCCCTTCAGGACATTTTACACCTGGGCAAATACCATGTATCATTGGAAACCATTCAGAAGGATGCTTTGATGATGCAATGGTTACACCTAATATAGATTTTGTTGTCCCATATTGTTCAGGATCTTTTTTTCTCAAAAGTGAAAAAAGTCCATTATCTTCGAATGCCTTTGAAATTTCATTTGGATCTGATACGTTATATTGATTTGGTATTTCTTCCAATACAAATTTTTTTGTATTTTCAACAAGTGTCTCATCGTCACCAAAAAAGAGTTTTGAAATGGCACTTGTAAGTGTTTTCTTTTTCTCATCTGTCGTTAATCGAACATAAATGCCTAAAAGTGTATTTGCATTTGTATGTCCAGTTAATTGCATAACAAGATTGACTCCTAAGCCTTCTTGCAGGTATCTGGTCGCTCCAGTAATTCTAAATGAGTGAATATCGTAAGCACATTGTATATCTTTTACTATTGTTTCTGTTGTCATACAATCGATTTCTTTATGGTTGAGGGGGAAAGGTCTTCGATCTTTAAAATAGATTATTTTAATATTTGGTTCTAACCCCTCTTGAATAAGTTGATTATTGGCTTCTATTTGATATTTTGCAAATAATCGGTACATATAATCTTTGTGATAACTATGACTAATTGGCATAAACGTGGAAGGCATAATCATTAAAGGTTCATATTTTTCCCAAGGAGTGTTAGGGTCATTATGATAAGTTTTTTTTGGAATTACTGGGAAATATTCCATGTGCCATTTATAGAAATCTTTAAATATTTTAAGATCTTCCCATACATTTGGAATTTTCTGTAATTCACTTCGATTGACATTTTTATCTGTATTTATGATAAAAGATTCTACATCGCCAATATCATCAAAAACTAAAGAGTTTTTTCTACAAAGGTTCCTGACTTGTTCTCCACGTAGAGGTACATATAAATGAAATAACAACATGAGTGCCAAAGGTGGATAAACATCTTTGTGTGGCCACCAAGATAAATCAGCTTTATTAGGATTCCATCTGACTTTTGTAATAGGGGGTCTTTCTACTAAGATTTCTCGAAGATGTCTAATCATTTTTTTTGGCATAGCTTTTCTATTACTTATAGCTTTTTTAGCAGTTTCTGGTATAAATTTTATTGCATAGGCAGGCATTAATCCAGCATATTTTAGAAATCTTGCTAAAGCGATAAGTGTTGTTTTTGCATCGTTTTCTCCACCAAGTAATGCATAAGTTTTGCTATTAGTGTTCTCATAGAAATGACCAAAAAAAGCTTCGTTATATTGTTGTTTTGGAAAATTATCCATTAAAAATTCAAAGAACCTTTTTAGTCTATAAATAATTCCTTTAATTGTTGTAGCAGCTAATTTTTCATTTTCAAGGTGTTGAATAAAGCTTAATACTTGAATTTTTAGATATGAAAAATTCTGATGAATTGAAGTATCTAATTCTATAAAAAAGCTTTTACCTGAAGGTGTCTTTGATTGTCTAATCTTTTCGCCTGCTTCAAATGCGGGGTTTTTTATTTCGTGATATCCTATTTTTATAAGTGCCCATCTAAGATTATTGAGGACAGAGATAAACGCTTTAGGTCTCCAAGAATTTTTGTCTGCAATGAGTTTTATATTGGCTGAATTTTCAAAGTTTGTTAGATCAATTTCTATGACTTGATCAAGCTGTTTCCACTGTGTTGATGAGATAATGCGACCAGCCATCACATTTTTTTGAGATATTGTTTTTGCTCCAGAATGTTCAACATTTTGTTTAAGATTTATGTTCTCATTGATCGCTTTGAAAATCAAATTATCTTTGAAGAAATAGTTCGCTCCATAGTTTCTTGAATAAAAATAATCATAGGCCATAGCATTTGGGAACAGAAGATCTCCTTTATCCCATAGCCATAAAAAAAACCAATCGAGCATATATTGCACACTAGTTTTGATGTTTTGAGCATTAAATTGTGTTTGCTTTGAGAGATATATGGATACTAATTCTTGATAGGTAGCTCCATGAATATATTTATATACATGTAAATGTGGTTCTTTCACAAGTCTCAAAATAGCAGTATCTCCATCTATGAGATAAATTTTTTTTATGGCTTTAGAAATATTGACAAAATCCATTGAACCGCGTTGATATTTAAATTTATCGTTGTTTAATGTTTTCCCTGCTTGTCCATTAGCTACAATTTCAGAGAGAAAAAAGTCAAGGAAGCAACAATAATCTTCAATAATGGTAAGTGGTTTGTTTTGCTGAATAAGAAATGAACAAGTCATATTGACTAAAGGGAGGGTCTCTACAAAAATTATTTTTGGGTCAGTGGTAGCAGGACTAGAAATATTATTTTGCATTTTTTAAAATCCCAAGTTTTGATACTAATTTGTTATTTAACAATTTGTTGCCATATAAGGATAATTGAAGATTGAACTCTGCATCAAAAGAGACTAGTTTCTTCTCAAATAATACTTCAATGATAGTTGTTAATGCATCTCTTAGCTCAATATTTTCATCAATATTACTTGCAGAATCATTCTTTATATCTTCATATTTTATATTTTTTAGATGATGTTGGAGTAGTTTCATATCTCTCTTATATTGACTTATTTCCGACTTTAGTCTAAATATCTCTAATGATGCTTCTGCTTCATTAAGTGTTGTTTTATATCTATCTTTTGTAACCTGTTGATGATTCATCTGTAATTTTTCTGATGTAATGAGTGTTTTATATGTAGGATTTTTTGAAATTGCAGCAGCCGTTAAGCCACTTTCTCCTATTAATGGATCTGCAATTAAATAAGTAATTTTTGATACAGACGATTGATTAATGTTGGCTCCGATACTTTTTAAGTGAGAAATCGCTTTTGTAATAAGAATAAAGTTTTTTTCTTTTATTTCTCTTCTATAATTTGCAAGGTTTGATTCATTGTTTTTATTCATACTATTATCCTTGTTTTTGATCCATAATTTTTCTTGAGACTTCTGCAATGAGCTTTTTTTTAGTTTCTGGTAGCATATTGAAATATATCATTGTAGAATCAAGTGATGCATGTCCCATAGCCTCTTTACAGACATATATTAATGATTCATCACCTGTTAGAGCATATATTTCTGCCATTGCTGAACCAAACATATGTCTTAATGAATGCGGTCCTAAATTCATTAGTTTTTTTCGTTTTAATAAGTCAGATTCTATTTTTAAAAAAATGTTTTTCATACTTCGTAGAACTGAGGCTTGAGTTAGACGTGCACCTGAAATAGTCATAAATATAAAAGGGTGGGGTACTTTTTTAATTCTTGCAATGTTGTATTGCGGGGATGCCGTATATTCAAGAAGCGTTTTAAAAAATATATCTTTATATTTGTCTTCTGCTAACCAAAATAAAGGCTCTCTTTTGAGTGGTATAGGATATTTAAATCTAAAATCTTTTTTTGAATGCTCTATATGAGACTTGACATCAATTCCATATACTTCACTTAGCCATTTTCTTCTAGGAATGCCATATTGATCTTTTTGATCAGATAGAGGATCAATAAGCCAAACTTCTTTTTTATCAAAGTCAATATCTTGCAAAGTTAAATTAAGTGTTTGTCCAATTCTTGCTGAGCAAGCGCCACAGAGTAAAAAAATCAGCCTTTCTCTCGGCTTCGCGTGAGTAAGTAATTTATCATAGAGTATAAAAGGAAATGCTTTAATAGATTCTTCTGTGCTTTTTGGTGTACGAAAAGCCCTTAAAAACTCTTCTCTTTTACCAAAAGCTTGCAAATAGTCATCACTTTTTTTTATTTGGATACCTGCTAATAAACCTTTTGAGCTTCTTGTAGATTCATATCTTTGATCAATAACTAAGGTATCAAAAAGTCTACTTTCATCAATAAATCTATAATAACTTTTAATGCCTTCCAATTCTTTATTAATCGTTTTTTTTGAAAGTTGCTGAGATTTACATAATATAAATTCATTTCCTTCTTCATCATGGTCATAAATAACAAAGCCAGCAAGAAGAGCTTGCCGATAGTGTGCGAGATAAAATGGAAATGACTCTTCATTTTGAGGATTATGGCATCCCCAAATAAAAAATCTTTCAACACTTTTCATATATTGAATAATGGTTGAAGTTGAGTAATTTTTGAGATTAGACATCCAGATACACCATTTATCTGAATTGTAAATATCAACTACATTGTTTTCTATAATTACAGAAATTCTAAAAACGCCACTAATATTAATGAGCATTTACTTCGACCTTTTGTTAATTTCAGGTGTTTTAAAATTCTATCAGAACGAACAATTAAAACAAAATCAATTCTCATGGGAATAAATATAGGTGTCTTTTTAAGTTACATGTAGGGAGTAATCTTTTATTTCTTAAATGTTAATAATCTTCACTCATAAGCATATGAAAAATCGCCCTTTAATATGGTTATTCTGATCTATTGTAATGTATAAATATGCTTATAAGTTAAGAAGTTAACTGTATGGCGAAGAAAACCTCTTTGATGCTAAGGTGGATGGCACAGAGTACGAAGAGTACAAACCCAACAACAAACATGGCTGGAATGAAGCAATGTTGCAGATCAAAATTGCACATATTGCTCGCGTCATTTCTGACATGGATGCCGATATTATCGCTTTAGCCGAAGTTGAGAACAAAGTTGTTCTGGAAAAACTCAATGCGGCGTTGGGGGCAAAAGCATATCCGTATCTTTTTTACCCTAATAAAAAAGAGCGCGTTAATATCGAAACAGCGCTTCTTTCACGCTTTCCGATAGAAAAAACTGCGACGATAGCCATTAAGGATCAAGCTAGAGGCATTCATCGTATTACGCTAAAAATTGAGAACAAGCGTTTAGATGTTTATATCAACCATTGGCCTGCACAAAAAGAGAAAGAAGAAGAGCGGCTTCTTTACGCAACAACACTGCACAATGCTCTGTTAAAAGAAGAGGGCAGAGAGTATGTGCTTTTGGGCGATTTTAACTCACCGTATCAGGTTCAGAAAGATTGGGGTATGGGTTTTGTCAATGTTCTCAAGACTGGAGATAAAAGTGCGCTCTTCTATAACCTTTGGTATGACCTGCCTCAAGATAAGCGCTACTCGCACAGTTATGGCAAACAAAAGGCGACATTAGATCATATTGTTATTCCAAAAACACTGAGTGATGGCAAAGGGATTGACTATAATCCTTCCTCACTTACCGTCTTTTCACGTCCTTATATGCTCGATGAACAAGGCAATCCAAATCGTTGGCAAATAAGCAATAGAGGTAAAGGTGTACACCAAGGCGATGGGTATTCAGATCATTTCCCTCTAACTGCGATTTTCCATACAGTAAACGATTAGATCTTAAATATAACATCATTTTAAGTGCTTTATTTTTATAGTTACATATTATATTAATCATAAAGGATTTGGAATGATCTGTGCTGAAAAACTCCAACGTTTGATGCTGGCAGTTGTCTTGTTGGTCGCATGCTGTTTAATGAGCACAGGCTCAGTTTACGGCACAATGTTGCTAGGCTTTGTCATCGCGATGATAATCATCTGGGCAATTACCGATTTTTGTCCTTCCATTTGGCTTTTTACAAAACTCGTAGGTCACTGTAAAAGTAGTCGATAACACCGCAAAATCCTTTACATGTAAAAGGACGATTTAACCTCACTTTGGTTAAAATAGAGTCAAATTATTTACATGTAAAGGTCAATCAATGATCAAACCCCTTTTGATAGAGATAGGCGTCGAAGAACTTCCTGCGATCCCTTTTTTGAAAGAACTTCCCAATATTGAAACATTATGGCTTGATATTTTAGAGAAAAATGCGCTTGCGTGCGAGTTTAAATTTTACTACACACCACGTCGTTTAGTCCTCTGGCATGAAGCGTTTCCGACACAGCAAAATGAGCGTGAAGAGGAATTCTTTGGAGCACCTCTTTCGGTTGCACTCAAAGATGGTGAGCCAACTCCCGCTGCACTTGGTTTTGCTAAAAAGTGTGGTGTTGAATTTAGTGAAATTTCTCGTGGTCAAAAAGATGGCAAAGAGGTTCTTTACTATAAAAAAACCATTGCAGGTCAAGCATCAAAACATCTTCTTCAAGCAATGATTGAGAGTTTTATCAAAGGGCTAAACTTTGGAAAGTCTATGCGTTGGGGCTTTTTGGAAGAGAGTTTCATTCGTCCAATTCGTTGGTTCGGCTGTATGCTAGGCGATGAGCATATTCCTTTCTCCCTTTTTGGTATCGAATCCACGCCATTTTCTTACCCGCACAGAACCATCTCTTATGAGCCATTTGCGTATATGTTTGCAGGGGACTATTTTGACAGACTCAGCGAGCGTGGCGTAGTGCTTTACCCTACAAAACGTGAAGAGATTATTTTAAATGATTTTAAAGCGATTGAGAAAAAAGAGGGAATTCACATCGAAATTGATGAAGACCTTTTAGCGGAAGTTGTAGCGATTACCGAGTATCCAAAAGCATTGATTGGTAGTTTTGAAGAGCGATTTTTGCGTTTACCTCCCGAAGTTATCATCACTTCAATGAAAGAGAACCAACGTTATTTCCCTGTCTTTAAAGATGGTAAACTGACCAACCGTTTCATCGTGGTTTCAAACGCCATTAGCGATGATTACGACTTAATCGTTAGAGGCAATGAAAAAGTTCTTCGCGCACGTCTTTCTGACGCACTCTTCTTCTTGGACAATGACCTTAAACACGGTTTGAGCTATGAAGGGCTTAAAGACATCACCTACCTTGATGGGTTGGGCTCACTTTTGGATAAAGAGCTTCGAGAAAAAGCGATAGCAACGTACTTAACCAGCAAATACCAAACAGCGCTTCTTGCCCAAAATGCGCGTCTTAATGCTTCAAGTTTAACGGCACTTATGGACAAATCTGTTATGTATAGCAAAAGTGATCTTTTAAGTGAGATGGTGTATGAGTTTACTGAACTTCAAGGCTTAATGGGTTACTACTATGCGACTACTTCGGGTGAAGATGAGCTCTTCGCACTAGCGCTTAAAGAGCAGTACCTGCCAAATTCAGAAGAGAGTGCGCTTCCAAGTACACTTTTTAGCTCAATTGTGGCTCTTTCTTCCAAGCTTGATTCACTCATTGCACTCTTTAGTATCGATAAAATTCCAACAGGAAACAAAGACCCATATGCGCTTCGCCGTGCGGTGAATGGTATCGTTAAAATTGTACTGGATCAAGGCATAGCTTTTGATATCAAACACGATCTTAAAGCGTTGAGTGCATCGTATAAAGCATTTGATTTTGAAGTTTTAGAGACATTCTTCTTAGAGCGAATGTACCAATTCTTTGATGTTAACCCTTCTATCATCAGCGCTGTTATTAGCAGTGGTGAGCGTGAGATCGTGAAGCTTTCTCAAAAGATCAAAGCTCTTGCAAGCATTGTTCAAGATGACGGTTTTAAAGAGATGTTTTCAACCTTCAAACGTGTCGCTAACATCATCAAAAATATGGATGTCAAAGCTGAAATTGCCGTGGATGAAAAACTCTTCGATAACAACTATGAAAAAGAGCTTTACAACGCTTTTAAAGCTATTACCTCAAAAACATATAACTCGTTTGAAGAAAATCTTGACGCACTTTTTGCTCTCAAACCACAAATCGATGCGTTCTTTGATAACGTTATGGTGAATACCGAAGATTTAAGTGTAAGAGCCAATCGTCAAAATCTTATTGCTTCGGTTTACAATGCGTTTAAATCGATTGCAGATATTAAAGAGATCAGTATCTAACAACTCCAATGTAGATGCGTTGAAACGCATCTACACTCTTTTTCAACTTTCTTACTCAAAATCGTGTAAAGTATGCGCTTCCCTTTAAAGAACTGCTGTATAATTGCATTCAACAAAACTCTACTCAAAAAGAGGCTTCCAATGCGTTTTACCACCTGTCCGCTGGATTGTTTTGATGGATGCAGCATTGCTGTTAGTAAAGAGCTTAAACTCAAAGGCAATAAATCCCACCCCATCACGCAAGGCTACCTCTGCCATCATCTAAACCACTACCATACCTTTGAACGTATTGAAGAGCCACGTTATTTGGGGCAAAGTATTACAATGGAAGAGGCTTTGAAGGTTTTGGAAGAGAAGTTAAGAGCGTATGAACCTTCCAAAACACTCTATTTTAAAGGCAGTGGAAATCTTGGTGTTATGCAAGGTGTCACCAAGCGCTTTTTTGCTGAGCATAAGGCAGTTCTAGCTTCTGGATCTCTTTGCGATGAAGCAGGAGATGCGGGGGTACATGAGAGCAGAGGGGCAAATTTGTGCTTGTCACCTTTACATGTAAAAGACGCTGAAGTTGTCATTTTATGGGGTCGAAATCCTACGGTGACCAACTCACACATGCTACCAGCCCTCAAAGGTAAAACACTCATTGTGATTGATCCTGTGAAGATTGACCTCTCCAGTCATGCCGCTCTTCACATTCAGATCAAACCACGAGGCGATTTTTACTTCGCACTCTTACTGTGTCGTTTAGTTGCGATGGAAGAGATGGAAGATCAAGCTTTTTTAAAAGAACGCACACTGAATTATAAAGGCTTTTTAGATTTCATCAGTGGTATTCCGATGCGAAAATTATTGGATAAATCGCACGTCAATCTTAATGAAATTGGGGATTTACTCCATCTCATCAAAGGAAAAAAAGTCTCTATTTTAGTCGGCATTGGTGTACAAAAATACAGCTTTGGTCACAGTGTTCTGCGTGCCATCGACGCTTTGGGTGCGATGCTCGGACTGTTTGGAAAAGTAGGCTGTGGTGTGAGTTATCTCTCTAACAGCGGTTTTGGTTTTAAGGCTCCTTTTAAAGTAAGTACTAAAACAGAGCCTTTGCCTATAGCGAATTTTGGTAAGTACGATCTCATCTTCATTCAAGGTGGCAATCCTCTGAGTCAAATGCCTTCTACTTCCAAAGTGAAAGAAGGGCTTGATAAAGCTAAATGCATTGTTTATTTTGGTTTGCATGAAAATGAGACGTCAGCAAAAGCGCATCTCATCATTCCCGCCAAAAGCTTTTTAGAAAAAGAGGATTTGAAACTGAGTTATGGTCATCACTTTATTGGACGAATGCCAAAGCTAGTTGAAAGTTCTATTGGTATCAGTGAATATGGATTGGCTACGGCAATGCTTAAAGCATTTGGGTATGAAGCGTTGGAGAGTGAAGAGAGCATTATTGATGGGGTTATTGCCTCCAACAGCATCGAAAAAGAGGGCTTTTTGATTTCTAAAACGTATGAAGACTATCCTTATGAAAAAACCTTTTATACGAAAAGTGGTAGGTTTGAATTTTTAGAAGAGTTTGAGGATGATTTTAAAGAGGAAGAGGGCTTTTTTCTTATTGCTGCAAAACAAAATAAGTCACTCAATTCACAGTTTGTCACCGATGATTACCTTTATGTTCCTCTTTGTTTGGGGTTGGTACAAGAAGATCGTGTTAGACTTACGAATCGTTATGGAAGCTGTGAATACTCGGCGATGCCAAGTGATAAGCTTCGTGATGATTGTCTGTTACTGTATAGCGGTGCCAAAAATGCGAACAGACTCACACCGCATGCGATGAGTCAAGAGGGAAATTGTGCCATTTACCAAGAGATGAAAGTAAAATTGGAAAAAGTAACATGAACGATACTGAAATTTTGCTCGATGATGCTCTTTTGCTCGTGGAGCAAAACTTTTACTTTCTGCACATGGGAGAGTTTCTAGGCAAGCTTTCCAAAACGGAAGATTTAAGCGATCGCAGTCTCTTTGTCGTTAAAAAGTATGAAAACGATAAAGCGTACTACTTCAATGCCGAAATCATTCAAGAGCTTTTAGTCAATGCAAAGCAAACTAAAAAAGAAGAGATTTCACTCTTTGAGTATTTTGTCGAGTTTAACGCTTTTCGTGGCATCTGTATGGCTACGGTGGAGAGCCTTCGGTTTGAGAGTCCCTTTAAAATTTTTATGCAAAAACTCTTTGGTGAACAGTATGAAAACTTTTTTGACATTGTTTCTTTTGTGCGCAATGTTCTCTCACATAACATTCATTCCGAGATTCGTTTAAACGAAAAAGATTTTGATGGTACACTCAAGCGCATTCGTCGTATGGGGCGTAACGCTGACATTACCTTTGCTTTTCAATACTCGCTTAACCTTCCAGAACTAGCTGCTCCCAATGATGCTTACATCTTTACATGTAAAATCAATTTTGAAAAACTTGAAGAGGGAATGCCTTTTTTAGAAATACTTTCTATGTGGGATCTGATGATGCTGAGTGAACTTTGCTTTAATCTTGTGATGACCTATAGAATGAAAGAAGAAAAAGAGTTAAACGAGGAAGATGAAGAGATATGGGCAGAGTGATCTGCCCATATGAAGATTAAACAGCTTCGTTATCAAGCTCACCGGTTCGAATACGAACACTTTTCTCGATAGCAGAAACAAAGATCTTTCCATCACCGATTTTGCCCGTACGCGCACTTTTAACGATAACATCGATGACTTTGTCAACAAGCTCGTCAACAACAACCACTTCGATTTTAATTTTTGGTAAGAAATCAACGACATACTCAGCGCCTCTGTAAAGCTCTGAATGGCCTTGTTGTCTTCCGTAACCTTTCACTTCGCTTACTGTCATACCTGTGATGTCAAGTTCCGCTAAAGCGTCTTTAACGTCTTCAAGTTTGAATGGTTTGATAATTGATTCGATTTTTTTCATTTTAGATCCTTATTATCTTAAGTTGAAGGCTTTTTCGCCGTGTTCTACTTCATCCAAACCTTGAGACTCTGCATCCGCGCTTACTCTTGCACCACCTGTTAGGATAGAAGCAATTTTAAAGACAATCGCTGTAGCGATCGCTGTATAGACGATAGTTACGATGATACCTTCAATTTGAATCATCACTTGATCTGCGTTACCATAGAGTAAACCAGTTCCTAGCTCATTGACTTCTGGGTTTGCAAAAATACCCGTAGCAAGTGCGCCCCAGATACCAGCAACGCCGTGAATTCCAAATGCGTCTAGTGAGTCATCGTATTTAAGTGCTTTTTTCAAGCCGTTTACACCGTAGAACGCTACGATACCAGCAACCGCACCAATGATAAGTGAAGCACCTGTGTCAACAAAACCTGCTGCTGGAGTGATCGCAACAAGACCTGCAACGATACCAGAAGCGATACCAAGAAGTGTAAACTTTTTGTACGTGATGTACTCAATTGTCATCCAAGAAAGCGCTGCAATAGCCGCTGCTGTGTTGGTTACAAGGAATGCACTCGCAGCAATACCATCAGCACCCAACTCACTACCTGCGTTAAATCCGAACCAACCGAACCATAACATACTCGCACCTAGCACGGTCAAGGTTACAGATGAAGGGAACATTGCTTTACCAAAATCTGCACGTTTACCTAACATAAGCGCTACAACTAAGCCTGCAACACCTGCGTTGATGTGAACAACGGTACCACCAGCGAAATCAAGAACGCCAAGTTTTGATAAAAATCCGCCACCCCATACCCAGTGAGCAATAGGAGCATAAACCGCTAGAATCCAAATAGCCGCAAAGACGATCCATGTTGAAAACTTCAATCTCTCGATGATAGCACCACTTGCAAGAGCAACGGTAATACCCGCAAAAGTCATTTGGAACGCCACAAAAAGAAGCACAGGAATACTTCCCGTTGCCCAAAGGTCAGTCACCTTGATACCACTTAGGAAGAGACTATCAAAACCGATAACGCCACCGATATCTGTACCAAATGCCAAGGTATAACCAGCCACAACCCAAACAACGGCTGCAACGATGTACCCCATAACACTCATCGCAATGGTGTTAAGCAAGTTTTTAGAGCGAGACATACCGCCATAAAAAAGTGCTAAACCTGCTGGTGTCATTAACATAACGAGTGCTGTTGCTGTTAAAACCCACGCTGTGTTACCAACGTCAAGAGTTAAAACCTTTTCAGCGACTTCTGCCACCTCAGTAGCTGCGTCTTCTGCAGCCCATAATGCTGATACAGGCAACAATGTTGCGAGAGAAAGTAGTTTACTTCTCATGAATTCCTCCTAAAATGTTGAACTGATGAAATTGTATCACTTAGCGGATTTTAATATGCTCAGTTAACTGATTAAAATTTAACCACTTTGGAAAAATAACAAATTTTTCTACAAATTTTTAACAACAAGATATAATACCATCCTAAAATCAAAGAGGATGCAAAACAACAATGAATAACATGCTATGGTTATCCGCAGGACTTTTTCTTATCGCTTTATTTACCTCTAAAAATCGTACACGAACACAAAAGAGTGCACTCATAGGTGCGGTGGGAATTTTCATTTATATGATCATGAGTGCTTTTTATATTGTATCCAATTACTTTACGGGTGAGGGTATTAATGATGCTGTCATCTTTCATCTTCGCTATGGGTTGGATGGGTCAGGATTTGGTGATTATTATTTAATCATTGCAGCAGGAATAGGACTTTTAATAGCAAGTTTAGCGCTTTCACTTTTTTACTATCGTTTAGTGAAAAATGATCTCTTTGAACATCATCACAAGCTCAAACATGGCATATCCCTTGTGGCGTTAATCATTTCTTTGTTGCTTCATCCTACTGTACGCTTTACGGGCGAGAGTGTGCTTAAGGCGATTGGCATTGAAAATCCACTCAGCCTTCAATACAGCTTTGCGGATTATTATCAGACACCTTCACTTACGCCTACGAGCGAAGAACATCCTAACTTGGTGTATATTTTTGCAGAAAGCTTTGAAAACACCTACTTTGATGAGAAGATTTTCCCCTCACTTGTCACAGCACTTCGTCCTATTCGTGAGCAGAGCATCTCATTTACACAAATTCATCAAGCACAAGGAACCAGTTGGACGATCGCAGGTATGACATCTGTGATGTGCGGACTTCCTTTAGTGACGCCTTCAACCGATGCGCATTCTGCACAAGGTAACTCCATGTCGAAGATGAGCACCTTCTATTCAGGTGCCGTGTGCATGAGTGATATGCTTCATAAAGAGGGGTATAAACTTATTTATCGTAGTGGTTCGCCTTTGGATTTTGCAGGGGTTGATAAGCTTTATAAAACACATCAATTTGATGATATTAAAGGTATTAAAGAGCTGAAAGGATTGCTTCAAAATCCAAGTTATCAAACCCCGTGGGGATTGTATGATGACACGCTTTTTGATATTGCGATGAATGACTTTAAAAAGTTTTCAAAAACCAAACAAAAATTTGCAATGTTCCTCTCAACAATGGACACGCATCACCCATACGGGCATGTCTCAAAAAGCTGTAAGCAACAACAGTATAAAGATGGAAGCAACACCATGCTGAATGCCGTCACGTGTTCGGATGAATTGATCGCAAAGTTCATTAAGCAAATTGGGGAATCTCCGTATGGTAAAAATACGATCATCGTTGTAGCCTCAGATCATCTTGCGATGCATAATGTGGCGATTGATGATCTTATGAAGGGTGAACGTCGCAATCAATTTATGATTATTGACCCAAGAATGAGTAGTGGTCAAAGTGTTGATAAAGTAGGGACAACGCTCGATATTGGTGCGACACTCTTACCATTTTTAGGCTACAGTGCACAACTAGGACTCAGTCGAAACCTATTGGGCGAAGACGCCTCATTGGAAGCTTCTTTGAGTAACTTTGATAAGATTTTAGGTGCTTGGACCAAAGAGATCAGCCGTTTTTGGGAATTCCCAAAAATAGAGCAAGATTTGGTGTTAGACAGTGCCAGAAACAACCTCAAAATCGGTACAACGCTTTATAAGTTTCCTATATTACTTCGTTTGAGTGAGAACTTAGAAGTCAGCCCTTTCTTTGAAGTCAAGATCAAATTTTTTGAGACGGCTAAACTCTTTGGTTATCTGCATGATTATCAGTCCAATGATGCTTTTTTATGGGTCGATAAATGTTCACGTACCGCTACTTTAGGCTTGGATAGCAATGTGAGTACTAAGGGAAAATACTGCTACGCTTTGGGAAAACTGGGTGGTGACATTACCATCGATACACTCAACGCAGATAAAAAACTGACATTAGACGTGCTCAATCAAACACTTAATCTTACCTCTGAAGATGAAAAAGCAACACAAAGAAGAGAAAATTTGAGAACACTAAACGAGAAGTAATCCCTTTACATCTCGTTTACATGTAACGCATTTAGGAACGCTTGATAAAGCGTTCCCCATAGAGGTTAATTACTAATCCAAAGACGATTAAAAATGCTGCGATAAGCTTCCAACTTGGCAATGCTTCTCCTACCAAAAGGGCTGAAGAGGAAAAGCCGACCACAGGCACTAAGAGCGTAAAAGGTACCACGGTGGTTGCAGGGTAACGACTCAATAGCCAGCTCCAGATGCCAAAGCCAAAAAAGGTTACAGGATAAGCAAGATAGGCAATAGCTCCTATACTTTTACCTGAGAGGTGTGTGAACATCTCAAAATGCCATAGATGAGACTCAAAGATATACGAGAGTGCCAGTAAAAACGGAAGCGAAATGAAACTTCCCCATACCACAAGGCTCAGCATATCTACTTTGCCGATTTGCTTAGAAACAAGATTGCCAATCGCCCACGAAAGTGCGGCGCATTCGACTAAGAGAAGCCCTAAGAGATTGACATCGCCTCCTGAATGAAATCCTACAAATACAATGCCCGAAAAAGCAATGATCGCTCCTATAATTTTAGCCAACGTCATTTTCTCTTTAAGAAAAATCACGGCTAAGATGGCGGTAAAAAAGACTTGGGTTTGAAGTGCCAGAGAGGCAATGCCAGAACTAACACCTACATACATTCCTGAAAATAAAAACGCAAAATCGAGGATAAACATGCTCAAAGAGTAGCAAAAGAGCATTTTCCATGAGGTGTTTTTGGGTCTTTTGAAGAAAAAGATCGCTGGAAACGTTGCAAAAAAGAAACGTAAAAACGTCAGTAACAGGGGAGGAATCTCTTGAAGGGCAACTTGAATCACCACAAAATTGACTCCCCAAATGACAACCACACTTAGGGCGATTAAAATATGTCTAAGAGGCATTGTTACCTACTTTATTAGCGGTTGTTGATGGCGAGTTTAATGCCAAAACCGACAAGAGAAATTCCTGCTAAGCGGGTAGCAATTTTTCGAGCAAGAGGAAAAGCTTTGAGTTTAAGTGTTAACGTATTGCCTAAAAGAACTAAGAGCGTTTGGTAAACAAGGCTAATAAGGCTTACATGTAAAATCATCGCAACCAATGTCATCTCTGTAGCATTGGGGCGTAAAAACAGAGGAAAGAATGCTACAAAAAAGAGCATCACTTTAGGGTTGGTAATGCTCACAAAAAAAGCCTGCTTAAAATAGACAGAGGCAGATTTTTTGGGTTCTGCTTTTCCGTTTTCAGGCTCAATTTTAGTACGCATCAGTCCCACACCTAACCAACATAAATACGCTGCACCAAAGTACTGTAAAAGCTCAAAAAGAAAGGGGTTTTGCTGCATTAAAGCCGCAAGTCCAGCAAGGGCTGCTATCATAAAAGCAAAATCACCCAAAAGTGTCCCACAGACTGCACCAAGACCTGCTCTAATACCATTGCGTGCAGTGGCATTAAGAATCGCAATAGTCCCAGCTCCAGGAATAAGTTGAAAAACAACAATAGCGGCTATAAAGCTATAATAATTCTGAATGTCAAACATGTGAGCACCTTGATTAAAAATTGATTTATTATACTACGATTGCAAAAAAGGAGTTGATTAATTTTAGTCCTTTTTTTGTCATACATTTTTCTTATAATGAACCAGTACAAGCTTATTTTATGTAAAGTTGACTACAATAAGAGAACTATTTTATGTGTCCATTCTATGACTAACATAACTGATTTAAAGGGAAGTATATGAGTGTTAATCTACTTTTAATCGGAGCAAATGATGCTACAACTGAGGAGCTAGTCTCATTGGTTGACGCAACACTTTCGACCACCGCTGTGTATCAAAAAGCTACTTTAAGTAACTATCAAAATTACGATGCTTCAAATTATGATTTAATTGTCTGCTTTGCCAACCGTTATGATGAAATGTTGAAAAAATATGGCAAAGAGAAAGTCATTTCGGTTGAGTTTGTGCCACCTACCGATTTTTTTGTGGCCGTTAGTCGTATTCCCGCAGGCGAAAAAGTCGCTATTTTTAATAACAGTGCATCAGGTGCGAATGTTCTTCTGAAATTTTTAAAATTTTACAGACTAGACCATGTAACGTATCGTGTTGTTCCTTTTGATGAGTGTAGTGATAGTGAGACAAGGGAAGCTTTGAGTGAATCAAAATACATTATCGGAACCGATGGGTATGTTTCATCGGGTAAAACACTCTATACAAAATACAGTAGCTATTTACGTCCTGATGTTGTTGTCATGCCAAGTCCTCCTCGTACAGCTACGGCTGAGAGTGTCAGTGGATTAGCGCAAATTGTAACGGCTATTAATAGCGACAAAGCACTGCAAGAAGCTCGTGATATTTCCAAAAAATTAGCGGAGCAAACCAAAGAGATTTCTCTTATCACCCAAAGTGCTTCCAAATCCATCGAAGATACTGCAAATACGATTGTTATTGTCAACACAAAATTGGCAGCTGAAGTTCAAAATGTTCAAGTGACCAATAATATGGCACTAGAATTAACCGAAGCGGTTGATCAGATCGGTAATATTACGACGGCTATTAAATACATCGCGAGTGAGACCAACCTTTTAGCACTTAACGCTACCATTGAAGCAGCGCGTGCGGGAGATCATGGACGAGGATTTGCCGTTGTAGCAAGTGAAGTACGTAAACTCTCCGACCAGAGCAACAAATCTACCGATAATATTCGCCTCTCCATCATGGATGTCCAAAAAGTCGTTGACCAAATTGTTCCAGCATTGCAACGAACCGTTGATGAAATTATTAAAACGCAGTCTGAAGTCGAACGCATCAGCATCGCGGCACAAGAAGAGAGTCGCGCTATGAATGAGATTATCAAAAAACTTCAAATCATTGTCGATGTTTCTGAAGCATTGAACGTCGCTGAAAACACCCACGCTTAAATAGATTTTATTCTTACATGTAAAAGAAGAAGCATCATCATCGCTTCTTCTCCTTCCTCTTTTCCCCATCTCTTTTTTGTCACTTTGAATGTGTAATATTATCCCCAGAAAAGAGCTTTTTGAGTCAATCATAATCTTGATTGTGTTAGACTTTCTTGGGAATTTTTTAAAGGAGAAAAGATGCGTTCTTTTATGACACTGTTAAGCCTTGCCGCTATTATGGCAACAAGTGCTTATGCAAAAGAGATTAATGTGGGTGTTATTTTACCTATGAGTGGTGCGCTTGCGGGTTATGGTCAAGTGGCGAATGAGGGAGTTGAGCTTGCCAATGCATTGCAACCAAAACTCAAAAATGGCGATAGTATTAAACTGGTTTTAGTTGATACCAAAGGCGATAAAGTCGAATCAGCCAATGCTACAACGAGACTTATTACTTCCGATAAAGTTGTGGGAATTATAGGCGAGATGATCAGTACGAACACGGCTCAGATTATCTCTATTGCTGAGAAAAAACAGATCCCTGTGATTGCTCCTGCTGCGACAAACGATAAACTTACCGAAAATAGAGCTTATGCCAATCGTGTCTGTTTTATTGACTCTTTCCAAGGAACCGTGGTTGCAAACTATGCTTCTAAAGATTTAGGGCTTAAAACAGCTGTGGTAGTAACCGATCAAGCACAAGTGTATTCACTCGGACTTGCTAAAGCCTTTACACAAGCGTTTACACAAAACGGTGGAAAAGTACTTAAAGAAGTTCGTATTAGCTCAGGTGATAAAGATTTTAAAGCGGTTATTTCTCAAATCAAATCGCTTAATGCTGATTTTGTTTTCTTGCCTGTATATCATACCGAAGCGTCTATGATTAAACGTCAAGCGAAACAAGCAGACTTCAATAAACCTTTCTTTTCAGGCGATGGCGTTGCCAATCAAACCTTTATTGACTTAGGCGGGGATGCAGTCGAAGGTTATATGTTTACAGACGCATTTGACCACAGCGCGCCTCCAACACAAAAATCAAAAGATTTTATAGCCGCATATGAGAAAAAAACAGGTAAAAGAGAGCTGAACTCATTTACAGCTTTGGGTGCAGATGCCTATAACATCATGGTCGATGCGATGAATCGTTGTGCTAACCCAGAAGATAGCGTTTGCGTCAACAACGAAATCCGAAAAACTTCAAAATATGAGGGAGTATCTGGCTTTATCTCGATTGATGATAAAGGAAATGCAACCCGTTCTGCTGTTATCAAAGAGATCAAAGGTGGCAAAGCCGTTTACAAATCTACTGTCAATCCCTAATCTTTACATGTAAAACCCAAAGGGGCATTTTTTGCCTCTTTGGACTACTCATAACCTTTTAGCCTCTCCTTACCAAAGTTTTGATACCATAATTCTAAGTTATAACATACTAGGAACTTCACTTGGCAACACTTCAAGAACTCATCAAAGAAAAAGTTTTAGTGATCGACGGTGCTATGGGCACGCAGATCCAAGCATTAAGCCTTACGCCTGAGCAATGGGAAAACAAAGAGGGGTGTAATGAACTTCTAAACACCACCGCACATGAAGAAATTTCAAAAATCCATCGAGGTTATTTGCTTGCAGGTGCGGACATCATCAAGACCAATACCTTTGGCGCATTGCCGTGGGTTTTGGAAGATTATGGCATAGGCGAGCGAACATACGAATTAGCCAAAGCGGGTGCAACTATCGTTAAAGAAGCATGTGCATCGTTTACTACACTTGAAAAACCTCGTTTTACAGCGGCTGCGTTTGGTCCAGGAACGAAACTACCTTCTTTGGGACATATCGGTTACGATGAGATGTATGAGGGATATAAAGAGGCAGCACGGGGTGTTATCGATGGTGGGGCTGATCTTTTCTTGATTGAAACCGCGCAAGACCCCTTACAAATCAAAGCCGCACTTCATGCGATTAGCGATGCTCAAAAAGAGTTACATGTAAAGCTTCCGATTATGGTTTCTGTGACGATTGAACTGAGTGGTACAATGCTCATCGGAACCGATGCGACAACTATCGCGGCGATCTTAGAGCCCTTTGACATCCTAAGCCTTGGCTTTAACTGTGGTACAGGCCCAGAACAAGTTGAAAAGCATGTCAAGACACTTAGCTCCGTTTGGTCTAAACCGATTAGTGTACACGCCAATGCAGGGCTTCCTCAAAACCGTGGTGGTTATACTTTTTATCCGATGGGACCTCGCGAATTTGCGGAACTTCAAGAAAAATTCACCGAAATTGCAGGTGTTGCCATACTCGGAGGATGTTGTGGAACAACGCCTCAGCACATTCTAGAGCTTGCCAAGCGTGTGGAAGGTAAAAAGCCCCTTGCTCCAAAAGGCGAAATGCCTCGTAGCATTGCCTCGTTGTTTGAAACAAGAGCTTTAAAACAAGACCCAGCACCGTTTCTCATTGGTGAGCGAAGCAATGCTACAGGCTCAAAAGCGTTTCGTGAGTTACTGCTTGCTGAAGACTACGATGGTACGCTGAGTGTGGCGCAACAACAAGTTCGCAGTGGCGCGCATGGCATTGATGTGAGTGTTGGTTTTGCAGGAAGAGATGAGCACAAAGATACCAAAGAAGTTATGGGGCGTTATGTTCAAAAGATTATCTTGCCACTTATGCCTGACACCACGCAAGTTCCAGCCCTTGAGGTTTCGCTTAAACTCATTGGTGGAAAGCCTATCATCAACTCGGTTAACCTAGAAGATGGCATTGAAAAGTTTGATAAAGTCTGTTCTTTAGCGAAACGCTTTGGTGCGGCACTGGTCTGTTTGACCATCGATGAAGTGGGTATGGCAAAAAGTAAAGAGCAAAAAGTTGCGGTTGCGGAACGCATTTATACCTTAGCGACGGAAAAACATGGCATTCACCCAGGAGATTTGGTGTTTGACCTTCTGACTTTTACCGTGGGTAGTGGCGATCCTGAGTATCATACTGCGGCAATTGAAACCATTGAAGCGATTCGTGAGTTTCATGCGATGCATCCCGAAGTGGGTTTTGTGCTTGGTGTTTCAAATATCTCGTTTGGTTTGGCAAAACATGCACGTGAGTACCTAAACTCCGTCTTTTTACACCATTGTGTCGAAGCGGGTCTTAGCATGGCGATTGTCAATGTTAAAAATACACTTCCGATGCACAAAATCAGCGATGAAGATAAAAAAATCTGTGAAGACTTGCTCTTTAATCACCGAGAAGAGGGCGACCCGCTCTTTAAATTCATCGACCATTTTGAAGGGGTTGTTGAGAACAAAGACGAGAGTGACGCGGCGTACCTTGCGATGAATACTAAAGAGAAGATCGCGACATTGCTCATCGATGGCGATAAAGAACGCATGCTCATCCTCTTGCCAACGGCGAAAGATGAGTTACCTGCAGAATTGATCGTCAATGAAATCTTGATAGACGCGATGAAAGTCGTTGGCGAGCTATTTGGTAGTGGAAAGATGCAATTACCGTTCGTCCTTCAATCTGCCGAAGTGATGAAAGCTGCCGTGGACTTTTTACAGCCCTACTTGCCAAAAACAGAGAAAAGTACGACCACCACGCTTATCATCGGAACGGTAAAAGGTGACGTGCATGATGTTGGTAAAAACTTGGTTGACATTATTTTAAGTAACAACGGATTTAAGGTCATCAACATCGGCATCAAAGCTGATTTAGAGCAGTTTTTAGAGGCACTGAAAGAGCACAATGCCGATGCCATAGGTATGAGCGGACTACTTGTAAAGTCCACCAATGTGATGAAAGAAAACTTGGAAGCGATGCAGAAAATGGGCATTAAAATCCCTGTTGTTTTAGGTGGTGCAGCCCTGACCGATAACTTTGTTGAAGACTTTTGCCGACCGATCTACGATGGTCCGATCTACTACTGCAAAGATGCCTTTGAGGGTCTTGAGGCTATGGGTCGCATCGAAGCAAAAAACTATGACACGACGTTTAAGCGAAAAGGTGCAGAAAACAGTGTCGTTAAAGCCACAAAAGAAGTCAAAGAGATGCCTCCTTTTAAGAGCATTAAAATGCCTAGCCGTGACATTGCCATTCCAACACCGCCATTTTGGGGCAGACGTGTGCTTAAAACTGACCTTAAAGAGTTGGCGTTTTCGTGGATCAACCACAAAATTCTCTTCGCACAGCGTTGGGGTTACAGTGGAAAAGGACAGAGCAAAGAAGAGAAGCAAAAACAACTCGATTCGGTGTTATGGCCAACGTTTGAGCGTGTGAAAGCGGACATAGAGCGACTAGGGCTTTTTGAGCCGACGGTCATTTATGGGTACTACCCAGCACGCTCGCATGAGAACAACCTTTACCTTTTTGATGAGAGTGAAGGCTACTTTAGCGATGCGCAGGTCAATCGTGAAAGCATCGAAGCCATTAAAGATCGAGCCATTAAAGTTTTTGACTTTCCTCGTCAAAATAGAAACCCGTATCGTTCTTTAAGCGATTTTATCGCTCCTGATCGTCACGATGTTTTAGCACTTACGTGCGTGAGTGCTGGACCAAAGTTTTCCGTGTATGAAAAAGAGCTTTACGATGCGGGCAATTTTACCGAGTACTTTTTTGTGCACGGTCTGAGCGTTGAACTGGCCGAAGCGCTTGCCGAGATCGTTCATAAACAGATACGCCTTGATTTAGGCATTGCTGAGAATGAGGGGCATAGTTTACGTGATGTACAGATGAAGCGTTATCATGGATGCCGCTACTCTTTTGGTTACCCCGCATGCCCAGCGTTGGAAGATACACGAGTCATTTTTGACCTTTTAAAACCTGAAGAATTTGGCATAGAACTCAGTGAAACATTCCAAATTCATCCTGAACAGAGCACGACGGCAATCGCTATGCACCATAGGGAGGCCTTATATTTTAATGTCTGATGTATAATGACCTATACAAAGGATAAAATATGAAAAAAACCATCGGCGGATTAGCGGTCTTATTGGAAGGTAATCAAAAAAATAGACCCATCATTTTTTTACACGGTTTTCCGTATGACCATACGATGTGGAGTGAACAAATAGCCGCGCTTAGTGATAACTACTACTGCATGGCGTACGATATACGAGGCCTTGGTGGCTCTTCCGTTGGCGATGGACAGTTTACGATGGAGTCATTTGTCGATGATCTTGAGATGATGGTTGAAGAATTCAGAGAGGGTGAAAAACCTATAGTATGCGCTTTTTCGATGGGTGGATACATTGCCTTGCGTGCATTAGAGCGCATGGAAGATAAATTTTCAGCGGTCATTTTATGCGACACGGCTTCCAATGCGGATGACAATCATGCAAAACTTGAACGCTCCGACGTCATCAGACGTATCAACGCGCAAGGTTTGCCAACGTTTTCCAAAAATTTTATTAAAAAGTGTTATACCGATGCGTATAAAAAAGAGCACAAAGAGGCTTTTGAAAAACGCATCGCAAAGTCTATGACCTTTAACTCTATCGGCGTTAAAGGGTGTTTACTCGCTATGTTAACACGCAATGACACGACTGAATATCTTTCTTCCATCAAACTTCCTACACTCGTTCTCTGTGGAGAACACGATGCCATCACACCTCCTTCACGCATGAAAGCGATGGCAGAGCAGATACATGGTGCAGAGTTTGTGCTTATCAAACATGCGGCACACATGAGTGTGGTTGAAAACCCAACCGATAGCAATGAAGCGATAAAAGCGTTTTTAGCAAAACTATAAAGAGGTAATACCATGGCACGGGTTGTGATTTTCTCAGGGGCTGGCATCAGTGCGGAGAGTGGACTCTCTACTTTTCGCGACACGGATGGACTGTGGGAAAAGTACCGCATCGAAGAGATTTGTCAGGCTGGGTGTTTGAGTTGGAACAGAGAAAATACTTTAGCATTTTACGATGCCAGACGTGAACAACTCTCCTCCGTCACGCCCAATGCTGCGCACTATGCCATAGCAAAACTACAAGAACACCACCCCAATGGCATTGCCCTCATCACTCAAAATGTGGACGACCTTTTCGAGAGAGCAGGGTGTAAGGACATTTTGCACTTGCATGGTTTTTTACCACACCTTCGCTGTGAAAAGTGTGGCACAACCCATCACATAGGCTACACCAAGCAAGAGAGAGCTTTTACATGTAAATGTAATGGTTCACTACGCCCCGACATCGTCTTCTTTGGCGAACCAGCTCCCATGTACGAACACCTTTATGACGCGATGGAAGATTGCCAGTTTTTAGTCATCATCGGCTCTAGTGGAAACGTCATCGCGATGGATCATTTCGCTTTACATGTAAAACATTCCATCCTCAATAATTTAGAGCCAAGTGACGCCATAAATGAGCGGGTTTATACCAAAGTGTTGCATCAAAGGGCTACTGAGGCGGTGGATGAGATAGTGGGGGATGTGGAGAGGTTTTTGCGAGGGTAATATTTTATTATATAAAGGCATACAGTGAAACTTTTACAAATTTTATTTTTTATATTTTCAATTAATATTTTTGCAAATTCATCTATATTAATAGATCATCCAGCTCCTAATGGTTTTAAATGGTCTAATTGTGGACCTAAGGAAACAAATTTTTTATTACCAAATGATTGGTTTTTACAAATTGAAAAAAATGACCAAGTTCATGCCGTGTTTATTTCAAAAGAACAAATTATAAATAATCAAAACTTTTTGACGGGTTTATCAGTCAATTCAATTCTAAATGTAAGTAAAAAAAGCAAACTAAAGCCTACTGAATACTCAAAAAAATTTATTGTTAACTTTCTCTCTTCAATAAAAAAGCACAATGGTAAACTTTATAAAGAACCCCAATCTTACCTAAATGGGGATTTCACAATTTATCAATTTGATTCGAGAGATGATATAGCTGTGATGTTTCATATCCTTCTTGCTAATGATAAAAAAGATATTTTATATATTGTATTTTTTGAAGCACCTGTGCATTCTTGGGAAGAAGATTGGAAAATAGGTAAAACTATTATTGATAATATGATTATTGATGATGAAATATAAATATAGAAGCGATAGTCATATCAAGTAATCTAGGATAACTAAAAGGGAAAAATTATGGATAAATTTTTAGAAGCAGCCATAGAGGAAGCCCAAAAAGGTTTGGATGATGGCGGTATACCTATTGGTTCTGTTCTTGTGATAGACGGTAAAATCGTAGGACGTGGTCACAACCAAAGAGTTCAAAAAGGAAGTGCTGTATTGCATGCGGAAATGGACTGTTTGGAAAATGCTGGACGTCTTAGTGCCGCTGATTATCGTAGAGCAACGCTTTATTCTACATTATCGCCTTGCGATATGTGCAGTGGTGCCATTTTGCTTTATGGCATACCCAAAGTTGTTATCGGCGAAAACCAGACGTTTTGTGGACCAGAAGAGTACGTTAGGTCAAGAGGCGTTGAAGTTGAAGTGCTCAACAACCCTAAATGCCGTCAACTGATGGAAGTTTTTATAGAAAAAAACCCTGAGCTTTGGAATGAAGACATTGGTGTATAAAAGAAAAGGTTTGGAGCTAAATTTTTAACGTTATGCTACGTAAAATCTTTACATGTAAAATATAGACTATGTTACAGCGAAGGCGTTTTTACGATATAGCCTACACCTCTAATATTGACGATAAAATCTTCTTTCAAATGATTTTTTAAGCGATTGACTTCTGTTCGGATGGTAGCTTCGTCGACGTCCATATCAAAATCATTCCATACGCATTCTCTAAACCTATCGTAGCTACAGACAAAGCCTCGGTTATGTGCGAGAAATTGAATAATCTGAAGTTGACGCTTGGATAAAACTTGCGGTTCTTCATGAAAATAAAGCGTCATAGTGTCGCAATCAAAACTATAAGAAGGAGAGAGCCTTTTGTGATGCAACTCTTTTTTAGCGGTTTTTGAAATTCTGTCGATTCTTAGGTTGAGCTCTTTTAAATGAAAAGGTTTTTTCAAATAATCATAACAGCCAAGCTCAAACGCTCTTGAGATATCTTCGATGTCAATGAGTGTAGAGATAAAAATAATCGGAATTATTTTTTTTTGGCTGTGCAATGTTTCTAAAATGCTCAATCCATCGATGTTGGGAACATTGATATCAAAAACAAGTAGATCAAATTTTTCTTTTTCTAAAATTTCTAAGCAGATATTGCCATCTCTTACGGAAGTAATGGCATGACCAACGGTTGTGAGGTATTTTGTGATAGATTCATTGAGGAGGATGTCGTCTTCTAAAAGTAAGATTTTCATGCGTTCTCGATTTTAAATTGATATGAAAAGGATGTTATAGATTCATCTGAATGCAGTGTGATTTTCACGTTTTCTTCCTTACAAATTCTTTTAACGAGATTGAGTCCTAGTCCAAAGCCATCTTGTGCAAGTTCTTCGCGGTAATACTCTTCAAAAATCTTTTCAGGGTCTTGAATTCTTCGTGAATGCGATGCGATGCTAAAACAACAGCTATCATCTTCTTTAAAGAGTGAAACAACTATCTTCTCATTTTCAAAGGTATATTTAATAGCGTTGGTAATGTTATTATCGATGATGCGTTGTAATTTTGTTTCATTAAAAAAGATATCAATTTTGTCGGAATTGGTTTCAAAAATAAACATAGATTTGGCTTTATTTGCCACTTGCGCAAAAAAGTCGATGCGACTGCGAATATAATCGACCAAGTCAATGCGTTGATTTAAATAGGTTATATGATCTTTTTTTACCAAATAACTCAAATCATCGTACATTGAAAAAATGCTTTTAACGGCAACTTCGATATTTTCCAAATAATTATTTTTCCCAAATTCCATCTCATACAGTTCAATGTTATTCATAATAACACTTAGAGGTGTGTTCATCTCATGAACGGTGTAGCGCAAAAACTGTTTATGCGAAGTTAACAGAGCATCAGAATAGTTCATCTGCTTTTCAAGGCGTTTAGACTGTTTGTCATAGTCACGAGCGCTTTGTTCAATTAAATGGGTTAAAGATTCTATCGTTTTAGAATAAGAGGTGTTTTTTTTCGTCTCTTCTTTGTTGGAAACAGCTAAAGCAGAACCTGTTTTGGAAGATTCACTTAATGCGACAACCGTAAGGGTTTGGTTAAGAAGTTTGTTGTGTCCATTGTGGTGGTAAAATTCTGAATAGGTAAAGAACCCTGAACATGGGGCTGTTTTAGAAAAAGAACCGATGCCAAGCTTGATTAAAAATGGCATAAACCGTCTTCGCGCCATACAGGAGAAGATATAAAATGTTTCGATGTCAATTGAGTGTAAGTTTTTTAAAACTTCTATAGGGTCTTTCATTAAAGATTCGGCATCGCCAAAGCCAATCCTCACTTGATCTCCTTCCTCCAAGTTACCACTGAAACTCAAACTACCGTCTTCATGTTTTCCAATGACCGCCCTAGCCATAATAACGCCATTTTTTTCAAGAATGAGGGGAAATTCCGTTCGCGAGAAATTGCTACCGAGGTATTTATCGTAAAAGTAGGACGCTTTCATCCTATCTATTTTATAGACTCTATTGTTGTTTACCTTTGTAATGGTATGTTTAAGCCCCACAGGTTTCCAATCAAATTTATAATCCGTTGCTACTTTCAAAATATCAGAATTTAATGAAACTCCCACCACACCTTCTCCTAAAATGGTGTTTTGTGATGAGATATAGGTTTGCTCAAACTTACCATTGTCGCCTGCCATACCCCCACAAATAGGCACAGTAGCATCGAATGATTCCACACCGTGAAGGAATTCTTCTGCATTCATCTTTGTGCCATCTGAAAAGAGAATGAGTAGCTTTGTATTTGGAGTGATTAAGTCAGATGCTAGTTTTACACCACATTGAAACGAATTTTTATCTTGTACATAGGCTGTTTTGATGAAGGTATGCTCAAAGATGCTAATGGAGATAATGCTTCGTAGGGTAGAAATAGAATCACCATAGATTTCTCCATCCGTTGTTGTCCCTATACAAATAGCATTTGGAATATAGCGCAAGATAATTTCAGTAAGATAAGATAATACATCTTTATTTTGACCGCAAAAGATTTGTACTAAAACATTCTTTTCCTGTTCAAATAATGAAAAATCTATATTATTTTGCAGTTGACCTGTTTCATAACAATAATTGTATGTTTTCACAAAACGTATTCCTCTCCTTTGAGATAAGAACCAAGATACCAAATATCAACTTGCAACAAAGTTGCTTTGAGGTATAAAGTTGTAAAAGATACTGCTTTACATGTAAAAATATTACTTATTTACTCATAAACCTAAGTTTAAAATAATGCGTATTTACAATCATTCCTGTTGCTATATTCATGCTATGTTTCTAGTATATAATCTTCAGTGAGAGTTAAGACAACAAAAAATACGCAGGTTATGGGAGGCCAGAAAATATTCTATAAAACATGAACAATACAATGTATGTAGGTGCTTTTCATAGTGGGTCTAAATGGGTGAGTTTTTTGATCGTTCATAGTAGGTAATATGCAAAAAAGACATATTGCAAGCATTTAAAATGAGATTTTCAGAAAACTTATAGATGCTAATATGCTTTTTTCGCATATATAAATATCGTAATACTATATTTATAAGGGGTACAAACATGTTAAAGAAAATGTTAATCATCAATGGTGTCAAAACAACTTTGGTTACAGACGTAGACGACAAATTATCAGATGTTTTGCGAAAACAACTAGGGCTTACAGGTACGAAAGTAGGTTGTAATAGCGGTGAGTGTGGTTCTTGTACAGTTATTCTTAATGGTAAACTTGTGCGAGCATGTATTACTAAGATGAAAAAGGTTGAAGATAATGATGAAATTATCACAATTGAAGGTGTGGGAACGAAAGACAAGCTTCATCCACTTCAAATTGCTTGGATGGTATATGGTGCTGCACAATGCGGTTATTGTACACCAGGTTTCATTGTTTCAGCTAAAGTTCTTTTAGAAGAAAATAACAATCCAACACGCGAAGAAGTCAGAGACTGGTTCCAAAAAAACAAAAACCTCTGCCGCTGTACAGGATACAAACCTCTCGTTGATGCGGTTATGGATGCGGCAAAAATTATGCGAGGCGAACTAGAGCTTAAAGATTTTTGGAAAAAAATTCCAGAAGGCGCATCATTGGTTGGCTCATCTTATATTCGTCCTTCCGCGATGGCAAAAGTTATGGGAACATGGGATTTTGGAGCAGACTTAGGCTTAAAACTTCCAGCTAACACACTTCATGCCAAAATCGTACAAGCTGAAGTTTCTCATGCCAATATTCTATCGATTGACACAGAAGAAGCTAAAAAAGTTCCTGGTGTTGTTGCTGTTTTAACCTATAAAGATGTTAAAGGAACCAACCGCATTAATGGTTTGGCTTTCCCTACCAACAAAGGTGATGGACTTGATCGTCCAATCTTAAACGATAAAAAAATCTTCCAATACGGTGATGCGATTGCGATTGTCTTAGCTGAGAATGAAAAAGCGGCACATGCTGGTGTTGATAAAGTTAAGGTGGAGCTCGAAGTTTTACCAGCTTATATGAACGCACCAGATGCAATGGCTGTGGATGCTATTGAGATTCATCCGGGAACGCCGAATGTTTACTTTAATAACCACATCAGCAAAGGGGCTGAAACTGCTCCTATCATGAAAGATGCTCCTTATGTTGTGGAAGATAGCTTCTATACACAACGTCAGCCTCACTTACCTATTGAGCCAGATGTTGGTTTTGGTTATGTGGATGATAACGGAAAACTCATCATTCACTCTAAGAGTATTGCGCTTCACTTCCATGCACTTATGATTGCAGAGGGTGTAGGTATGAAAGCAGAAGACGTCTTTATCGTCCAAAATAATACAGGGGCTACTTTTGGTTATAAATTTAGCCCAACGATGGAAGGCTTACTTGGTGTTGCAACCATGGCTACAGGAAGACCTGTGTATCTTGAGTTCAATATGAAACAACAAATTACCTACACAGGTAAGCGTTCACCTTTCTGGACAACAATGAAAATGGCTGCCGATAAAAATGGCAAAATCTTAGCATTAGAGTCCGATTGGAGTGTTGACCATGGTCCTTACTCAGAATTTGGTGACTTATTAACACAACGTGGTTTCCAATTTGGTGGTGCTGGTTATCACATTCCTAACATTCGTGGTAATGGACGAACCGTTTGTACCAATCATGGTTGGGGTTCAGCGTTCCGTGGATACGGTGCTCCTGAGATTATGTTCCCTTCCGAAGTGCTTATTGATGAATTGGCTGAAAAAGTGGGTATGGATCCATTTGAATTCAGATATAAAAATATTTACAGAGAAGGTGACACAACACCAACAGGATGTTCTCCAGATGTCTTCTGTTTGGAAGAGCTGTTTGATAAAAGCCGTCCAGTGTATGAATTAGCGAAAAAAGTAGCGGCTAAAAAGAATGCCAATGCGGCTCCAGGTAAAAAATACGGCGTAGGCGTTTCTGTTAACATCTATGGTTGTGGTTTAGATGGTCCAGACTCATCTGAAGCATGGGCTGAGCTTACGCCAAAAGGTGTCTCTGTCGGTAATTCATGGGAAGATCACGGTCAGGGCGCAGATGTAGGCACATTGACTTTTGCGCATGAAACGTTAAAACCGTTAAATCTTAAACCAGAACAGATTGATTTGGTCTTGAACGATATGACTAAAACACCAAACAGTGGACCAGCAGGCGGAAGTCGCTCCAATGTTGTTACGGGTAATGCAACCGTTGTAGCGTGCCGAAATCTTCTTGAAGCTATGAAAAAAGCAGATGGAACATACAGAACCTATACTGAGATGGTAGCCGAAGGTCGTGAGGTGAAATACATGGGCAAATGGACAGCGCCATGTACCGATACACCACCAGATCATGGTCAAGGAAATCCATTTGCAGCGTACATGTACGGTGTGTGTGTCGCTGAAGTTGAAGTCGATACAAAAACAGGTAAAACCAATGTTGAAAAAATGACGTTGGCATCGGATGTTGGAACCATTATCAACAGACTTGTTGTTGATGGTCAAATGTATGGTGGTTTGGTTCAAGGTATTGGTCTAGCACTTACTGAGGACTTTGATGATCTTAAAAAACATACAACCTTGACAGGATGTGGTATTCCAAAAATCAAAGATGTTCCTGATAATCTTGATCTCATCTACACAGAATACCAAAGACCAAACAGCTTATTAGGTGCTTCTGGTGCGGGTGAAATGCCTCTTGCCGCTCCTCATGCCGCGATTATTAATGCTATTTACAATGCGTGCGGTGCTAGAGTGACACATTTACCAGCACGTCCTGAGAAAGTTTTAGCAGCTATGGCTTAATGTAGCGACGTTTTGACGATACGTGAGATACAGATGTATCTCACGTATCCTTTTGCTTTTAATGCGATATATGAGGACATAAAGAATGGATTTAGATAAATTATTGGAAATTGGCAATCAATGTATTCATTCAGAACCTCCCGTATGCGTAGCATCGTGTCCGGTGCATATGGATGTGATTGCATTTGCTCACGAAATTGAAAAAGGTGATTTTGCTAAAGCGTATAAGGTTATGGAAAACAAAATACCTTTTAGCAGGCTTATTGGAAAAATTTGCGACCATCCTTGTGAGAATACCTGTGTGAGAAAAGATGCAGGGGGAAGCATACGCATCAGCGAACTTGAAAAAACTGTTATTGATTTAGGCTATACGAGTCCCAAAAAACCACTGCTTTTACCCAAAAACAAAGGTACTGTTGCGATTATCGGTGGAGGACTCAGTGGGATTGTTGTCGCTACTGAACTCGATAAAAAAGGCTACCAAGTTACTATTTATGAAAAAACAAACCGTTTAGGTGGAAGTCTTTGGGAGTATGAAGGTAAAGGGTTAGAAGCCTCGCTCATCGAAGAAGAACTTTTGATGATTGAGAAAAAAGGTATTAAAGTTCATTATAACACCGAAGTGTTGATGGAAAATCTTAAACGGTATATCGAACAATACGATGCTGTTTACTTAGGAACAGGCGTTTGGAGCGAAATATATGCTATCAATCCTGAGACGTTTCAAGCCAATGAATCCTCCTTGTTTATAGGTGGAAAAATTCAAACTCAAAACAGTTCCGTTATTTATTCGCTCAGTTCAGGCAAACGTTCAGCCGTTTCGATAGACCGCTACATTAACAAAACCTCGATGAGTGCTTCAAGAGAGCGCGAGGGAATTTTTGAAACAAAATTACAGTATAAAATTGATACGGTAAAACCTATAGACGTGGTAGTTAAAACATCACAGTGTTACAGTGAAAATGAAGCAAAAGAAGAAGCTAAACGATGCCTCAAATGCCAATGTGACGCGTGCATTAAAGCATGCGTGCATATGCAGCGATTTAATATAACTCCCGATAGCTATATCAGGAGTATCAATCATAATGAACGTATCGTTTTAGGAACACGTAGTGCCAATTTGATGATTAACTCTTGTACTGAATGTGGTCTGTGTAAAGAGGTCTGTCCTATAGGAATTGGTATGGCAGATATTATACACGCTACGCGTGAAAGTATGGTTGAACGCGGCAAAATGCCTCTTTCAGCACATGATTTCGCCCTCAAAGATATGCAGTATAGCCATAGCGATTATTTTTCCATGGTACGTAAACAACCGAGCAAAGAACAATCCAAAAATCTCTTTTATTATCCTGTCATTGCCTTTTCGAAATATGCAAGAGGCTTGTACAAAGGCTCTGGGAAGACGGGCTATCTCTTTTACCCGGGATGCCAGCTTAGCTCAACACACACCGATTATATTGGTGATATTTATAAACATTTAGTGGGTGTGATTAAAGACAAAGATGCGGATAACGACGTGGGATTATATTTAGGCTGCTGTGGTGCTCCTGCGGATTGGGCAGGAAGGCTTGATCTGATGCCTGAAAGTGTTGAAAAGATACACAAGACGTGGGAAGAGATGGGTGAGCCAACGTTTATCTTAGCCTGTTCCAGTTGCGCTGCTACGTTTGAGAAATATCTGCCGATGATTAAAACCATTTCCTTATGGGAAGTGTTTGACACATACGGACTTCCTGAGGTGGATATTAAAAAAGGAAAACGCGAGCTTTGCATCCACGATGCCTGTGCTACGAGGCATAATTCAGCGATTCATAACAGTGTACGAAGCATTGTTAAAACATTGGGCTATACCATCCAAGAGCTTGAATACTCCAAAGAAAAAGCGAAATGTTGTGGCTACGGTGGCTTGGTTTCCAATGCAAATCCTGAACAAGCGGATGACTTTGTGAAAGATCGCATCTGTGAGAGCGAGCAAGATGTTCTTGTCTATTGTGCGATGTGTAAAGATGCCATCGTTAAAGGCAATAAAAGAGCGTATCACATTTTGGACATTATTTATGGTAATGAAGTCAATCAAGATGCCCCTCAAAAAATGCCCACACTTTCTGATCGACAAAACAATCGAAAACGACTTAAAAATCAACTTCTTAAAGAGATTTGGAATGAAGAGGAGGAATGTGCTGTGAGCAAGACATATGATTTTACCCTACATGTTTCAGATGAAATCGTTGCTCTTATGGAAAAGCGATTTATTATGATGAGTGATGTTGAAAAAGTGGTGGATCACTCCCTAAGCGGTAAAGAGCGATTTTTCAACCCTGAAGCATCGAATTATCTCGCACGTCTTCGCGTTCAAAATGTGACGTTTTGGGTGAAGTATGAAGAGAGTGGCAGAGATATTACGATCAAAGATGTGTACAGTCATCGCATGGAAGTGGTGGAGGATTAAGATGAGCGATCAAACCGATAAAACAACTGTATGGATGTGTGATAAATGCCATCAAGCATTGGTGACGCAAAAGGTAAAAGTGCGCTATCTTGAGGGCAATTTTGAAGTGGATCTTTTAAAATGCCCTACGTGTAATATGGTTCTTATTAGTGAAGATTTGGCTTTGGGAAAGATACTTGAAGTCGAAAAAAGCTTGGAGGATAAGTAACGTGTTAAACGTTTATGAAAGTAGTTGTATGCAAGAAGCCACAGGCGAAACCTTACGTCCTGGAGGATTTAAACTGACCGAGCAAGCCGTTAGTTTTTGCGCTATAAATGAGCAAACTCACGTATTGGATCTTGGCTGTGGTATGGGTGCGACAGTTTCGTATCTTTACCAAAATTACGGGGTGCATGTGGTTGGTATTGATCCTTCAGACAAATTGCTCGACATCGCACACGCCAAAAATCCTTTTGGGCGTTTTGTAAAAGGATCGGGTGATGCGCTACCGTTTGCAAATAATCGTTTTGAGTGTGTTTTGGCAGAGTGTACCTTGTCCTTGATGAATGATTTACATGTAACGTTGCAAGAGGTGTACAGAGTATTAGAAAAAGGCGGTTGGTTTGTGATCAACGATGTTTATGCGAAAATCCCTGAGTCACTCAATGCTATGGACAATTTTTCCATTACATCGTGTATGCGGGGAATGCATGACCTTCTTTCTTTAAAAGAGATGCTAGAAAAGATTGGCTTTGAAATTATGCTTTTAGAAGATTGCTCTCATCTACTCAAAGAGCTTATGGTCAAAATCATCTTTTCGCACGGCTCAATGGGTGCATTTTGGAGCAAAACCATCGAAGGTGAAGAAGCTCAAACATGCTGTTCTTTTGAACAAAACATCAAACACTGCAAACCTGGTTATTTTATGTTAATCGCTAAAAAAGGAGAAGCAAACAATGGATGAATTATCCCTACGTTTATTTAAACTCTCATCAGCGGGTTTTTGCTGTTCGCAGATTATGTATAAGCTTGCTCTTGAAGATGAAGGCTCTTCCAATGATGATCTAGTGCGCTCAGCGCAAGGTCTTTGCAGAGGAATTGCCGATACCCAACAAACCTGTGGAGTACTGAGTGGAGGTATTGGTGTTTTAGGATTGTATGCGGCTAAGGCTAAAGACGAAGAGAGTGCAAAAGAGAATTTTACGCAGATGGTGCATGAATTTCACGAGTGGTTTAAAACAGAATTTGGCTCGACACAGTGTGCTACGCTCATTGGCGTGAGGGATTTTCATAGTGGCGATCAGAGCTATAAACCCATCTGCGCAGAGATAATTCAAAAAGCGTATATCAAAGTCTATGAGCTTTTGGTTGAATATGGCTATGAATATGGCAATAGAGAGCAGATGTAATGACGTATAATCCTTTGATGCATACTGAAAGCTTGTGCCCTATCTGTTTGTGTAAGCTTGAGGCTTATATGTACGATGAAGGAGCGAGTACTTTCCTGCACAAAGAGTGTCCCGAACACGGAGTGTTTAAAACGGTTGTCTGGAGAGGTGGTACGTTAATGCGAGAGTGGATACGCACCAAAGAGAGAGCTTACATCAAAAAAACCATTACACACGTAGAAAAGGGGTGTCCGTTTGATTGTGGACTGTGCAGTGCTCATAGGCAACACACGTGTACAGCGCTCATTGAAGTGACAACGCGTTGCAATTTAAACTGTCGTTTTTGTTTTGCAGATGCTTTGGATGCCAAGAGCAGCGACCCAACTTTGGAGCAGTTGCGTTTTCAGTTCGAGAGTATTTTAAAGGTTTCAGGCAAATGCAATATCCAACTCTCAGGCGGTGAACCAACGGTACGAGATGATCTTTCGGAAATTATTCGTATAGGTGTTGAACTTGGATTTCCTTTTATTCAAGTCAATACCAATGGTCTTCGAATGGCAAACGATGAAACGTATGTGAAAGCTTTAAAAGAAGCGGGGCTTAGCTCGATCTTTTTACAATTTGATGGCATCAATGATGCGATTTATGAAAAACTGCGTGGAAAAGCGTTGTTTGATGTGAAATGCCAAGCGATTGAGAATTGCCGAAAATTCGGCATCGGTGTGGTGCTTGTTCCGACCATCGTACCCCATATCAATGTGGATAACATTGGTGACATCATTCGTTTTGGCATCAGTCGTTCTCCCACAGTGAGAGGGGTACATTTTCAACCTGTAAGTTATTTTGGACGCATTCCAGAAGCGCCTAGGGATGAAGATAGAATCACCTTGCCTGAAGTAATGGAGCAGATTTGTGAGCAAACCGATCACATGGTGAGTATGCAGAGTATGCAACCCCCTGGATGTGAAAATGCACTCTGTTCATTTAACGGTAATTATCTAATAGAAGAGGGCAGCTTAAAGCCTGTGACTAAACGCTCTTGCTGTTCAAGTGAAAGTGAAAAAGCAGAGGAAGGTGCTACTAAAGCCAAAGCCTTTGTAGCGCGCAATTGGTCGTACCAAAAGCAGGTTCAAGATGAGAAACTCTCGGATTGGGACAAAATACTCAGTGCGATTCAAAACAACGCTTTTAGCCTTTCAGGTATGGCGTTTCAAGATGCGTGGAATGTGAATTTGGAGCGTATTAGAGATTGTTGTATTCATGTCTCAACCGTTGATGGAAAGCTTATTCCTTTTTGTATGTACAACATCACCAACATGGAAGGGGCCTCTCTTTATCGAGATGCAAAGAGGGCATGATGAAAGTAACACCATTGGAAAATTGGATAGTAGAGCGCACACACTTAGCGTCCAAAAGCCAAGAAGCTTTAAAAGCATATCAGTTGAGAGAACTCGTTAAAACCTTGGTGTATGCAAAAGAAAAGAGTCGATTTTATCAAGAAAGACTGAGAGAGAGTGACCTAAATTCTATTTCATCGCTCCAAGATTTTGAGCAAATTGCTTTTACAACAGCTGAAGACATTAAACGAAATAGCCTTGATTTTATTTGTGTTCCTAGTTCCGACATTGAGCGTATTGTGACGTTAAATACCTCAGGTACAACAGGCGATGAGAAACGCATTTTTTTCACGCATGAGGATTTGGAAGCTACCATCGATTTTTTTCAACACGGGATGGATTGTCTTCTTGATGAAAGTGACAAAGTGATGGTTCTACTTCCTGGACCCTCTTATGCGAGTATTGGGGATTTACTTAAAAAAGCGTTGGCTAAAAGTGGAATCCCGTGCATTGTTCAAGGGGTTCTTAGCGATGTTGAAAAAACGGCGCAGAGTATTGAGGAAAATAACATTACCTGTCTTGTTGGCATACCGATGCAAGTGTTGTACCTTAGTCGTGTTAAGCCAGAACTCTTTTACACCCACATTAAAAAAGTGCTTTTAAGCACCGACTATGTTCCTGATGCGCTGGTAGAAGCACTGAGTCATCATGGAGCATGCAAAGTCTTTAACCATTACGGTATGACAGAGATGGGCTATGGTGGAGGCGTTGAGTGCGAGTGTTTGAACGGCTATCACTTAAGGGAAAATGATCTCTATTTTGAAATTATAGACCCGATAACGGGGAAAGCTGTGGAAGATGGAGTGTACGGCGAAGTTGTTTTTACAACGCTAAATCGTCAAGCAATGCCACTCATTCGTTACAAAACAGGTGATATGGCACGCATTTCTGCCAAACCGTGTGCGTGTGGTACGTTTTTACGAACCATGGAAAAAGTACTTGGGCGCATTGAAAACAAAATAAACATACATGGGCATGAGATTCATTTAAGAGAGGTCGATGAAATTCTTTTACGCTTTTCTCGTATCTTAGATTATAAGCTCACGGTGTATGAGAAAAATGTTTTACATGTAAAGATTATTCTTGCCAACAAAGAGCGTTGTGGAGCGCTCAAAGAGGAGATAATTCGGCGGATTCGAGAGCATTTTCCATTTGAATTTGATCTCAGACTTGATGCTCTGGAAGATGACCATTCAATCAAAATTACCAACAGTATGATCAAAAGAAAAATAGACAACTTACGAAAAAAAGGATGATGGATGAAAACCATAATTGAACACATTGTGGATAGCTTAAATGAACAACACGAAATCGTTACCGCAACCATTCTGCACAAAAGTGGTTCAGCTCCAAGAGAAGCAGGGGCAAAGATGGTGATTCGTAAAGATGCTTCTATTGAAGGTACCATTGGTGGAGGAACACTTGAAGCTATGGCAATGCAATTGGCACCTGAGAAGTTTAGAACCAAACAGTGCTCTATTGAAGACATTGAACTCACCGATGATGACGCACGTGCTGCGGGCATGGTGTGTGGTGGTGAAGTAAGCGTTCTTTTGGAACACATAGACGCTTTGGACATTCAGCAACTTAATATCCATCATCAAGCAAAAGATCTCAAAACTGCTGGCGTTGATTTTATTATGATTACAAAGATTACACAGACAAACAGACAAATTCCAGGTAAAAATAAATGGATATGCACTGAAACAGATCTATATGGCGTTGAAGATAAAGAAGTACAGAGCATTGTGGATGAGCTTCGAGAAAATTTCTTTCATATCAAATTTCATCTTTTTGTTGGAAAAAATAGATATATGATTGAACCTTTTTACAATACGGAGCGACTTTATATCGTAGGTGCTGGTCATGTATCACAACAAATTGCAGCACTGACAAAAACACTAGGGTTTTACACGGTTATTTTGGATGATAGAGAAGCGTTTGCTAACAAAGAGCGTTTCCCCACTGCTGATGAAGTGCATGTTGTCTCTTCGACGTACGAGGGATTGATAAAAGAGGTAGGGATTCCTAAAAACAGTTACATTGTCATCGTCACCAGAGGCGTTGATAAAATCGTATTGACGCAAGCACTTCAAGCGAGAGCTAAATATATCGGTATGATTGGAAGTAAAACCAAAAAAAATTATGTCTATGCTCAACTCTTAAATGAAGGATTTGCACAAAAGGACTTAGATGAGGTGTGTTGCCCTGTTGGTGTTTCCATCAACGCCCAAACACCTGAAGAGATAGCCATCAGTATCGTAGCAGAGCTCATAAAATTTAGAAGAAGCTAGGTAATGACAAAAAGCCAAATCGCCGTTCTCATCATCGCCGCGGGATACTCTTCGCGTATGCACGACTTCAAACCGTTGCTACCGTTTGGACGAACAAGTGCTGTGCAGCGGTTGATTCAGACCTATCAAGCGCATGGTCTTAAGCATATCTATGTGGTTGTTGGGCATCGTCAAGACGAAATGAGAGATGTCTTGAAAGATGAGGATGTGTCTATTGTTTATAATGAGAATTACGATAAAGGGATGTTTAGCTCTATCCAAAAAGGAGTTCGAGCCATTGATGAAACATTGAGTGCGTTTTACATGCAGCCTGTGGACATTCCACTCATTAAAGTTCAAAGCCTTGAGCGCTTGTATGAGGCGTATGCGCGTGAACGCAAAGGTGTTATCTACCCTACGTTTTTGGGGCGTAAAGGACACCCTCCTTTAATTGATATGAAGTATAAAGAGCAGATTCTTGCAAGCAATGGTGAGGGCGGGCTTAAAAAAGTGCTTGAAGTATTCGGCAATGATGCTTTACATGTAAACGTTTCCGAGCAGTCAGTTTTAATGGATATGGACACACAAGAGGATTATGAAAACCTCCTGCGATACGAAGCGATGAGTGTTCCTAACAAAGAAGAGTGTTTAGCGATGATGCTTCAAAACGAAGTACCAGAACATATCATTAAGCATTGCGAAGCAGTGGAAGCTATGGCATGTAAGGTGTACGAGCAGATCGCTTCTTTTGGACTTGGCGTTGATAAAAATGTTTTAAGTGCTGCGGCATTGGTACATGACATCTCGCGAAAAGAGAAAAATCATGCTCTTGTTGGTGCGCAAAAATTACGTGCGATGGGCTATGAAGCTATAGGCGACATCATTGCCACACACATGGACATTGAAGTCGATGAAAATGCTCCTTTAAATGCCAATGAACTGCTCTTTTTAGCCGATAAATTGGTAAGTGAAGATGAGGTATGTGGTTTTGAAAAGCGCTTTGCTCGGGCATTTCAAAAATGTGAAGGAAACCTTGACGCACAAAGCAACATCACCAAGCGTTTAAATGCCACAAAAGCGATTATCGCAAAGATCGTAAACCTTACATGTAAAGCGTTTCCTTATGGTTGAAAAAGTTTATCTGCTTCGTCATGGGCACATTGATAATGGAAGTGAAAAAAGGTATTTAGGCAGAACGGATGTTCCTCTAGATTCGTTTGGCTTTGAACAAGCTAGGGAATTGCATGATTATTTTAAAGCAATTCCTATTGATGCTATTTTTACCAGTCCGCTCAAGCGTTGTTTACAAACCACTCAAATCCTCTGCATTGATAAAAATACAAGGTATCAAATTGTTGAGGCCTTTTGTGAGATTGATATGGGAGATTGGGAAAATGTGCCAATGTCGTACATCAAGTTGCAGTATCCTGAGCTGTATGCCCAAAGAGGCAAAGATTTAGAGTACTTTACGCCACCCAATGGCGAGAGCTTCCACGATATGGCAAAACGCGTTAGAGATGCCTTTGATGCCATGACACATCATGCAACAGGTTCTCTACTCATTGTCGCCCATGCTGGGGTCAATCGCATGATTCTCTCACAGATATTAGGTGTAGCCATCAACGATATGTTTAGCATAGAACAACCGTATGCGTGTGTGAATGAATTAACGTGGGATCATCAAAGTAGTAAGTGGGAGTACAGAAGAGTTTATTAAAGAGGCTTTACCTGTAAAGCCTCTTCCTATTAGAGTTCCTCAAGAACTCTTAATATGTTTTTAAAGCAAAGCTTTAAAAACTACGTTAACACTGGGTTTTCTTCGACAGAAAGTCCTCGCACCTTTGGTGCTTTTACTTTTTACAAATCAAATGTATTTAATTAACTTTTGCTTTTTCGAGTTTTTTACGCTCGACTTTCATACGGTCTTGAAACTTTTTACTGCGATCTTTAGCAAAGACTTGCATGTCTTCAACTTCGTCCATCTCATCAACGATTTCAACACCCAAAAGCGTCTCAATAGCATCTTCAAGCGTAACAACGCCCGCAGTTTGACCGTAGCTGTCAAAGACAACGAAAAGGTGAGTTTTACGTTTAACAAACTGGTCTATGAGGTTTGGAACTGGCAAGTTCTCAGAAACCATATGCACTTCATGTGCAATGTCTTCAAGTGTGATTTTGTCGTGGTCTTCCACACTCTCTTCAAGAATTCGTTGGTTAAAGACAATACCCACAACATCATCCAAGGTATCACCAAAAACAGGAATACGAGAATGGATGTACATACGGTCATCTTCGATGGCTTCTTCAATGGTTGTCGTTGCAGGCAATGCAAAAACAACACTCCTTGGAGTCATAATATCTTTGGCTTTAATGTTTTTAAGTTTTAAAAGATTTTCAATCAGATCACTCTCTTTACTCAAAATCGAACCATCTTTTTCGCCCATCGCCACAACGGCCATGATCTCGTCACGCGAGAAGTTAGGATGTTTTTTCTTGTTTTTTGAGATGTAATTGGTTAAAAGAGACGAAACCCATACAAAAGGGTAGGTGAGTGTCACCAAAAATGCGATCGTATATCCTGATGGAATGAGGAGTTTTTTCCAGTACAAAGCACCAATGGTTTTAGGGATGATTTCAGCAATGTATAAAATAAGCAATGTAACAACAAATGCCACAGCCGTTTGCCACTCATTTCCAAAAAGAATTTGTGCTTGCGCACCCACACCTGCTGCACCCATGGTGTGTGCGAAGGTATTGAACGTCAAGATAGATGAGATTGGCACGTCAATGTTAGATTTGAGTTCTTTGAGCACAGAGATTGCATTTTCATTATTTTCTCTAGGGATAGTTTCGATATAAGAGTCGGTGCTCGAGAGCAAAACAGCCTCTAAAATTGAACAGAGAAACGATATAAATAAAACGAGAGAAAGATAGACAAGAAGTAGAGTCATGATAGACTGCCTAGAGTAAGATGTAAGCTACAACTACGCGAGTCTGGTTCACTTGGGGACATTCAGAATTCCTTTAAAATATTTTGTGCCGTATTATAGCATAAACAAAAAACTACTTTTTTTCAGGGACAAATAAAAGTGAAATGGAATTGACACAATGTCTCGTATTTTTAGGCGTTAAGGCTTCACCTTCAAACACATGTCCTAAGTGCGCACCACACGCGTTACAAAGTATTTCTATACGTCTGCCATCAGCGTCACTTTCGCGCTTTATTGCCCCTTTGATCTCATCATCAAAGCTAGGCCAGCCACAGCCAGAATTGAACTTGTCATTTGAGGTATACAAGGGCGCATTACAGTGTTTACAATGGTAGATGCCTTGGTCATAAAAGCTATTGTATATCCCAGAATACGGCATTTCTGTGCCTTTATGCAGGATGATACGTTCTTCTTCTGGTGTTAGAGGATTGAGTGGCATAAGCACTCCTTTTGCGTTTGATGAAAAATTGTGCAAGGAGATTTAAAAATGTGGAGAAAAAACCTCTTTACCAGAATGTTATAACAACACTTTGTTAAAAGAGGCTTTACATGTAAAGATTAACTTTCAGATTTGGTGAGATTTCGAAGCTTGTCGATAAAGGCTTTTTTACCGATGAATGCAAGCATATCATTTTCACGGATTTTATAGGTTTTTTCAACATCAAACGTCCAATTATCACGTGTTTTACATGCAATGAGATGGATCTCATGTTCAAACATGGTTTCAATATCTTTGACTTGTTTGCCAATAAGTGACTGTGTGACGAGGAATTTTGCGATTTTGATGGTACTGCTAAAATCAACTTGGTCGATGACGACATTTCCGACAAGGTTTTCAACGAGTTTTTTGGCAGATTCTCTCTCAGGGTAAATGACTTTAAAAGCTCCAAGCCTCGCTAAAATTTCACCATGGGTTAGCGTAATGGCTTTGGCAATAATGTTTTTGTTGTCCAGCTCTTTAAGTGCCATAAGCGTTAAAATACTTGCCTCAATGTTCTCACCAATGCTAATAATAACCGTATCAAGCCCTACAACACCCGCTTCTTGAAGTGCTTTTGTGTCGGTACTGTCTAAAATAAGCGCATCTTCGATGTAGTCACTAATGACTTGTATTTTATGAGGGTCGTTGTCAATGGCGATGATATCCATACCTTGTTCAGCCAAGCCTTTTGCAATGTGAAAGCCAAATTTTCCAAGGCCTATAACGGCGTAAGTTTTCATAATAAAATCCTTCCTTCGGGGTATTGTATGTGTTTAATTTTCTCTCTTCCCATAATGAGAAATCCAAAGGCAAAAATGCCCATACGTCCGATAAGCATGAGCGCTACTACAAGTGATTTTCCAAAGGTGCTAAATTTTTCTGAGAGACTGAGAACATCGCCGTTGCCAACGGAAACACCTACCGTACAAAAGGCGGAGACGACCTCAAAGAGTGTTTGCATGAAATTGGTTTTTTGGGTTTCAACCAAGATAAGCGTTGCCATAATTGCTATAAATGAAGCTACTAAAATGATGGCAGAAGAGCGATTGATGACTTCAGGCGAAATAGTACGCTTAAAGGCATGGGGTTGTTGGTTACTGATCTTAATGGTGTGGATGGTTGCGATGATAAGCACAGCAACCGTAGTGATCTTAATACCACCTGCGGTACTTCCTGCACCGCCACCGATCATCATGTAAATGGTCGAACAAAAAAGCGATGCGTCGCTCAGTTGGGAAAGATCAAGGCTGTTAAAGCCAGAAGTTCTAAAGTTGACCGAGAGAAAAAAGCTGTTAAGCAGGCTATGATACCATGTCATGTTGGCAAAAATACCTTTGTTATCCCCTTCAATCGCTAAAAAAAGAAGTGTTCCTGAAACGATGAGAACGAGCGTACCGACAAGGGTGATTTTTGTGTGAGCGGAGAGCATAAAACGTTTATGCGTAGCCTTGGCATGAAGCTCAACCAAGACCAAATAGCCAATACCACCTAGTATGATAAGAAATCCAACGGTCATTAAAACGGTGAAATCGGTTTGATACCCCATAAGGTTGTCTCTAAAGGTAGAAAAACCAGCATTGTTAAACGCGGCAACCGAGTGAAAAATACCTTGCCAAATAGCTTTATGCAAAGGCATGTGTGTTGCAAAGCGTAGGGTTAAGATGAGTGCGCCTAATGATTCTATGATGAGTGTAAACAGAAATACTTTTTGAAGAAAGTTTTGAATGTCCAAGTTGGTTGAGTAGTTCAAAGACTCTTTTGCCATATTTTTTTCATGGATGTTGAGATTTCTCTTCATAAACAAGAAGAAGAGGGTGACGATACTCATGTAGCCTACACCACCAATTTGCATAAGAATTAAAATGACAAATTGTCCAAAAAATGTAAAATCCTCAGGGGTGATTTTAACCACAAGCCCTGTCACGCATGTTGCGGATGTGGAGGTGAAAAGTGCGTCTATAAAAGCGAGTTTTCCCACATGAGCAAACGGAAGCATCAATAAAATAGCGCCAATAAAAACAACCGTAAGATAACTAAAAAAGATAATCCGTAAGGTCTTTTGATTCATTCCGTTCCTTCTTCGTAACCAAGCTAATTACGAATCTTTTTCTACATTTTTAACTAGGTTATTGTACCAAATTTTAGAGTGTTAATGCGTTGTTAGCGTTTACATGTAAAGATTAATTCTTATGTAAGATGAAGATATATGAAAATAGTTACTTTTTAGATAAAATATTTCTCCCAAATTTTAAGGAGAATAAATGAAAAATCTGAAAGGATTTAGAGGAAAGTATTTCAGCCTAGCCGCGATACTTGCTTTAAATGCTACGATTGCACTTGCAAGTGAAGGGCAAAGTGTCGTAGATAATGAAAAGCAACTGTATACGCCAAAAGCTGAAGCATCCTCTGAAACAACAGAAGTGCTCGAAGAAAGTGCTGCGCCTGTTGTGGTGATCTCAAAGAAGATCAAAGAAAAAAAGTCTGAAGTTTATACGGCTTCCAAATCCTTGGTCAGTGCGACCAATGTCACCGATAATGTGAGCATTATCACCTCCGAAGAACTCTCTCTCAAAGGCATTACTTCTGTTGTTGACGCCCTTAATACCATACCAGGCGTAAGCTTTGCTTCCAATGGCGGACTTGGTAAATCAACGGGTGTTTTTATGCAAGGTATGTCCAATAAATATATTTTAGTCCTTATTGATGGTGTTCGATATAACGATCCTAGCAATACCTCTGGTGCCGATTTTAGTCAAATTTTGGTAGATGATATTGACCGCATTGAAGTGATAAAAGGTGCACAAAGCGGTGTATGGGGTGCCGATGCTGCGGCTGGCGTTGTTAACATCATCACTAAAAATGCTCAAAATGGTACGCATGGAACAGCTGGTGTAGAAACTGGAAGTTATGGGAGACGAAGTATGCATACATCGCTTTCTCATAAAACCGATGTATTTGATATCATGTTATCGGTTGAGCGTGTGAAAGAAGATGGATTTACAAGTCAAGCACTGTATGGAAAGAAGATAGATCAATTCGAAGATGACCCTTATAGAAATACAACCGTAAATTTAAAAACAGGATATTGGCTTGATGCGTATAACCGCGTTGAAGCAGGCTATCATGATGTGAATGCCCTGAACAGTTATGATGAAAATACACCCAATGACTCACAGCATAGCGATGTTAGAAATCGTTCTGGCTATGTAGGCTATAAACATTTGGTGGGAGATCACTCTATAGAGACAACGCTTTCAAAGAGCAGTTTTCTTAAAAAAGAGCTTGATGCAACGTTCGGTGTGAGCGATTATAAAGGTGAAATACCTTCGATTGAGATGAAGGATACATGGAAATATTACGATAAGAGTGCATTGGTCTTTGGTGGCTCTTATGAAAAACGTGAAATCGAATACACTCAAGTAGGATCTGCTGAAAAAGAACGCAATGATAATTCTAAAGCACTGTATGTAAATAATACAAACCAATTTAATCAAGTGATCTTAACAGAGGCACTCCGTTATGATAGATTTAGTGCATTTGATGACAAAGTCACGGGTAAAGTAGGCGCAAAATACCTCTTTAACGATCAATTCAATATTTATACAAACTATGGAACAGCATATCAAACGCCTTCCATGCTTGACATGATTAACATTTGGGGTACAAGCAATTTTGATTTAAAGCCTGAAAACATTAAAAGTTTCAATATCGGAACACAATATGCTGGATTAACAATCAATTTCTTTCGAAATGAAATTAAAGATATGATCAATTGGGATAATGCAACGTCAAAAAATGTGAATATCGAGGGGACTTCCATTATGAGAGGTGTCGAGATCTCTTATGAACAACAACTCTTACAATCTTTATTGATGGGAGGCAATTATACGTATGTTGATGCACAAAACAAAGATGGTGTTCGTCTTACAAGACGTCCTCGTTACCAATCAACGCTTTACACAACGTATATGCCAATAAAAAAATTAGCATGGAATGTTAGTGGTACGTATGTTGGCTCTCGTGCAGATCAAGATTTTTCATCAACACCTGCGCGCAATGTTGAAACAGGAAACTATTTTGTAGCCAATACAAAAGTAAGCTACCACATTGATCCAACGTGGGATGTTTACGTCAAAGTCAACAACATCTTTGATCGATATTACCAAACTGCTTACGGATTTGCATCGGCTGAGCGAAGCTATTATATGGGTGTTGAGGCGAGATTCTAATGAACCTAAACCTACGCCCTTACCTTTGGTATAAGCTACTCAATTCCCTCTTTTTTGGTCTTGCGGTAGGAAGTGTTTTTGTGCTTTACACACCACTTGAGCCCTCTGTTTTTTCTTTAGGAGGGATTGGGTTAGCCGTAGGGTTGCTGGTTGTCGCAAAAGTGTACGAGAAGATGATGAATCTTCTCGTCTTTTACCGAATTACACTCTTGGTAGAGTTTCTGGCATTACTGATTATTATCAGTTTTCTCATCTTTCAGTATAGCTATACCAATGTACTTTTTATCTATATTTCATACCAACTTACATTTGTGTTTGGTAATTACCTTATGCGTATGGAAACACTCGCCCTTAAGCGCACGACACTACTCTCTTTTGCGGATGTTGTGAAGCAACAAGGCTATCTTGCTGGGATGATCATTTCTTATCTTTTTTACAAATTTGTCGAATTTTTCGGGGTTATAGATAAAGAAACCCAAGTCTATTGTTTACATGGGCTACTTTTGGTAGTTCAAATTGTAATTATTTACTGTGTTTTCAAAGCATTTCGCCACAGATAAGCTTCTCTTTCAGGAATAAAGATTACAATAAACGTAATTTGAAATGTTAAGGATTGTGCTTGCACCGTGAAGAAAACACGTTGTTTCATATGTTTATTAAGACGTATGAACAGCATAAAGAAAGAAAAGCCTTTATCTATAAGGTAGCAGATAAAGAATTTGAAGTTAATTATGAAAAATTATTTGAAGATGTTTTGGTTCTTTCTCGTGCTTTTAAGGCTAAAAAGCTCACAAAAGGCTCTAAAGTCATGTTTTTGTGTGACAACCGCTATGAGTGGATGGTCACCGATCTAGCCCTTATCTCTTTGGGGGCTATTAGCATTCCACGAGGCTGCGATACTCCTACGCAAGAGTTAGAGTTTATACTTTCCCATTCAGGTGCAGAGTTTCTCATTGTCGAAGATGAGCATAGTTACATACGCCACGAAATGATGCTCAATCATCTGAAACTCAAAGCTATTTTTATTTTGGAAGCCCCTAAAGTACACTCGCTATTAAGCAATATTTACTCTTATAAAGATATTTTGCAAGACAGAACGATTCATCGCAATGAAATCGAAGCATTTATTGCAGGAAAAGACGCTTTAGATGAGGAAGACATGTGTACACTCATCTATACATCAGGTACAACAGGTACGCCTAAAGGGGTTATTTTAAGCCATAAAAACATTATGTACAATGTTCGTGAACTTCCTCCATTAATCGCCCTAGAGAGTAGTGATGTTTGGGTTTCTATCCTTCCATCATGGCATATATTTGAGCGTGCTGCTGAGTATGTAGCCCTTTCAAAAGGGTGTTGTACGGTTTACTCTACTATCAAAACTTTTGCGGCTGATTTAGAACATTATAAGCCGACTATCGTTGCAACGGTACCAAGACTTTGGGAGTCAATGTATACGAAGATCAATACTGCATTAGAAAAAAAAGATCCTAAAAAAGCCAAATTGTTTCATAAATTGGTTGCTATTTCAGCAGCCTACAATAGGGCGGATCGTGTTTTAAAAGATGAACTTCCGTGTTTTGAAAAACGCTCATTTCTTTTTACATGTAAAGAAAAAACGGTTGCATTTTCCCAACGCTTACTGCTTGCTCCACTGAATGCTTTTGCTAAGAAAAAATTGGCGCTTGTGCAGGAAAAATTTGGGGGAAGATTGCGTCTGGCTGTCAGTGGTGGTGGCGCTTTACCTGATTTTTTAGATACATGGATTGATGCGATTGGAATTCGCATTGTGAATGCATATGGTATGACAGAATGCGCACCAACGATTGCTGGGCGTGCTCTTCAATGCAATACGTTTGCAACATTGGGTCTGCCTGTTCGAGATACCATGCTTAAGATCGTCAACAAAGAAGGCGATATGCTGGGCGCTGGAGAAGTAGGCGAGATTTGGGTGAAAGGTGAGCAGGTTACCAGCGGGTATTATCATAACCCTGAAGAAAATGCAAAAAGTTTTAGTGAAGATGGTTTCTTTAAAACGGGTGATCTTGCAAAGCTGACCATTAAGGGTGAGCTTGTCATTACCGGGCGATCCAAAGAGATCATTGTGCTTGCCAGTGGTGAAAATGTTGACCCTAGTCGTATTGAAACAACCATATCGATGTTGCCATTTATCACAGATGCTATTTTGGTTGGGCATACTAAAAAAGGATTGGGGGCGCTTATTGTGCCTGATTTTGAAAAGCTCAAAGAGTATGTAGCGGTTCATTTTAACAAAGCCGTACAGAATATTGAGCAAGTAATGGAAGATAAGCAAATAGTTGCTAAAATTAAAAGTGAAATGAACGATCTGTTACATCAAGGACAAGGTTTTAAACCTTTCGAAAAGCTCCAAAATATTCACTTTTTAGATAAAGAATTTACAGTGGGGGAAGAACTCACCAATACCTTTAAAAAGAAACGCCATGTTATAGAAAAAAAATACAAAGAGATTATTGACAAATTTATACACTAAAGGATAAAGTATGGCAAAAGTCACATCGTATGGTGCAGCTTCTATGGTTACAGGTTCATGTCACTTATTAGAGATTCAATCGATTAAAATTTTAATCGATTGTGGAATGATTCAAGGTGAACATTGGAAAAACAACTACGAGCTTTTTCCTTTTGATGTGCCTTCTCTTGATTATTTGGTTTTAACACATGCGCATGTCGATCATATTGGTAGGGTTCCAAAATTGATTAAAGAGGGCTTTCGTGGAGAAATTATATCCACCGATGCAACCTTAGATATTGCGTATATCATGCTTTTAGACAGTGCTGGATTACTACAAGAAGAGTATGAAACACAGCTTCGAAAAGCACTTCGTCGTGGTGAAGAGAATACCGTCCAAGAGCCACTTTACACGAAAGAGCATGTAGAACAAGTTTTTACGAAAAAAATTCGCCGTGTAAAATACGATGAGGTCATTAATATTGCTCCTTTTTTAAAACTCACATTTCACAATGCAGGTCATATTATGGGGAGTGCTTTTGTTGAGGTCAATTATGAAGAAGATACCTTGCACAAAAGTGTTGTTTTCTCAGGCGACCTTGGTAGTAAAAACCGTTTGCTACTCAATCCTCTAAGTCCCCTTGCTAAGACAGACACTCTTTTTATAGAATCAACGTATGGTGATAGAGAACATAGAGCCTTAGATGAGAGTATCAAAGAGTTTAAAGAAGCCATTATTCAAACGCTTGAGTCGGGCGGTAATGTTGTCATACCTTCGTTTGCATTGGAGCGAACCCAAGAGATTTTATGGTTATTGCATCAGATGCATCAAGCGGGTGAATTGCACAATTGTCATGTCTTTTTAGATAGCCCTCTTGCCATTGAGGCAACGAAGATTTACCAAAAATATCCTGCACAACTGAATCAAACCTTGGGGTTACGTGTAAGTCTTGGGGATGATCCTTTTTCATTCCCAGAGCTTCAATATACGCCTCGTAGAAAAGATTCGATGGAAATTAATGAGGTGGAAAAACGCGCTATCATCATCGCTGGAAGTGGTATGTGTAATGGTGGTAGAGTTTTGCATCACCTTAAACAACGTATTTGGGATCCTAAAAATGCCATTATTTTTGTGGGTTTCCAAGTGAAGGGAACGTTGGGACGAGATATCATCGATGGAGAGCAGTTTATCCGCATTTACGGTGAAGATATTAAAGTACGTGCAAAACTTTATACGATCAATGGTTTTTCTGCACATGCTGATCGTGCGGATATGTTGTCATGGATTAAACAGATCAAAGAATTAAAGAATATTTATCTCATTCATGGCGAAGAGGACAAATTAGAGCTTTTTAAAGCCTATTTAAAAGAAAATATCGAAAGTAAGGTACATATTGTCAAAAAAGCGGAGTCTATTTATCTCTAAAATTGACAATTTTGATTTGAAAATGTTATAGTTAATTTAGACTTCGTTTAGTGCTTGATCGATGGTTTGCAAGCATGCGTGCCTTTGTGGCTAATGTCGTCAAAATAGCTTTTGAAAGAGGCCTTCAAAATGATTAGAGCGATGCTGTACCGCGTATCTTTATTGCAAGCCTTAGCAGTGATGATTATTATCTCACTGCTTTTGCCATTGCCTCTTTTAATGCTCACGTATGCCAATAGTACTTATAAAAGTAAGCAAGAAGAGTTTACAACGCTCAATACTAAAAAATTCAACCTCTCCTCAGCGATTTTTGTAGAGTCATTATGGAATTTTTACCCAGAATTAGGGCAAAAGATGCTCGACCAGCTTTTGCTGGATCCTAATGTGCAATTTGTCTATGTCAAAGATAGCAATGAAAAGCTTTTTTTGAGATGGGAGCAGCAAAATAGGATTGCGAACAATGATGACACACTCTTTTTACATAAATCGTTAGAAAAGGACAATGTGGTTGTTGGCTCATTAGAAATGGGCTTTAAACGTCAAGATCTTGTAGATTCGGTGATGTCTGACTTGACACTCTTTGGTACGATGCTTTTTTTCCAAATTCTTTTTTTAGTCGTTCTTATTTCATGGATTTATTACTATAAAATCATTCGACCGATTAGGCGTTTGGTAAGTCACTCCAATCTTTTAGCACAGCAAAAGCTCGATGAACCTTTTGTGTGGGATGAAAACGATGAAATTGGAACACTTGGTTTTGCACTTGATAAAACACGTATCAAACTTAAAGGGTTTTTTGATGCGCTCAAACATGAAAATGAGATATTGGATGAAAAAGTAAAACTGCGCACCAAAGAACTTGAGGATGCAAGCCGTTACAAATCGGAATTTTTAGCCAATATGAGCCATGAAATACGCACGCCTATGAATGCCATCATGGGTATGTCTCATCTACTCAGTAAAACAGCCATGAACAACACACAATCCAGTTATGTAGGAAAAATTAAAGAAGCATCTTCGGTGCTTCTTCGTATTATCAACGATATTTTGGATTTTTCTAAAATAGAAGCTGGCAAAATGGATGTTGAATCGATTGCTTTTGATCTGCATAAAGAACTCAAAAAAAGTTGTTCTATTTTCTCCGTTTTAGCCAAAGAGAAAGGCATTGATTTCCAGTGTGATTTTGTAGAAACAAACCGTTTTTTTAAAGGTGACCCTTGCAAAATTATGCAAATTGTCAATAACTTTTTAAGCAATGCGATCAAATTTACCAAAGAGGGTGCTGTTGTTCTGAGTGTTCACGAAAAATCCAGTGAAGGCAATAAAGCTACCTTGACATTAAATGTGCGAGATAGCGGTATGGGCATTCCTAAAGAGAAGCAATCGCTTCTGTTTAAAGCATTTGGACAGCTTGATGCTTCTATTACACGAAAACATGGTGGTACTGGGTTAGGACTTTACATTTGTACGCAGCTTGCCGAAATGATGCAAGGACACATCAGCCTAGAGAGTGAAGAGGGCAGAGGTAGCCTTTTTAGTTTAACCATCACACTGCCAATAGCACAAGGGCTAGAAATACAGCATGAAAATAGTAGTGGAACATATGAACCGCTGCGCATTTTAGTAATAGAAGATCAGAAAAAAGTCAGTGATATGCTCTGTGATTTTATTCGTTCGTTTGGATTTTTTGTTACGACATGTAAAAGCAATGAAGATATTGCTGAAAAAATTCAAACGATTGCACAACCTTATCATCTGGTGATTCTTGATTATGAGCTCGCAAAAGGGGCTAATGGCGTCGATCTTTATGGACAGTTGACACAAAAGATTGCCATTGAAGCGCTACCTTCTTTTTTAATGATCGCGACCAATGATGATGCAGAGATCAAAAATCGTATTAATAATGCAGGCATTAAATCCTTTTTGAAAAAACCGATCAATCCTTCGATGCTCTATGATGAACTCGTATCCTTATGTTCTGTTGCTTCACAGACGCCACTGTTTGATCCTTCCAAGATTGATCTCTCTTCTAAACGTATTTTGATTGTTGAAGACAATGACATTAACCTCGAAGTTGCAACCTACTTGCTCAAAGAGACTCATGCCAAAGTTGAGATAGCCCGCAATGGCTTGGAAGCAGTCGAGTTGATTCAAGAGCAAGAACATCCGTTTGATCTAATTTTAATGGACGTTCAGATGCCGATCATGGATGGGTATGAAGCGACACGCATGATTCGTAAAGAGCTCAATGTTCTAACGCCTATTGTAGCGATGACCGCTAATGTCATGGTACAGGATATTGAAAAATGTATTCAAGCGGGGATGGATGCTCATATTGGGAAACCATTTGAAGTTGAAGACTTCTATGGCACGCTGTTAGAGGTTTTACATGTAAGCCTTTCTATCTCTCCAAAACAACCCGTAAATACTCAAAAACGCGTGAAAAAACATTTTGCAAAAAAAGAAGCGATTAAAAAACTAGGAGGCAATGAAGCATTGTGGCAAAAGCTTTTTGTCAGTTTTTTTGAAACCTACTTAGAACTGCCTAATAAGTTGCAAGACTTGATCGAAAAGAAAGAGACTGCAATGCTGATTGATTATGTCCATACACTCAAAGGACTTTGCGGAACGATAGGCGTCTTAGTTTTAGAACAGCATCTTGGCGCAGTAGAACAGTTTTTAAAAGAGCATCATAGTGTCGAAAGTGTCTCTTTGAATGAAATTCTTGAAGAGCATCATGCCAACATCAATACATTACGCGCTGAATTTGAACAAATTGATTTAAGCACACATACAATTCAAATGCAAGTCCATGAAGATAAACAAGCCTTGGAAGCGATTCTTAAAGAGCTTAAACTCGCTCTTGATATGTCCAATGTTTCTAAAGTTAGCCTCCTTCTCGAACAGCTTGCAACACATGAAAACATACGTGAACATGAAGCTTTTAAAACACTCGTATTCGCATGTAAAAGCTTTGATTTTGATGCCGCAAATATGAGCTTGGCACACTTGTGTGAGGAGATGAAGTATGGCTAAAATCTTAGTCATTGATGATACACCTGAATACATTGAAATGTTGTGTTCCATACTCAATGAGTATGAAGTTTATGCGGCAAAAGAGGGAAAAAAAGGGCTTATGTTAGCCGAATCCATACTTCCTGATTTGATCTTACTGGATATTAATATGCCTTTAATGACAGGCTATGAAGTGTGTCGCAGACTGAAACAAATGGATAAAGTTCGCAATATCCCTATTATCTTTCTGACTGCAAATGATGGTAGTGATTATGAAGAGATAGGATTTAATGTAGGTGCTGTTGATTTTATTGCAAAACCTTTTCATGCAAGCCTTTTAAAAGCGAGGGTTAAAACACACATCTCGTTGTACCAACTTCAATCAAATCTTCAACAACAAGTCGATAGCCAAACCGAAGAGATTCGGAAACTTAATCATGAAATGACGTATCTTGCAGCCTCTATTGCTGAACTTAAATCCAAAGAGACGGGACAACACTTAAGACGTGTTGCTGAATTTTGTTATCTTTTTTGCAAATTTCTAGGTCACGATGAAGCTGAGTGTGAGAAAGTAAAAATGGCAGCCGTTTTACATGACATCGGTAAAGTCGGCATTAGTGATGAAATTTTGAATAAACCTGATAAGCTGAATGATCAAGAGTGGGAAATTATGAAAAGACACTCAGTGATGGGCTACGAGATGCTCATTGATTCTGAGTTTGAACTAATGCGTTTGGCGGCAACCATTGCATTAGAACACCACGAGCGTTGGGATGGCGAGGGTTATCCTCATGGCAAAAAAGGAGAAAATATTGCTTTAGTAGGACGTATTTGCTCTGTTGCCGATGTTTTTGACTCGCTTTTGGACAAGCGTGTTTATAAAGATCCGTGGGAAGAGAAAGTAGTACGAGACTATTTTGTAATGATGAAAGGATCGCAGTTTGATCCTAATATTACCGATATTTTATTAGACAATTTTGATATGTTTATCTATACATGGAAGTCGCTTCAACGCGCAAGAAGTACGCTATGAAATATCTTTTGCTCATAGCTTTTTTCTCTTTGACGCTTTGTGCAGAAGTTTTTAAAGTCTATACGGAGCAAAGCCCTCCCTATAGTTTTTTAGAAAATGGTAACGTGAAGGGTTCCTCAACACGCCTTGTTGAAGAGTTGTTTGCCAAGAGTGGTCATCAATTTTTTGATAATTCTATTCGACTTTTACCTTGGGCTAGAGGCTACCGTAATGTTTTAAACGAAACAAATTCGATGATATATAGCATGGTACGTTCACCTGAGCGGGAAGCACTGTTTCAATGGGTTGGACCTGTTGGGAAGATGACATTAGGTATTATTGCCAAGAAAAGTAGGCATTTACAAGTTCCATCGCCTTCTGTCTTGCATCGCTATAAAATTGCAACCATCCCTGATACGGCTTCAGAAAAAGCACTCTTAGACCTTGACTTTCGTTTGGAGAATTTGGAGCGTTTTGCCAACCGTACATCACAGCTGAAAAAACTCCAAGAAAACCGCGTAGATGCCATTGCTTTTAGTGTTGAATCAGCATTCTCTTTGCTTGAAGAGATGGGGTGTGATATTTCAGAATACGAAGTAGTTTATGTTTTAAAAGAGAGTGATCTCTATTTTGCTTTTAACAAAGAAACAAATCCAAAAATGATTGATAATCTAAACAATACACTCAAAACCCTCGTCAAATAGGCTTAAACGTTTCTTTATATCTTTTTCAAGCGAAGTAGAGTATAGTTCGCAAATATGAGAAAGGAGCAATCATGCAAATTAATGCAACTGCCATGACGGCTATGTCCAACTGGATGAATAACAGTGCTCAAAATGTTGCTAATGTCAACACAGAAAAGTACAATGCGACCCAAACAACGATTACAAATCAAGATAATGCTGTTGTTGCACAAAGCAGGAAATCAACTAATGGTACCGATTTAGCGACAGAATTCACCGATCAAATTGCGATTGATAAAAGCTTTGAGGCCAATGCCGATACCATTAAAACTCAAGATGAAATGCTTGGCAGTTTATTGGATATGAAAGCGTAATAGAGTTCTTGTAAAAACTCATTTTGCAAGAACGAAAAGCATCAAAGGTGCGCGGGCATTCCGCCGAGGAAACCCCCAGTGTTAACGTAGTCTTTGGAGCTTTGCTTTAAAAACGTATTTAGAGTGCTGTAAGAACTCTAATTAAATAATTAACATTGCATCGCCATAAGAGAAGAAACGATACTTTTCTTTCACGGCTTCTTCGTAGAGTTCTAGCGTTTTGTCAATCCCCACAAATGAAGCCACTAACATAATTAATGTCGATTTTGGAAGGTGAAAATTGGTTAAGAGGTGATTGACGCGAAGTGGTAAATTTTGTGGATGTAAAAAGAGATCACACCTTCCTACTGCATTGCTTGTACGTGCAAAATACTCGATGGTTCTAGTCACCGTTGTCCCCACGGCAAGAATATTTTTTGGACTTTGAATGAGTTTACATGTAAGCGAGGGAATAGCGTAAATCTCAGAATGCATCACATGTTCTAAGATATGCTCTGCTTCCACAGGCTTAAACGTTCCCGCACCTACATGTAAGGTTAAAAAGTGTGTTTCATAACGCCTTTTGAGTTCTTCAAACATATTAGGTGTAAAGTGAAGCGACGCTGTTGGTGCAGCAACGGCACCTTGCTCTTTAGCAAATACCGTTTGGTAATCTACACTATCCTCTTTTGTATCTTCACGTTTGATGTATGGAGGAAGAGGGATATGTCCAATTTTTTCTAAAACATCAAAAAGAGCTTTGGTGTGCAGTGCTTTTCCTTCTTGGCTAAAAGCAACAATACGTGTGCCATCTTCTTTGAGTTCTCTAATTTCTGCTTCCATCTTTTCATTAAAAAAGAGCTTCGTTCCGACTTTGACACGACCTTTGATATACACCGAATAAAGATTGTCTTGCAAAGGAGCATTGAGAAGCACTTCGACTTCACCACCGCTCTCTTTTTTGCCGAAAACACGTGCTTTAACGACTTTTGTGTCATTGAGAAGGACTGCAATGTCTGAGGGTAAAAAGTCAAAGAGGTGTTTAAAAAGTGTATGTGTGATACGACCACTTTTGCGATCAAGCACCAAAAGCCTCGCCTCATCTCGGGGTTCAACCGGATGTGTGGCGATAAGCTCTGGTGGAAGCGTGTAGTCGTAAGTTGATTTTAAAAGCGGGTCTATGGCCTTATTCCTCACTCTTTTCAACAGGTTCTTCTTCTGTATCATCATTTTCAGGTGGGATGTACGGATTGACAATTTTTGCCACCAAAATAGAGATACCATAAAGAATCAGTAGGGGTCCTGCCATTAAGAACTGAGAAAGAATATCGGGAGGGGTCAAAATACCTGCAACAACAAAGATAATCACGATGGCGTAGCGGAAGAACTCTTTTAAGCCTTTGTCATCTACAAGTCCTAATTTTGCAAAGAAAAAGATGACAACAGGCATTTCAAATGAGAGTCCAAAACCAACTAAAAATTTTGTGAAGAAGCCAACGTATTCGCCAATGCTAGGAAGTGCGGTAAACAGGGCACTACCAAAAGCAATCAAAAAGCCAAAGGCCAGAGGAACGACAACATAGTAGCAAAAAGAGGCTCCTATGGTGAACATCATTGTTGCTGCAAATACAAAAGGAATTACCAATTTTTTTTCATTGTCATAAAGACCAGGAGCGACAAAGAGCCAAAATTGCCAAAAAATAACAGGCAAAGATAGAATAAACCCTGCAAAAAAAGCGACTTTCATTGCGGTGAAGAAAGGTTCTTGAACGCCAGTAAAAATGACATTGCTTCCTTCTGGAAGTACGGCTTTAAGTGGTGCTATCATCCATGCAAGAATAGGCTGCCAAAACGAAAAACAGATAAGAAACATCACAAAAATGGTAACGAGTGAAACGGAAAGTCTTTTACGAAGTTCTGCTAAATGGGGCTTTAACTCATCAAACATTATACATTGTCCTCTTTTTTTATCTCTTTAGGCGTTTCGATCACTTGCACTTGGATAGGTTCGGGTGTGATCGTCGAAGGTGTATCGAGTGTTGTACTCTCTTTGACGCTCTCTTCGAGTTCTTTCAAAGAGTCATTAACACCTTGTGTTGATTTTTTGATCTCTTCGAGTTCATCAAATGTAATGACTTTACGTGCATTGGTAGCTACTTCATCCAATTTTTTCTTATACGTAAGCGCTTCGTCTTTGAGCTCTTGGATTTTCATCTCTTGTTCAAAACTACTTTTGACGTCATTGATGCTGTTTTTAAATGACTTGAAAAATTTTGCACCCTTGACCATTGCCTCAGGAAGTTTCTCTGGACCTAAAAATATAATAGCAACAATCGCGATAACAAGGATTTCTCCTATTCCCATTCCAAACATAAAAGGTACCGCCTCGAAGTTAAGTTAAGGTTGGATTTTAGCTGAATTTTTATCAAAATAATATAAATGTCATGAACGTGGAGTATAATAGGCATAAGTTGAAAACTGTAATCATAGGAGTTAATTGATGCGTTCTAGAATTAGTCCATTCCGTATTGTGCTTATTTATGCTCTCTTCGCAACGTTATGGATATTTTTTTCAGATCATGCTGTAGAATATTTTGTTGATAATGTGACCGTATTTGCAACGCTCTCAACGTATAAAGGTTTTTTCTTTGTTCTTATTACTTCATTATTTCTTTATGGACTTATTAAAGCGAAAATTACGCAAATTGAATCAATGCAAAAAAAACTTAAAGAGAATGAGCAACGCTTAGAGTATGTTATTCATGGGGCTGATCTTGGGTATTGGGATTGGGACTATGTGCATGATACACATATTGTCAATGATCGATGGCTCTCATTTTTAGGACTGGTGCGTGAAGATATTCATGAAGAGGTAACGGATTGGTCTGAGCGAATCCATCCTGATGATAAAATCATTGCACAAAGAGCTATTGAAAACACAATTCGCAACAATAAACCCTATATTATAGAGTTTCGTATGCGCCATTCTGATGGTCATTGGGTTTGGATAGAAGGCTCTGGAGCTGTCGTAGAACGTGATGAAAAAACGGGCGTTCCTCTGCGCCTTGCTGGCACACATCGCGATATTAGCAATCGCAAAAATACACAAAAAGAGATACTCTTTTTAGCGCTTAATGATCCTTTGACGAAACTTCCTAATCGTGTCTATTTAAAACAAGAGCTTGAAAAGCGCCTCTTAGATGAGCTAGAACTCTGCTTTTTATTTTTAGATTTGGATCGTTTTAAAACCATCAATGATATGTATGGGCATACTACCGGTGATAAAGTCATCCAAGTCGTTGCTGAACGTCTTAGAGCATCACTCAACGAGCTAGATTTTATAGCCCGCGTAGGTGGTGATGAGTTTGTGATTCTTTCAAGTGATTCTTTACATGTAAAAACATTATCTGAACGATTATTGCAAAGCTTGGAAGCACCTATAGAAATTGGTTTTGAACAGTTTAGGGTAAGTGCTAGCATGGGGATTGCCTGTTCTCCAAAAGATGGTAAAAGCTTTGAAACACTCTTTCGAAATGCTGACACAGCAATGTATGAAGCTAAAAAAAGTCTCCAAAAGAGCTGTGTTTTTTACACCAAGTCGATGACAGAACAACTTTTAAATATATCTAAATTGGACAATGACCTTAAACATGCTGTAGAAAACGATGAATTTGTTATTTTTTATCAACCACAAATTAATCTTTTCACCAATAAAATGATAGGTTTAGAAGCGCTTGTCAGATGGCAGCATCCCGTTGAAGGGATGATACCGCCGAATAATTTTATTCCAAGGACTGAAGAGACACGACTGATTATTCCTCTTGGATTATTAATCTTCAAAAAAGCGTTAGAGCAGATGAAACGATGGCAAGAGAAAGGTTTTTTTGATGGTATTCTTGCGATTAATATCTCTAGCGTACAGATTGAAGAGGAAGATTTTGTTGAAAAAATTGAAGCTATACGCCAAGAAATAGGGGTAAGTGCACTTAACATTGAGCTTGAAGTTACGGAGAGCTGTTTCATGAATTTCCCTGAACACGTCTCTAAAACGTTGCAAAAATTAGAAACTGTTGGGTATAAAATTTCGATTGATGATTTTGGGACAGGCTACTCTTCTCTCAGTTATTTGAAACAGTTACCATTAGATAAACTTAAAATTGATCGCTCTTTTATTAAAGATTTGCCATACGATAAAGACGATCAAGCGATTTCAAAGGCGATCATCGCTCTGGGTAAAACGCTTAACCTTGAAGTCCTAGCCGAAGGTGTTGAAACGGAAGAGCAAAAAGCATTTTTGATCGAAAATGAATGCGATAGCATGCAAGGATTCCTTTTTGCAAAGCCTCTTAGTGCCGAAGTATTGGAAGCAACTTTTCACCAAAACTAACTTTTAGTTCCTTTTGTGTAAAATAAGCCCATTTTAATTACATCACATAGGGCAACAATCCATGGAAAATTTAGACGCAGTGTTAAAAAAGCATAAGTTGACAAAAGACGAATATGAAAATATTTTGAACATTTTAGGACGTGAGCCTAATATGCTAGAGATTGGTATCTTCTCATCCATGTGGAGCGAGCACTGCTCTTACAAATCCAGTAAAAAGTATCTGAATGGTTTTCCAACGAAGGCTCCTTGGGTTATTCAAGGACCGGGCGAGAATGCGGGTGTTATCGATGTAGGCGATGGCATGGCGGCTGTCTTTAAGATGGAGTCTCATAACCACCCAAGTTTTATTGAACCATATCAAGGTGCTGCAACGGGTGTTGGTGGTATTTTAAGAGACGTCTTTACGATGGGTGCGCGCCCTGTAGCAAACATGAACTCTCTTCGTTTTGGAAATGTTACCAACAATGACGACACTTCCCATCATCAACGCTACCTTGTACGTGGTGTTGTTGCAGGTATCGGTGGATACGGCAACTGTATGGGTGTTCCTACCATCGGTGGTGAGACTTTCTTTGATGAGAGTTATAATGGCAATATTTTGGTAAACGCATTTACGCTTGGTCTTGCTAAAAGTGATGAAATTTTTTACGGAAAAGCTGAAGGACTTGGTAACCCTGTTGTTTACGTTGGCTCTAAAACAGGTCGTGATGGACTGGGTGGTGCGGTTATGGCAAGTGATAGCTTTACCGAAGCAAACAAAAGCCTACGCCCAACGGTACAAGTCGGTGATCCATTTGCTGAAAAACTTCTTTTGGAAGCGTGTTTAGAACTCTTTAAAACAGACTATATCGTGGGTATCCAAGATATGGGTGCAGCTGGACTTACTTCAAGCTCATTTGAAATGGCAGGACGCAGTGGTAGCGGTATGATCATGCACTTGGACAAAGTTCCAGCACGCGAAGAGGGCATGCAGCCGTTTGAATTTATGCTCTCTGAATCACAAGAGCGAATGCTTATCTGTGCGAAAAAAGGGTATGAAGACAAAGTTGTTGACATCTTTAGAAAATGGGATCTCAACGCTGAAATTATCGGTGAAGTAACGGCGACGGGCAATATGGAACTCTTCTGGCATGGTGAGAGAGTAGCAGATATGCCAGTACAACCGGTCAGCGAGCAAGCACCTATTTATGATAGACCAACTAAAGAGCCAGCTTATTTGGCTACTATTAAAAACACAACGATCAATGATTTTGCAAAAGTAGAGAACCAAAAAGCATTTGATACCCTTTTAAATTCCGTCGAAGTCAGCGATAAATCATGGATTTTTGACCAATACGATTCAACGGTCCAAACCAATACCATTAAAGCACCGGGTAGTTTGGATGCAAGTGTTATTCGTATCAAAGAAAACGGCAAAGCCCTTTCGATGAGCAGTGACTGTAACCCACGTTATAACTACATCGACCCTAAAATGGGTGCTGCTGCTGCGGTGGCTGAGAGTGGAAGAAACGTTGCTATGAGTGGTGCTCGTCCTTTAGCGATTACCGATTGTCTAAACTACGGAAACCCTGAAAACCCTGAAGTTATGTGGCAGTTTGCACAAGGCTGTTATGGCATCAAAGAAGCGTGCGCGAAGTTGAATACGCCGGTTGTCAGTGGTAACGTCTCCCTTTACAATGAAACCAACGGTGTGGGTGTTTTCCCAACGCCTGCGATCGTTATGGTAGGTTTGAATGATGATGCGAACAAAACGCTTCCATCAAGCTTCCAAAAAGAGGGTGCATCAATTTACCTTATTGGCGAGACCAAAAGTGATTTTGGTGGTAGCTTGTATATGAAAGAGCTTTTTGGCAAAGTTGAAGGCACATTAGCAGAGCTAGATTATGACAAAGAGTTGAAACTTTGGGAACTTGTCATAGAAGCCAACAAAAAAGGTTATTTGAACGCAGCTAAAGATGTCAATGTTGGTGGTATCGCTCTTGCTCTTGCTAAAATGGTAGCTAAAAGTGGAAAAGGCGTTACATGTAAATTTACATGTAATGATTCTAAAGACATTTTTGCAGAGAGTTTCTCACGTTCTCTTGTTGAAGTAAACGATGAAGCAGGCTTTGAAGCGATGGCTAAAACCATTGGTTTAAGTGTTTCAAAGATCGGAACTGTTGGTGGAAATAACTTTACATGTAATGATATTTCAAAAAGTGTTGATGCTATTAAAGAGCGTTATTTTAACCGTTTCCAAGAAGTTATCGAGCAAGATATCTAACAAATCTTCAAGAGGTGTGTAAGCACCTCTTTTTTTAATTTTAAATACTCGAATAGCACGACCCACTTCTCCTGTTTCTTCAGATAAAAAACCAATATGAATAAAGATATTTAAATCCAACCACCCTTTTTCGTATAATAGGTTTCCACAAATTTTTGGAATTGATTTAAATTTATCGCTATATCCATTATCATAAATTCTTTTAATTAGAAAAAGAATACTATTCAAGCTCAAAATTTGATAATTAAAAGGGTATGGATGAAAAGCATTGCAGTTTATTGTGGCTCAAGCCTTGGGGCAAGTGAAATTTATAAAGAGCAAGCGATTTTACTAGGTAAGTTTTTAGCACAAGAGAAGATTACGTTAATTTATGGTGGAGCAAGTGTTGGCATTATGGGAACCATAGCAGATGCAATTCTTAAAGAGGGAGGCTCTGTTATCGGGGTTATTCCAACATTTCTTGAACAAAGAGAAATTGCACATAAAGATTTGACCGAACTGATTTGTGTGGACACGATGCACGAGCGTAAAGCTAAAATGATGGAATTAGCCGATGGATTTATCGCTCTGCCAGGAGGACCTGGGACTTTAGAAGAATTTTTTGAAGTCTTTACATGGAATCAAATAGGGTTGTTACAAAAGCCTTGCGGTATATTAAATATCAATGGTTATTACAATAAGTTGATTGAACTTTTTGATCATATGGTTGCTGAAAAATTTTTACAAGAACGATCACGTAACGTATTTTATGTTGATGATAATTATGAGAGTTTATTCAGTAAAATGCGTACGTATGAGCCGCCTGCTATTAAAACGTATTAATTGTAAGAAGTTATATTTCTATTTGAGTAACACAAGCTTAGCTTGTGTTACATGTAAAAGCCTAAAACGTCCCATATGCCACAAAAAAGGCGATATTCATACACTGAGGTTGTGCTGCACCTTTTTGGGAAGGGCAACGCTTCATATAAGTGTTAATGACTTTGCCATCTTTATTGGTGAGCATTGGATAATTAAAATTCATATAATCCAAGATATTTTTGCCATTGGAGTGGTGAATAAATTCAACCGTTCCATCTTTTTCTACTTTGGTAACAATGCCTACGTGCGTGATGTTTTCTGCAACATTAACGACAGGTTGTTTTGCTACTACTTTATCTTTGCCTTTACCTTTTGTTTTTACAGCAGGTTTTCGCTCGGTATTTTCAAAAAAGACAAGATCCCCAATATTGGGCAATGTTGTCTCAAAAGCCTGTCCTTTTTTTGACATAAGATTGAACATAGCACGTGATTTTCTTGCATTGTCAAAACTTTGGCTTAACTCTTTTTCTTGGTAAAAAGGAGTTCCTGTTTTATAGTTGATGAGACTCACAAAGCCTGAGCAGTCACCTCCATCACGCTTCCCTAAATACATCAATGCATTGTGTACAATAGCTTCACGTCTGGAGAGTTCAGGCATAGGACGCAAGTCAAAGCTATCATGTTCTTGTCTTAGAAAAAAGTCGTTGGAAGGTTTTTCTCCAAGATACATTTTCTGCTCATTTGGAGTATTTTCTGCCATAGATGCGGTAGGTGTTTCTACTGTTTTTGGCACACATCCTGTGAATAAAAGAGCTGCAACACTCAAAGCAAACCATTTTTTCATTTTATTTTCCCATAAGCACTAAAATAAGCAGGTGCTAGACATTGATGACCCTCATTTTTGGCGCATTTTTCCATATAAGAGTTGACCGATTTATTATTGTACGTTGCAATTGATGGATAGTTAAGATTCATTTGGCTAATCAAATTTTTACCTTTCGTGTGGTGAATAAAGTGGATTGTCTCATCGGAGTCAATTTTCGTGATAATCCCAATATGTGTAATATTTTCGACACTTTTTTTTGTTTTTACATATTTTTTAACGGTATTGGCAAAAAAGATCAAGTCGCCAATTCTTGGCTTTTCTTGATAGATACGATTTTGATCTTCTAAAAGATTGTAAATCGCAAGTGAGCGTCTGGCATCCTCAAAATAACCATTGAGTTCTGCGGTTGTAAAGTAAGGCTCTATACTTTCTTTATTCACTAAACTTACAAAGCCTGAGCAGTCGCCACCATCGTTTTTCCCTTGATGTTTGAGCGCATTTTTTATGATTTCTTGACGTTTTGGAGTATCGTCTTTGAGCTGAAGTTCTGGAGCGTTTTGCGTAAACTCTTTTTGGGCACAACCGCTTAGCAAAAACAGGCAAGAACAAAGTGCAAATAGGTACTGTCTCATTCAAATCCTCATAAAAATCTGCGGCATATTAACCATTTTTACCTAAAATCTTGGTACAGAAATGGTTCGCTCTAACGGATCGAGCCATTTTTCTTCTGTATGGTTGTATGTTTTAATCGTAACATGATTGTCATATAAAAACAAAGAGTTTGTCCAGATAACCTCTTTATTCATGTCGCTGTTGTGGATGTTGGTTACATGTTCATAGTGGTTAATCGTTGAGGCAAAACTTGGCTCTTTTACGGATGTGTGAGTATGCCCACTGATCCATAAAAAGAGTTGAGGATTGCTCTGAATCAGCTTTTGGATTTTTTCTTTAGGTTGTGCTACGAAATTGGGTGTATTGACCCAACGATTATAGGTTTCAAGTGTGTTATCCAAGGGTGCATGGAAAAAAACAATGGTGGGCATTTTAGGGTGTTTTTGCAATTCATGCTCTATCCATGTGAGCTGTTCTTTAGAGAGCTCTGCTAGATGAGAGGGATTGTCCGCGGAGAGGAACAGAAGCAAGTAGTTTTCTTTTTCAATGCTGTAGTAAAGATTTGGAAGATTAAATGTGGTCTGAAAACGTTTTAGTTTCGCTTCTTGAATTTCACGAGGAGCGTGTTGCAATTTTTCATTGCTACCCAGTTCATCGGCGTAGATAAAATCGTGATTACCTGTAATGACATAAAGTGGCTTGGTCAGTTTTGAAAAATAGGCTTTGACGTAAGCATACTCTTCCTCTGTCCCTGTTCTTGAGCAAAGATCGCCCATGGCTACAACCATATTGACATCATTCCATTGATTGATCTGCTCTAATACATGCTCTTTCATCTGAGGATTTTTCCCTGGAAGGTGGGGATCACCTAAGATTACAATATGCGTGCTACCATAGAGGCTAAGGGCTGTTAAAAGCCCTAGTAAGTACTTTTTCATAAGCTATCCATTGCCTTTTGCATGCGTTTTAAAATTTCTTCTAAAACACTTTTTTGGGTTCCAAAGTTTAATCGTACAAAATTTTTGTTGCCAAAAGGTTCCCCATCGCTTAGACCAACCCCATGCTGTACAAAAAATTCATACGGGCTTTTTACATGTAAAGATGATGCGTCGATCCATGCGAGAAATGTTGCTTCTTGACCTAGGAGTTTGAGTTTTGGATTTTTACTCACAAAGTCTTGCACCATTTTGAGATTTGCAGCTAAATAGACACGAAGCTCACTCAGCCATGCATCACCTTCAAGATAGGCTGCTTTAAGAGCAGTAATTCCCAAAATATTGATCCCTCCGACCATGCTTCCCATGGTTCTTTTAAAATTTTTACGAAGCTCAGCATTGGGAATAACGGCAAATGAGGCTTGAAGTCCTGCGATGTTAAACGTTTTACTCGGAGCCATCAGCGTGATGCTTTTTTGCGCTAATGCCTCGCTCAGTGAAGCGATAGGAATATGTTTTGTCTCTGGATTCAAAAGCAGATCGGCATGAATTTCATCGGAGCAGATGGTAAGGTCGTGTTTTAAACAAAAATCCCCAAGACTCTCAAGTTCTTTACATGTAAAAACAGTTCCTGCGGGGTTGTAAGGATTGCAGAGCATAAAGAGTTTACATGTAGGATTAATGGCTTTCTCCATCGCTTCAAAATCAAGCACCCATCGTTTGTTCTCTTCTTTCATCGCAATGGCTAGAACTTCTTTGTTTGCATGTTTGGGTGCTTTGATAAAATGCGGATAAATAGGCGTTGTGGTCATAACACTTGCAGTTTCCACCGCCATGCAGGCGATATTCATGCTACTCACAACACCATGAGTAAAGAGAATCCACTCTTTTTTGATTTCCCAGTTATAGTGACGTTTCACAAAAGCAATCATCGCATCGTAGGTTTCATCATCGATATCGGTGTAGCCAAAAACACCCTCCTGCACTCTTTTTTGAAGCGCTTCAATAACGCAAGGAGGTGATTTGAAATCCATATCAGCAACCCATGCTGGGATGACGTCTTGGCCTTTATATTTGTTCCATTTTTCGCAAGGTGTCTTGGTTCTATCGACGATCTCATCAAAATTAAACATCAAAATTGTCCTTTTTTTTAGTGTAATGATTGTAACATATTTTCATAAACCAAGTTTTACATGTAAAGGTGAAAAAATGACCTACGTCATTATTGCAGTCGTTCTCGTTGTATTTTATTTACTGACAAAAAACTATCAAACTGAGGCATACCAACATATTAACATGGATGTTAAGCAGACACTGAGAGGTGATTTGGCTGAACATGAGGCGGGGCTTTTAGTCGCACTCATGGCAAAAGTAGCCAAGGCAGATGGCAGAGTCAATGAACTTGAAGCGGAGCTTTTGAAGCTGACGTTTAGCGATATTGCTCGTGTATTTGAAAATAGCGAAAGTGTTCGTGAAGAGCTAAAAGAGATCTATCAAAAAGAGATGCAAAGTTTTGACAATACACTGATTGTCTCACAAAAATACCTCAAACTCACTAAAAATGACTATGTCAAACGTCTTAAAGTCATGGAATACTTGCTCAATCTTGCGTTTATAGACAATGAGTTTTCCCAAGCGGAATTTATGATTACCGAAGATATAGCGAATGCTTTAGACGTTAAACGGGCTGATTTTGAAAGATTGATTGCCTCTTTTGAACAGTTTTATGCCAATAAAGCAACACACGCGCAGATGGGAATAAAAAATGCCTATGCAGTTTTAGGTGCAGAGCCAAGCGAAGATATGGAAAGCATAAAAAAGAAGTATCGAGCTCTTGTCAAAGAGTACCATCCCGATATTTTAATGGGGCAGGGCAAAGATAAAAATATCATTGACGCTGCGACTGCTAAGCTTCAAGAGATTAATGAAGCGTATGAAATGATAAAAAAGGAAAAAAATTAGATGCTATCCACGCCTTTTGAGCGACATACGCTCAGTATGTCTGTTTTAATGACACCCGATAAAGCCAATTTCTCTGGTAATGTTCACGGAGGAGACTTGTTAAAGCTTCTCGATCAAGTAGCGTACGCGTGCGCATCACGCTATTGTGGTGGTTATGTTGTTACGATGTCCGTTGACCAAGTGATTTTTAAACAAGCCATTCCGGTAGGCACGCTGGTAACGTTTTTAGCCAGTGTTAACTATACAGGAAAAACATCGATGGAAGTCGGTATTAAGGTGATTGCAGAAAATATTCAAAAAGGGATTGCAACGCATACAAACAGCTGTTTCTTTACAATGGTCGCTGTCGATGACAAAGGAAGACCAACACCTGTGCCTACCTTTGTGCCAGAAAATGATGTGGAAAAAAGACGTTGCCATGACGCACAAAGGCGTCGTGATATTAGGCTTCATGGCTACAATGAAATTACGCCCCAAAAACAGGGCTAATTTCTCTTAAAGTTCGGATTCAATCAGTGCTTGAAGCTCTTTGAATCCAAATTTAACCAGTGGTTTGCCATTGACAAAAAACTCTGGAGTTGCTTTGACTCCCAGCGTCTTTGTATCGGCGATATCTTGTTTGATAAGCGCATCAATTTCTGGTTTTTTCATATCGTCCCGTAATTTTTCGATGTCAATGCCCACTTCAGGTAAAAATCCCCAAATAAGCGCAATATTAGGCGTTCCGTGGCTTGCCCATTTGTCTTGGTATTTGTAGATTACTTCGAGGGCTTCAAGGTATTTGCCTTGCAACCGTGCTGCTTCAATCATCGCAACGACATAGTAAGAGTCTGTATGAAAAGGTGCGTAACGAAGTACGAGTTTGATTTTATCGGGGTTTTGTTTGAGAATGTTTTTCACAAACGGATAAAAACTTTTACATGTCTCACATGCTGGGTCAAAAAACTCCACAATGGTTGTTTTAGCATTCGGGTTTCCGATGACATAGGCATGTGGGCGCATCAGCGCTGAAGTTTTTTCTCCTACGATGCTGTGGTCAGCATTTTTATAGAAGTAGCTTCCTCCTACAAAAAGAAGCACAAGGGTAAAAAGAGATGCAATGACAAGAGTCTGTTTTTTCATGGTTTAAGAAGCCTTTCGTTTTAAAAATAGTAATAAGATAAAAACAATAACAAATGAAACTAAAGAGAGTAACTGAATGGTCATAAATCCAAACCAGTTAATGTAATCACTCGTGCATGAAACTCCTTGTGAACAAGGTGCAACAGCTTCTGGTAAGATGCCGTAATAGAGTAAATTATGATAACTTGCAAAGAAAAGTCCAAGTAGAACAAGAGGCATGGCGTACTTGAAAACATTTTTATCATTACTCAAAAGTGCGACGAGAAAAATAACGGCCAATGGGTACATACAAATGCGCTGATACCAACACATAACACAGGGTGGGAAGAGCATAACTTCACTGAAAAAAAGACTTCCCAGTGTTGCAATCATCGCTGTAAGCCAACACAAAAATAGTGTTATCCAAACGAGATTTGACGACTTTTGTGGTTGGGACATTAAGGGCTCCAAAATTTGTTGGTATTGTATTTAATCGTTACTAAAACCAACGTATTGTAAAATAAATAAATAAACAAATATTTAACATGATAAAAAGGACGAGTGTGAGAGCGTTAATTAGTGTCAGCGATAAAACGGGTATTGTGGAGTTCGCCAAGGATTTGGTGGCGTTGGGTTTTGAGATCATTTCAACAGGTGGAACCTATAAACTTTTAAAAGAAGAGGGTGTTAGTGCGCTTGAAATAAGCGAAGTGACTAAGTTTCCTGAGATGTTTGACGGACGTGTGAAAACGCTCAACCCGATGATTCATGGAGGAATTTTACACCGAAGGGATTTACCTTTACATGTAAATGTTGCAAAAGAGCATGGCATTGAGGGAATTGATCTTGTGTGCGTGAATCTTTATCCTTTTAAAGAGACCATTACGAAGACTGATGATTTTGATGACATTATTGAAAACATTGACATCGGTGGTCCTGCGATGGTGAGAAGTGCAGCAAAAAACTTTAATGACGTACTAATCGTTACCGATGTTTTGGATTATGACAGAGTCATTGAAGCACTTAAATCGGGAGCGAATAGCTTAGAATTTAGAAGAGATTTGATGATTAAGGCGTTTGAGCATACGGGAGCGTATGATAGCATGATCGCAAACTACATGAACAAACGTTTTAACAACGGTTTTGGTGAAAAACAGTTCATCGTTGGAACCAAAGCATTTGACACCCGTTATGGTGAAAATCCACACCAAAAGGGTGCATTGTATGAGTTTGACTACTTCTTTACCAATAATTTTAAAACCCTCAAAGGCGAAGCTAGCTTTAATAATATGACAGACATCAACGGTGCTGTTAAAATTGCTGCATCTTTTGGTGACGCCCCTGCGGTGTGTATCATTAAACATGCCAATCCATGTGGTTTTGCAATTGGTGAAAATCTACTTGATTCGTACGTTAAAGCACTTAAATGTGACCCTGTTTCTGCTTATGGTGGTGTTGTGGCAATCAATGGAACTTTGAATAAAGCCTTGGCTGAAAAAATCAATGAAATTTTTGTGGAAGTCATCATCGCTGCAAACGTGGATGAAGATGCTTTACATGTTTTTGATGCTAAAAAGCGTATCAAAATCTTTACGCAAGAGAGCAAATACCTTGTTCTTAGCGAAGATGCGTATGACTTTAAGCATGTCGATGGTGGGTTTGTGTTCCAAGAGAGCGACATGGTGGGTAACGACGAGATCAAAAATGCAAAATGTTTAACAAGCAGAACTGCTTCCAAACAAGAGTTGAGTGACCTTGAAATCGCCTATAAAGTGGCAAGTTTGACCAAATCAAATTGTGTTGTTTATGTCAAAGAGAGCGCAATGGTGGCAATTGGTATGGGTATGACTAGTCGTGTGGATGCCGCGAAAGCCGCTCTTCGCAAAGCCGAAGATATGGGCATTGATGTGAGTGGCGCTGCATTGGCAAGCGAAGCATTTTTCCCATTCCGTGATAGCATTGATGCTGCAGCGGCAGCGGGTGTTAAAGCGATCATTGAACCAGGTGGTAGCATTCGTGATGAGGATGTCATTGCCGCTGCCAATGAGCATGGTATGGCACTCTACTTTACAGGCGTTAGACACTTCTTACATTAATAGCTTCTACAAGAGCCTTGAATAAAGGCTCTTTCTTCCTCTTTTTTTAAATAAGACAATATTTATCTTTTTCTTGATGTAGATTAAGGAAATTATCTTCTCATTGCATTATAGTTTCATCAAAAATAAGGATGAAATCATGAATACAAATCATTTCCCTAGCGATGCAAAACTTTTACATGTAGACAACACAACGGTTCCTTTTTTCTCTTATGTCCAAGAGGGTATAGAATACATCAGCTTTGACACTTCATTGTGCGTACCACCGGAACCTATGGTGAATGCCATGATCGCACTTGAGCTTTTGGATAGCCCACACAAGAAAGTAGTGATGATTAACCATCGATCCCCCATTGGTTTACTTGCCAAAGTGCAACCTTTTTATGACATTGATGTCACAGAGCTTGAAGGTGGAAAACTCCAACTTATCTTTTCATACAAAGAGGGGATGAGTGACAAAGTTGATTTAAGCCAAAAACAGTGTGCTGGTTAAGTAGATGAAAGTCTCACTTGCCACCGAGATGGCACCTCCATTTGTGTTGGTAGCGCATTTTTTTATTGCAGGAATTATTTTTTTAAGCATTAGTGGTATCGCCCTTTTGTTTATGAGCTCCGATATATCAGGTTATATCATCTCATCTTCATTAGCTGCATTTTCACATCTCTATCTGCTTGGTTTTGTAATGATGGTCATTTTTGGTGCGATGTACCAGCTTTTACCGGTTGTGCTTGAAGCACCCATTTTTTCCAAAGATTTTGCGTATGTTCAGTTTTACATGTACATTGTTGGGTTTTCATTGATGGTCAGCGGATTTAGCTTTAGCGAACTTCATCTGCTTATTCCCTATGGTGCGGTAATAACCTATCTTTCGATGCTTATTTTTTGTTTCAATGTTTTTTTAACCTTTTACCGTTTAGAGAACATAACACTTGTGAGCAAGTTTTTACTTATTGGTACGATCTTTTTGTTTATTTCGGTGAGCTTAGGTTTACTGATTGGGCTTAGTTTAGGACATGGTCTTTTAGCAATTGACATTGATGCGTGGGTGAAAGCACATATGATAGGCACACTCGGTGGGTTTGTGATGATGATCGTCATGGGCGTTTCGATGGTACTTATTCCTATGTTTTCACTCTCTCATGGTTTTGATGAGAAATGGATCAATGCGGCATTGTATCTGCATAGTATTGGAACGGCGTTGTGTATGGTTGCTTTAATCATGCAAATGCCTTGGATTTTTCAAGCTCTTGGGGCTGCCCTTATGGTTGCGGCTATTGCGTGTTTTGTGGTGCAAATCAGCATTATTTTCAAACAAAGAGCGCGTAAACAAAATGATTACTGGGTTAAGAATGTCCTGTTTGCATTGGTCTGTTTGGTCGCTTCTGTGATCTGTTGTGCTCTTTACTTTGCTTTTGGCAACAGTGTTATGGGCATACTCGCAGGGGTACTTTTCTTTTTTGGCTTTTTGCTCTCTTTTATTGTGGGGCATATTTATAAAATTTTGCCTTTTTTGATTTGGTATGAAAAATTTTCACCATTGGTTGGAAAACAAAAAGTGCCACTTTTACATCAGATGATTCACACCAAAATTGCTGACGCTCAAACATGGATGCTTTTTAGTGCGGTTGCTGGGCTTTGCGGTGGTGTCGTGTTACAAGTAGAGAAGCTTTTTTTTGCAGGAAGCGTGTTGCTACTGATTTCATTGGTATTGGTAGCTTTTAATGCAGCATATGCGTTCAATTATAAAATTAAGGAGTAAGTGATGATTACAGAAGAAGATGTTTACAGTGCTATTTCAACGGTTATTGACCCCGAAGTTGGGTTTGATATTGTTTCATTAGGACTTATTTATGGTGTTAAAATTGAAGAGGGTGATGTGCATGTTACAATGACGCTTTCTACGAAGGGATGTCCGTTGCATGAACTTATTCAACAATGGACAAGAGATGCTGTTTTAAAAATTGAAGGTGTGCAGAATTGTGACATCGAAATTGTTTGGGAACCAGCTTGGAATATCACAATGGCTAGCGAACGTGTCAAAAAGGAACTGTGTGGCTAATTTGTGTCACACTAAGAATCCATTCATTCCAAAATCAGAGAAATATATACTATAATAAAAGTTGATTTTTTGTTTTTGGAGGCAGAATGGATTTAGTGACTAAAGTGCACCGTGAGCATGTTGAAATTCTCATTACGGGCACGATAAAGACAATTGCAAATGCACAAGCTATTAAAGAGGCAGTCCGAAAAACTCACGAGCAACATCCTGATGCTATCATTAATCTAACGATTAAAGACTCTTTTATTATTACTTCATCTGTTATTGGCTTTTTAATTAAGTCGATTAAAATGGACAAAATGAACTTACAGGTAAATATAAACTGTGAAGAGTTGTATACTATGCTGGATGATATGAATTTGATTGAAGTAATGAATGTCAGAAAGGCCTACTCATGCGCAAAGGCATAGGTTTAAAAATAGGGTTAACCCTTATACCTCTTTTATTGGTTAGTTTTATTATTTTACAGTTTTTCATTGTAGGTGAGTTTAAAAAATCTTCTCAAATCCAAAGTGAAAATAATCTAAATTTACTCAGCCAATCGGTTTTCCAAACGGTACGTGCTGCAATGAATTTGGGTGATCGTGCTTTGATTGAAAAATCATTGCAAGATGCTGGGGAAATGAAAGGGATTAAAGAGCTTAAAATCCATCAATCTCAAGCGGTTATTGATACTTTTGGTATCAATGCAAAACCATCAACAGATGTTGCAGTTATCGATATCTTCAAAAACCCAAAACAGCAAAATATTACACTCGATGATGATAAAGGTCATCGTTTAAGACTTTTAAAACCGCTGATTGCTGAGCAAGATTGTCTGGCCTGTCATGCTACTTCACAAAAAGGGGATGTGCTTGGCGTTATGGATATGACATTCTCATTTTCTGAAATTGATGCTTATATTAGTGAGGTAAGCTGGGAACTCATTAGTATTTTTGCACTTTCATTGCTGGTAACCTCGGTCTTGATTATGCTTGTCCTTAAACGTGTTGTTGGTGATCCTTTAGCGATACTCATGGCACGTGTCCATGACCTTTCCAGCGGAAATGGCGATTTGACTGCGCGAGTTCAAATTAATAGCCAAGATGAGATGGGTGATATTGCCAAATACATCAATATTTTCATTGAAAAAATTCAATCTATCATCTTAAGCTCACAAAAAATTTCACAAAATGTTGAACATACGGGTGAAACACTGAATGAAAATGCACTAGAATTTTCAAAAGGTGTGGTTGAGCAAGCACATCAGATTAAGATGTCGTTTGATTTGATGAAAGATATTGAAGCCGATTTGGATCTATCTGAAGAGCTTGCTATTCATACGGTTGAAGATAATAGCGCATCGTTTAGTGTTTTAGAAAAAATGAGTCTGGCACTCAACGAAGTCGTTCAAAAGATTAATGGTGCGAGTGATTCTGAACAAGAGATGGCCCATCAAATCCAAAATGTTGTTTCGCAAACTGACCAAATCAAAGGTGTCTTGGCGATGATTAAAGATATCGCTGATCAGACCAATTTGTTAGCACTCAATGCTGCGATTGAAGCTGCAAGGGCAGGGGAGCATGGTCGTGGGTTTGCGGTTGTTGCCGATGAAGTACGAAAGCTTGCAGAGCGTACTCAAAAAGCACTTGCTGAAATCGATGCTACGATTAGTGTTATCGTTCAAGGCGTAACACAACTCAGTACCAATATGGAAGTGAATGCGGAAAATATCAGTCATATCTCTAACAGCGCTTTTGATGTTCAAAATGCTACAGAGGAGACTAAAAATCGTACATTAGAGTCGATAGATATTTCTAAAAAAGCATCTAAAAAAGTTGTAGAAATTTCGCATCTGACCAATCAAATGATGGAGCAGATGAAACGAACGTTAAGCTTATCTGACAATAATGAAAAAATTGCTGTTGAGCTTTCACATATCTCTCAAACCATGCTTGAGTCTTCACAAAATCTAGACACAACACTTTCAACATTTAAAGCGTAATGCAAGGAGGTTTAGCCTCTTTGCATCATTTCTACTTTTTCTTCTATTTCCAATAACTCTTCAATCATTGGCTCTAAAAGTGCTTCTTTTTCTTCTAAGTTTTGACTCAGTTTTGTAAGTCCAATTTGTTGATAGCACTCTGGATTTTCAAGACATCTTTTAATAGAGCTAATCTCATCTTCAAGTGCTTGGATTTGTAATGGCAGTGTATCAAGAGCACGCTGTTCTTTGTAACTTAGCTTTGTGGGTACACTCTCTTTTGCTTTTTGCGCTTTTGGTTCTTCTTTTTCAATCCATGGTGCTTCTTGTGCAGATTCCATGGCATCAAGTTCTTTGATCTCTTTTTCAATTTCTAAGTATTCACTGTAACTTTGATAGCTCTCTTCAATGATCCCTTCACCTTTAAAAACATAAAGCTTTCCAGCAATTTTATCGACGAAGTAACGATCATGGCTAACAAAGATAACTGCTCCGCCAAAACTTTGGATGTATTCTTCTAAAATATTAATGGTTGGAATATCAAGATCGTTGGTTGGCTCATCGAGGATAAGACAATCGACTTCTTGTGAAAAGAGCAGGGCGAGGGCTACTCTATTTTTTTCACCACCGCTGAGTATGCCGATCTTTTTGTTCAGGTCTTCTTTGGGGAAGAGAAAATCTTTGAGATATCCAAATACATGGAGATTTTTACCTTTAACATCGACACGATCTCCACCATTAGGGCAAAATGTCTCTATAAGGTTTTTATTGTCATCGAGCATCATGCGTTGTTGATCAAAATAACCGACCTTAAATTCACCCTTGTCAAAATTTCCACTATCGACACTCATATCGCCCAGTAAAATTTTCAGCAGTGTTGATTTGCCTGCTCCATTTTTACCAACAATGGCAATGCGGTCTTTTTGTAAAATACGTGTACTAAAATCTTTGATGAGGAGTTTATTCCCTAGTTTTTTATGGATGTTGTACATTTCAAAGAGCATTTTTTGTTTATTGATGATCTTTTCGCCATTGAAGTTATGCTTTTCACGCTCTAACTCCAGTTTGAGTTTTCGAACCAAAGAGGGGTTTTTTTTTGCAGACTCACGTAATTCAAAAACTCTTTGCTTTCGCCCTTCGTTGCGTTTAAGTCTAGCTTTGACGCCACGTCTGAGCCACTCCTCTTCGCCTTTAAGGTATTTGAGTAGATTTTCATGCTGTTTTTGGAGCGATAAGATCAATAACTCTTTACATGTAAGATAATTTTCATAACCGCCTTCAAAGCTTCTCACTTTAGCATCATCAATTTCAATCGTACGAGTCGCTAGATGATCGATAAAATAACGATCATGCGAAATGAAAAGTAGCGTGAATTTAGCAGTTAAAAGCATTTGCTCTAAAAACTCAACCATATAGACATCCAAGTGGTTGGTAGGCTCATCCAGTAACAAAATATCAGGCTTTTGAAGAATGAGTCCTGCTAATGTCACGCGACGTTGTTCTCCACCGCTTAAGAGGTTGACATCGCTTTGTTCAAATTGTTTAAGGTCAAACTCTTGCAAGACTTTTTCTATCTTTTCATCCAAACTCCACGCATCATGCAGGTCTAAAAAAGTGACCAGTTGACTTTGCTCTGCGAGCAGTGCTTCATTGTGATAGTCATGTTCTAACGTTTTAATGACCTCTTCATAACGAAGACGTGCGGTTTTTAGCTCTTTTAGTTCCTCTTCAATCGCTTCTTTGACATTCATTCCCTCTTTAAAGCGAGGTGTTTGGTCTAACATGCCTACTTTGGTATTTTTTTGAAGAATCCGCCTTCCTTCATCTGCTTCCAAAGAGCCAAAAACGATCTTCATAAGGGTTGATTTACCACCACCATTTTTACCGATGATGGCAACGCGCTCACCTTCGTGCAGGGAAAAATCAACATCTGTTAAAATTTTTTGAGTTTCGTATGCCTTGCTAATGCCAATTAAATCTAAAAGTGCCAAATTAAGTGCCTTACTTTGTTTTTTGCGCGTATTATACCATTAAGATGAAAATGCGTAGAAGTTGGGTAAAGCTTAGATGCATTACCCAAACAAGAGCTAGATTAAGAGCGGAACTGATTAAGCTTGTTATTAAGATTTTCAGCCAAACGAGAGAGATGATCGGCAGCAGCAGCGATCTCTTCAACACTTCTGGCATTTTCACTGGTAAGGGTGTTGATATTGGAGACCATGTCGACAATTTTATCCGTATCTTGTGAAATCTTTCGTGAGTTCTGCGCACTGGTGGTAACGGCAGCAACACTTTCGTCCATCACTTGAGTGGTACCTAAAATAGTTGTCTCAACGCCACTGGATACCGTTGAGAGTCTTTGAATATTTTTGGCATTTCTTCCCATCTGCTCTGAAGAGTCCACAATAGATTGAACAATGACATTAATCGTAGCATTGATTTCTGTAAGTGATGTTTGCGTACGCTCAGCTAGTTTTCGTACTTCATCCGCAACAACCGCAAACCCACGACCATGCTCTCCAGCCCTTGCAGCTTCAATCGCTGCATTAAGCGCTAAAAGATTGGTTTGATCGGCAATATCAGAAATCACCGTTAAGATCTGTTTGACTTGCTCTGCATCATGGCTCATTTGCTCTAGCTTTTGAGCAAGAGCCGTTTCAGAGGCACTGGCTTGATCCATTTCACCACGAAGGGCAATGACTTCATTTTTAGCATTATCAAGTCTATTACCTGCGGTTGCAATGCTTTGTTTCATATTTTCAGAAAGTGTAGCTGTCTCTTGCACAAAGACTTTGATGGTTTCAATCTCTTGGATGGTATTGGCGACAATAGCAGAACTTTGCTCTGCATTGCGTCCTATTTGCATACTGGTGGTGCTAAGTTCATGCGAAACAGAGGCATTTTCACTTGAAGAGGTCTTTGCATCGACAATCGTACTTTCGAGTGTTTCTACAAGCGCATTAAAACTATCAACCATCTCTTTGATTTCATTTTGTTTGGTGTATTGAATGCGGAAGTTAAGCTCTTTGTTGCGAACAAAGTTACCAATACTATCGCGTACGAGATGTACGCCTTGCATGATGTTGTTTCGAATGAGTACGCTGATGAAGATGGTTGAGCCAATAATGGCAAGAGAGAGAATAATCATCACAAAACTTGCATTTTGTTTGTCTTCTGCTGCCATTTTTGCTGAGTTTTTTGCAATTTCAGCGTTATATTCCATATGTGCATCTAGGGCTGCTGTAAATATTTTTAATATCGGTCTGCTTTTATTTAAGAAGTTACCCGCTTCTGTTTTATGTCCAGATCCCGAGAGTTTGAGAACTTCTTGCGCGACGGCAGTGTATTGTTTAAAGCTTTCAAGATCCTTGTTAAGCAACTCTCTATCTTTGGTATCGGAAAGTAGAGCTTCATAGTCTTTTAACCCTTTAGCAATCTCATCAATAGCCTTTTTAATGCCTTCAGCACTTTTATTATTAGCTTCTTTATCATCTTGCGATATATGTTCCCACAGAACTAATCGAAGCCTAAGGGCATTTACCGTGATATCGTTGAAAACTAGAATACTTGGTAACGAATTGACATTGCTATAATTTGTTTCCTCATAAATCTTATCCATTTCTCGTATACTGATACCAAATATGGTACAGGTTCCGATAATGGCGATGGAAAGCATTACCATCAGTTGCTTAGAAATTGTCATCTTGCGTCCTTTTGTCTTTGTTTTTTCATTGTAAACTCATTTTCCTAATAAAAGATTTAAAGCATGTATCTTATTAGGAAGGATTAAGAAACACATCTATTTCTGAGAAAATAATAGCATTCGTATGTTGCAAATGAGTTGTATCCATTTAGGCAATATTGATGAAAAACTGGTATGATAACGTTTTTCAATTTGACAAAGGAATCGTACTTTATGTTAGAACTATTAACGCTCTTTTATATAATGTATCTTTTAATTAGAATGTATGCAGCACTCATGGAAATAGGCTTTGTAACCAAAGCACGTGACTTGAAAGCAGTAATTCTTTCACCTGCCAATTATCTCAAAGCCGCTTCTTACAAGATAGCAACACAAAAACTCTCTTTAGTCTCTTCATTGTTTGATTTTGTACTCTTTTTTGGTTGGATAACGTTTGGTTTTTCAATGCTTAATTCTGTACTAAATTTTGAAAATGAAGCGCTACGCTCTGTTCTTTTTGTGATGAGCTTTGTTGCGGTCAATTACCTACTTTCACTTCCATTTGATCTTTACCAGACTTTTGGACTTGATAAAAAATTTGGTTTCTCAACCATTGATCTAAAAACGTTTATTTTAGATCAAATCAAATCATCTTTAATGTTCTTCCTTTTTGGTGGTGCATTTTTCTGGGTGATGAGTATTCTTATAATGACTTACGCGTATTGGTGGTTTTACGGATTTTTATTCTCTTTTGCGGTCATATTGTTTATTAATATGATCTATCCGATTGTGATTGTTCCATTGTTTAATAAACTCACCCCTCTTGAAGATGAGAGTCTTAAAAGTTCCATTGAAACGCTTTTACACAAAGCAGGGCTAAAAAGCAGTGGTGTATTTAGCTTGGATGCCAGCAAACGTGACAATAGGCTGAATGCTTACTTTGGAGGCTTGGGTAGTTCTAAACGCGTTGTACTGTTTGACACCTTAATTGCAAAATTGGAAAAACATGAACTTTTAGCTGTTTTGGGTCATGAACTGGGTCACTTTAAACATAAAGATATTCTCAAAAATATTGCTTCAAGTGCCTTGATGCTTTTGTTGATGTTTGGACTCTTTGGAAATTTGCCACAAGAGCTTTTTAAATCTTTACATGTAAACAAATCTGCTGGAAGTGTGATGACTCTTTTCTTATTGCTTTCACCACTGGTTTCATTTGCTTTAATGCCACTCTTTGGGCTTTTAAGTCGTTACAATGAGTATCGAGCAGATGAATATGGCAGTGAGTGTGAAAGTAGAGAATCGCTTGCTTCTGCTCTAGTTAAACTTGCAGATGAAAATAAAAGTTTCCCGCTTTCCCATCCCTTGAGCATTGCACTTTATTTTACGCATCCACCATTGACGGAAAGACTTAAAAAATTGGGTATGAGCTTTAATGAAGGAGAGGCTCTTGCTCATTAAAGAGCTTTTAGCTAAAAGTGCTGAGCAATTGCGCGAGGTTACGGATATTCCTCAAAAAGAGGCGATGATTCTTTTAGGTGAAGTGCTTGGTTGTGAGATGAGTTGGCTTTTAAGCCATAGTGATGATGAAATAAGTATGGATGAGCGGTTTACAGAGTTTTTGAAACGTCGTATCAGCCATGAACCGTTGGAGTATATTTTAGGACGCGCTAGTTTTTATGGTAGAGAGTTTGATGTTGATGCCCGTGTGCTTATCCCTCGCCCAGAGACAGAAATACTTGTCGATAAGGCTGTGGAATTAGCCAAAGAACTTTCACCCCATTTGCATATTGTCGAAATTGGGTGTGGTAGTGGAATCATCTCTATTATGCTTGCGCTTTTGCTTCCAAAGGCTAGATTTACAGCGGTGGACATTTCAAGTGAGGCTTTACATGTAAGCCAGCATAACGCCAAAAAACAAGGTGTTAGTGAACGTATTGCGTTTGTTGAAGGCAGTTATTTGGATGGGGTTAGTGGAGAAATCGATATGATTGTTTCCAATCCTCCGTATATCGCGAATGAAGAACCTTTAGGTATAGGACTTTCGTATGAACCTTCTTTAGCACTTTATGGCGGAAGTAGAGGAGACGAGATGTTGTGTCAGATTATTGATCTTTTTGTAACACGAGGTGTAAAAGCACTTGCCTGTGAGATGGGATATGATCAGCGTCAGCCGATCAGTGAGTATGCAAAGAGTAAAGGCTTAGAGATTGCATTTTACAAAGATTTAGCGGAGCTAGATCGTGGATTTTGGATTAAGGAGAAGAGATGAGAAGTTTTATGGTGATTTATTTGGTGATGCTTGGCATTGCAATCGGTGTTGAAATTGCTGCAGGTGCATTCATCGCTCCTGTAATATTTTTCCCACAAAAATATTTAGGCGATGGTGTGTTGACTCATTTTCAAAGTGGTATTTTAATGACTCAGGTTTTTTTGAAGATGAACCTTCTCATTGGATTTGTGGCACTTTTCAGCATTATTTATGAAGTACAAGTTTGGATGATGTTTAAAAATTACGATTTCTTGTCATTTATAGTGTCGATTGTGATTGTTGTCGCAACAGGACTATTTATTTTTTACTATACGCCATTTATTGTGCATGCTCAACAATTGGGTAATGCTGAGACAACAACAGAGTTGTTTACTAAAATGCATAAGCAGAGTGAATGGGTGATGAAATTTTTAATGGTAGCGCAATGTGTATTATTTGTAAGACGTAGTTGGTTAAGTCAAAAGTAAGAGAAGAAGCCAAGGCTTCTTCTCCTGCATAGAAGAGGTTTTAGGGGAGAGTATTAATCCATTTGGTGTCTAATATACGTTGGGATATCAAGATAATCATCTTGTCCCTCATAGCCACCACTTACTTTTTTAAGGCGTAAAATACGCTCTTTTTTGATTGATTCTTGATTGCTATTAAGCATTTTGAGCTCTTTCGAAGCTTCGATTTTATTCTCAAAACCTGTTGCAACGATAGTAACTTTAACACTGTTTTCTTCCATATCTTCACTGGTTGTTGTACCAAAGATAACATCTGCATCTTCATCCGCACAATCAAGGATAAGTTGCATTGCATTGCTAATCTCAGTAATAGGATAACTTGATGGAATTTGGAAGTGAACCAAGACACCAAGGGCACCGTTAATTGAGAGGTTATCAAGTAGAGGTGACTCAATAGCACTCTTAATCGCTTCCATCGCTGCATCTTCACCAGTGCTCTCGCCAATACCCATAAGTGCCATACCACGATGACTCATAACAGTTTGTACGTCGGCAAAGTCAACGTTGATATCACTTTGTCCAGATGAAAGAACAACCAAACTCATACCACTCACAGCACGGCTCAAAACATCATCAACGATCTTGAAACTGTCTTTGATACCAAATTTTGCATCGACAATAGCAAGAAGTTTATCATTAGGAATAATTACAATCGAATCACTCTCTTTACGAAGTTCGTTAATACCAAGTTCTGCAAGTTTAGCTCTTTTTTTACCTTCAAACATAAAGGGACGTGTAACAACGGCAACGGTTAATGCACCAACTTCTTTAGCTGCTTGTGCAACAACAGGTGCTGCTCCTGTTCCTGTTCCTCCACCAAAACCAGATGCGATGAAAACAATGTCAGCTTTCTCTAAAGAACTTTTAATCTCTTCATAGCTCTCTAGTGCAGATTCTCTACCAATGTCAGGGCGCATTCCAGCTCCCAGACCTTTTTTGCCCAATTGGATTTTTGTCTTTGCTAAACAATTTTCAAGGGCCTGAGCGTCTGTGTTTGCTGCGATAAGATCGATACCACTAATACCTTCTCTTACCATGTGGTTAATCATATTTCCACCACCGCCGCCAACACCGATAACTTTGATTTTAGCTCCGTAAACACATTTTGATTCTTCTATGCTAAATCCGTTCATACCTCTTACCCCTCTTTAAAATAATTGTGTTAATCTATTCCATAGTTTCGAGCCAAAACCCTCACTATTTTCTTCCTGAATATTTGCGAGATCTTTTAGTTTCTCTTTCGCATTACTGCTATCAGAAGCAGGAAGTGTTCCAATTTCATTTTCTTCAACGCCATCAGCCTCTTCAAATGTCTCTTGATGTTGGTGACGCGTTGGTTCTATGGTCTCATCTTTGTATCGTAATTTTTTATTTGAATCGATCTCATACGGTGTAAAATAGCCTCCACCGTAAAGAACAAGACCAATTGCCGTTGAATAGCTTGGATCTCTGAGCGTCTCAAAGAGGCCATCCATTTCTCTTGGTTTGGCAATTCTAATAGGCACATTGTCAAAAATTGCTGATGCTAATTCTCTAATGCCATCTAGTTTTGTCATTCCACCTGTCAAAACAACACCAGCACCGATTTGTTCTTTAAAACTACTATCTTCAAGTGTTTTTGCTAAGATCATTAGTGTCTCTTCAACCCTAACATAGATAACGTTAGAAACAATATTGAGTGATACTTCATGGGTTGATCCATCATCCCCAATGACAGGGAGTTCGATGAGTTCGCTTGAATTACTTTTAAGCGAGCCATAATTAATTTTAATCTCTTCTGCTGCACCAAGAGGTGTATGCAGAGCGGTTGAGAGATCGTTAGTAATATTCAGTGAACCCACGCCTAGATAGTCATTGAAACGCATAGAGTTGCCAGCATGAATCATGATGTTACATGTAGCGCCACCCATATCAATCACAGCAACACCGAGTTCGCGCTCATCGTGATTTAAAACAGCAATTGCTGAGGCGTAACCGCCAAGAACAATATTGTCAATTTCAACACCTGCTGATTTAACAGCTTTTCTAAGGTTACTGAGTGAAGATTTTTGTGCGGTAATGATGTGAACCTGGACTTCCAAGCGTGCCCCATTCATTCCCAGTGGATCTTCGATAAATTCTTGATCATCAACTTTGAAATTGTAAGGAAGTACGTGGAGTTTTTCATATTCATTTGGGATATTAGCGTTATGATCTGCCATTTGCATTGCACGATTAATTTCTTTGATACCAATATCACGGTTTGGAATATTGACAATACCGCTGCTATCAACACTTTTCGTGTAAGCTCCAGAAATCGAAACGATAACCATCTCGTACTGTGTACCCGCGACTCTTTTTGCATCATTAAGTGCATTGCGAATCGACTTTGAAGCAAGGTCAATATTGGTAATAATACCTTTTTTAAGACCTTGAGACTTTGCAATACCTGCGCCTAAGATTTTGACGTCACCATCATCGTTTTTTTGAGCGATAATAGCGCAAATCTTGGTTGAACCAATGTCGATACCTAAAATCGTAGTGCTCAACTATTTTCCTTTGTAGTATTGCTCGACTTTATACGCAGTAGCGAGCTTTTTGATAAGATTTTGATTTAACTCAGATTGTTTCACTTGCGAAACATTTTCGCTAATCAAACTAACATACTGCTTAGCCTTGTCCTTGTTAAGCAACTTTTGTTCCAAAACCTCGTAAACAATGGCTTTACCATCAATAACTTTATAACCTTTTTTTGTTGTGTTATCAAAAACGTGACTTAAAAACTCTGCACTTTTTGCTTCACTAAGCCCTGCAATAGACTTGACAGAATCCCTACTTACAAAGCCAATGTCGCTTCCTGAAAAATTGTCAAGTTTGACTTGGGCTTTCTTTTCCAATGCGGCACTTTTTAATCCTTCTAAAAGATCACGGCTCGCATCTTTCTTAGCCATATCATAAGACATTGGTTCAGGAAATTTAATCTCTTTAATTTTAATGATAACGTAGTTGTCTTTGATAACGAGTGGTTTTAGTACTTCGTCTCTAGCTGCTACTTGAATTTTATCGAGAGGGTATATCGTATCATCATCAAAAACAACTTTTGTTTCATTGGCGGGCACTTCACCTTTTTTGAAAGCAAGGAAAGATTCTAGGGCACTTTTCTTATCGTTTTTAAGTCTGAGGTTTACTGCGACTTTACTCTTAGCTTCCGCAAATGTCATCAATTTTCCATCTTCAAATGTATAATTGAATTTTTCTTGATTGAAAAACTCTTCGAGTGTTTTATCATCAAATTTTGCTTGTGAAGCAGGAAGATTAAGAAGTTCAAGTGTATAGCTTTTTTTAGTCAGATAGTTTGATTTATTTTTTTCCCAGTAGGCTTTGATCGCTTCTTCATTCGCTGTGACTTCATTTGCATCAAGTGTTACCGAAGCAACTGCGATGCGATCTTCCATAAAAAAGGCAGATGCAAAAAGGTCGATCTCTTTAGGTGAAGGTGTGAGTTTGAAGAAGTTTTCAAGTTTTGCATTTAAAATTTCTTTTTCAAGGCCATTCTCATAATCGCTTGGATTGATACGATTTGCTTTGAGGATTGAGTAGTAAAGATCTTTGTTAAAAACGCCATCAGTTTGGAACGTTGAAGTGTTTTTAAGGCGCTCTTTGACATCTTCTTTGGTTGCAAGAAGACCAAGCTCATCAGCATAATTCAACAGAAGTGTTTGATTGACCAGTGTGTTCATAACGATTTTATCAAGACCCATTTGTTCTGCTTGTTCTTGAGTGAGTTTGCCACCTAGAAGATTGTTGTAGAAGTTGTAGTGGGTTGCATAAGCGGATTGAAATTCTTGGACAGAAATGGTACGATGACCTACCTTGGCAACAGAAGCAGCGCGATCTTTATTGAGGTCATAAGCCCCCCATCCTACGAAACCAGCACCGACGAATGCTATTGTGCTAATCCAGATAGTGATGACCAGATATTTCTTGTGACGTTGCATCCACGTAATCATTCTTAACCTTTGAGATCTTTGTATTTTGCTATAATTCTATCTATATAGTTATTAAATAACCATAAATTGCGTGAAACTCCTAACAAAAAAAGGCAAAATGTAACAATGAACACAAAAATGTTAATTGAGGATGATTTAAAGCATATATGGCATCCTTGTACGCAGATGAAAGACCACGAGACACTTCCGATTATCCCTATTAAAAGTGGGAAAGGGGTTTATTTACACGATTTTGAAGATAACCGTTATATTGACGGTGTTAGTTCTTGGTGGGTCAATCTTTTCGGTCATTGCAACCCTTACATCAATCAAAAAGTTAAAGAGCAATTAGAAACGCTAGAACATGTTATTTTTGCTGGATTTACGCATGAGCCGATCATTAGGCTTTCCAAAAGGCTATGTGCCATAGCACCAAAAAGGCTGGTGAAATGTTTTTATGCTGATAATGGCTCCAGTGCGATCGAAGTAGCTTTGAAAATGAGCTTTCAATACCATAAAAACAGAGGCGAAAAACGACCTTTCTTTGTCTCTTTAGAAAACAGTTATCATGGCGAAACCATCGGTGCTTTAGCCGTTGGTGATGTGAAGCTTTATAAAGAGGTTTTTGAAGATATTTTATTGCAAACGATTCAAACTCCTGTTCCTAAAGATCAAACGCAGGAGAGTGCCATAAAAGCAGCGGATGCGCTGGAGCAAATTTTTAAAGAAAAAGCAGCTCAAATTTCAGCGTTTATCATCGAGCCACTGATTCAATGTTCGGGTGGAATGAACATGTATCATCCACTTTATATTTCGCTTGCTCGCAAACTGTGTGATGAGTATGGTGTGCATCTTATTGCCGATGAGATCGCTGTTGGCTTTGGTAGGACGGGCAAAATGTTTGCCTGTGAACATGCAAATGTTAGTCCTGATTTTATGACATTATCCAAAGGACTAACGGGCGGTTATCTTCCCCTTTCTGTTGTTCTTACGACTCAAAAAGTGTATGATGCATTTTATTGCGATTACGCCGAATTTAAGGCATTTTTACATTCTCATAGTTATACAGGCAACCCATTAGCTTGCAGTGCAGCGAATGCAACACTTGATATATTTGAGAATGAGTCTATTTTAGAAAAAAACCAAGAAAAAATTGCACTAATCGCTTCTAAATTAGAGCAGTTCAAAATACTTCCCAATGTGCAAAAAATTCGTCAAATGGGAATGATCGCAGCTGTGGAACTTGATGTTTATCCGATTGATTTTCGTGTGAATTTAAAAATATTTGAGTATGCCCTGAAAAAGGGCGTGATACTGCGTCCGCTGGGCAATGTTGTCTATTTTATGCCCCCTTATGTGATTACATGTAAAGAAATTGAAACGATGATGGACGTAGCGTATGAGGCGATTGTAAGTCTCAATAGATTATAATAGAGCCATTTTAATGAAGGACACACAGTGAACATTCCCCATATCCCCGTACTTTTAGAAGAGGTCAAAGAGGCATTTTCTAGCCTTAATGATGGGGTTATTGTTGACTGTACGCTAGGATATGGTGGGCATAGTGAGGCTCTTTTGGAGCAAAATCCTAACATCAAACTTATTGGGTGTGATCAAGATGAAGAGGCGTTAGCCTTTAGCAAAAAAAGGTTAGAACGCTTTGGTGATCGTGTTGTGTTTCATCATGGTAATTTTTCTTCTGTTATTTCTAAATATACGGATCTCCCCATCCGAGGAATTCTCGCTGATATCGGTGTTTCTTCCTTGCAACTTGATAAAAAAGAGCGTGGATTTGCTTTTGATTCCGATGTGTTAGATATGCGCATGAACCCGAAGCAGGAACTTAGTGCTTATGAAGTCATCAATCACTACTCCAAAGAGAAGCTAGAGTTTATTTTACGGGAATATGGCGAGATTCACGAGTATAAAAAATTGGCACATCTTATCTGCGAAGCTAGAGCCAAAGTGCCTCTTCAAAGTGCCAAAGAGCTTTCTAAATTAGCTGAGAAAGTGGGAGGGAAAAAGAGTATCCATCCTTCGACACTTCTGTTTCAAGCCATTCGTATTGAAGTCAATAACGAACTGGGTGTTCTAACTGAGCTTTTGGAAAGCATCAAAAATGCCAATTTTGAGCACTGTATGGTAGGAATTATTTCGTTTCATTCCCTTGAAGATCGCATCGTGAAGCAGACCTTTAAACTTTGGTCACAAAACTGTATTTGCCCACCTACTGTGATGCGTTGTATGTGTGGTAATAACCACCGCTTAGGTAAACTCATCAGTAAAAAACCGATTGAAGCAAGTAATGCTGAAGTCAAGAAAAATCCTCGTAGCCGTAGTGCAAAACTGAGAGTTTTTGAGATAAAGAGTGCATAATGGGCGATAAAAACGATCTTTTAGAACAGTATGATGCCGAGCAGAAGGTCGAGAAAAATCTCGATTTTCGTTTTTTATTGCTCGTGTATATGGTGATGTTTGTCGCCTTTTTGCTGATTCTTCCCAAAATTTACATCAAAAATCAAATTTATTACATGAGCCGTGATATTAGCAAACTGTATGGTGAGTACTCAATTCTTAAAGAAGAGAACCGCGTTTTAAAGCAAAACTTGGAAAATATTCGCTTCAAAAATCAGATTTTAGACACCATTTATATCGAATAATCTTTCTTTACATGTAAGCACATATTAGGAGTTTGTTATGCCTCAAGAGATGCTATTTTTAGCTATTTTTATTACATTTAGTGTTGCCATGGTGGTGTTTGGATTGTGGATTAAGTCGGTGCTTCAGGAAAAAGCCTATGTATTAGCCGAATTTAAAGCCAAAAATGAGCAGTTAACTTCCGATAATTTAACCCTTAACATGCAAAGTGCGAAACTCCAAGCAGAACTGAGTGCCCAAAAAGAGGGAAATCAAAAACTCAAACTTGATCTTGAAGAGCAGGGGAAAAAGCTTGAACTCAAGCTTAATGCTATCATGGAGCAACACCTAGAGAAAAAGCTTCAAAAACTGGATGACACCTCGATAAAATCGCTTGAAACACTGCTTAAGCCCTTTAAAGAAAATTTAGATGGTTTTAAAAAAAGTGTTGAAAATTCCCAAGAAAACAGCACGAAAAAATTTGCAGAGCTCTCTAAAGAGATTGAACAGGTCGCAAGAGCTGGTATGAACATCTCCAAAGAGGCTGAAAATCTCACCAAAGCGCTCAAAGGTAAAAAACAGAGCCAAGGCAGTTGGGGTGAAATGATCTTGGAGAGTGTTTTAGAGTACTCAGGACTCATCAAGGGTGTGCATTATGAAACACAAGAGAGTTATAAAGATGAAGAGGGACGAACAAAGCGTCCTGATGTCGTCATTAAACTCCCTCAAGATCGTACCATCATTATTGATTCGAAAGTTTCGTTGAATAGTTACGATGAGTTTATCAGGGCGGAGAGTGAAGAAGAAAAACACATTGCTTCTAAAGCCTTGATGCAGGCGTTTCGTGAGCATATTGACATACTTGATAGTAAAGACTACACTCACTATAAACAAGGCACACTCCAGTATGTGTTTATGTTTGTTCCCATTGAAGGTGCTTTTTCGGTCGCGATCAATGAAGATCCAAAACTCTATGAGTACGCGCTTCGCAAGCATATTGCCATTGTTAACCCTTCAACGTTAACCGTTTCATTGCGCACTATTTATCTCTACTGGCAAAGTGAGCAGTCGAGTACTTTAGCCTCAAAGCTTTTTGATGAAGCTGGAAAAATGTATGACAAAATGGTCGGTTTTTCAGAGAGTTTCAAAAAAGTTGGCAGCCAGCTTCAAACACTCAATAACAGCTATGAAAACGCTCAAAAACAGCTCACAGAAGGCTCAGGTAATATACTAGGTCGCGTAGAGAATTTGAAGCGTTTAGGCGCCAAAGCAACTAAAAATCTTAAAGATGCCAAACTTGAATACCAAGATTTTAACACAGACATCGAAGCTGCTCAACTTTTGGAAGCAAAAGAAGACGAATAGTCTTTACATGTAAAGATTTGTCTACATTTTTTGTTTCATCTTGGCACAAGTAACGAAGCGTTAGAATGTCAAAAAATAAAGGAGACAAAAAATGTCTGAAAAACATTTTGAGCTTGACATCAAGGGCATGACATGTGCAGCATGTTCAGCACGCATTGAGCGTGTACTTGGAAAGCTTGAAGGCGTCAAAGCCAATGTCAACTTGGCGAGCGAAAAAGCGTTTGTTGCTTCATCTAACCCTAATATCAATCTTCCTGAAATCATCCAAAGCATTGAAAAAACAGGTTTTGGCGCCACGGAGTCTTCCAAAGTCGATCAAGATCAAAAAAGTCTGGACAAAGAACAAGATTATCAAAAACTTTTAAGAGAATTTAGCCTCTCAGCACTGCTCACACTGCCGTTTTTAGTCGAAATGGTGGCGATGCTTTTCAATATCCATCTGCACCTCTCACCGATGATTCAGCTAGGGCTTGCGACGATTGTACAGTTTTACTGTGGACGAAAATTTTATATAGGTGCCTACAAAAGCTTGAAAAGTGGCAGTGCCAATATGGATGTTCTCGTGGTTTTGGGTACGAGTGCCGCGTATTTTTTAAGCCTCAGCGTTGTGCTATTTTACGTGCCGCTACACCTTTACTTTGAAGCATCTGTTTCGGTAATAACATTGGTACTTTTAGGCAAACTTTTAGAGGTGAGAGCAAAGGCAAAGACTGGTTTTGCCATTGCAAAACTCCTTCATTTACAGCCTAAAAAAGCGTTTGTAGAGCGCAATGGTGTGGTCGAAGAGATCAGCATTGAAGCTTTACATGTAAACGATATTTTTGTGGTAAAAGCGGGCGAGAGCATCCCCACGGATGGTATTGTTGTGGAAGGCAATAGCATGGTCGATGAGTCGATGATGACGGGGGAAAGTTTACCCGTGCTGAAATCCGTGGGAGATGTCATTGTTGGGGCGACCAAAAACGGCGATGGGATGCTCAAATGCCAAGCCACGAAAGTTGGTTCTGGCACTTTTTTAGCTTCCATCGTTCGTCTTATCGAAGAAGCACAAGGCTCCAAAGCGCCTATTCAACGCCTTGCCGATACGATTGCCGGTATTTTTGTGCCCATTGTGGTGAGCATCGCGGTGATTACTTTTGGTGCGTGGTGGTTTATCGGGGGCGATTTTGAAGAGGCGATTATCAACGCTGTTTCGGTATTGGTTATCGCATGTCCGTGTGCGCTTGGACTTGCAACGCCAACGGCGATTATGGTGGGTGTTGGGCGAGGGGCAAGTGAGGGAATTCTCATCAAAAATGCAGAAGTGCTTGAAAATGTGGGAAAAATCAATGCTGTCGTGTTCGATAAAACAGGCACATTGACCTATGCAAATCCTCAAGTGGTCGATGTTTTAATCGAAAAAAATGAATTGGATAAAGAGCAATTTCTAGTCCTTGTTGCAGCCTTAGAAGAGGGGTCAAAACACCCGTTAGCCAAAGCGATTATTGCTTCAGCACCGCAGAACTCATCAAAGAGTGTTCAAGCGTTTCAGAACTATTCAGGTTTGGGCGTTTCAGGTGAGATCGATGGCGTGGTTTACTTTGCTGGGTCACCTGCTTTTATTATGCAATTTAGTTCTCTGCAACCTTCAACTGTCGCGCAAACGTTTTTGGAAGAGGGCAACAGCATTGTAGCGTTGGCTACCAAAGAGCAGATTCTTGGGTATATCGCATTGGCAGATACGATTCGAGAGAGTGCTAAAGTGGCGGTTGAGAAGCTTCAAAATGATGGTATTGAAGTGTATATGCTCACAGGAGATAACGAACGTTGTGCGCAGAAAGTTGCTCGTGAGCTTGGCATCAAGCACTTTTTTGCAGAAGTTTTGCCGAACGGGAAAGCAGAGGCAATAGCAAAGCTTAAAAACGAGGGAAAATTTGTCTGCATGGTCGGTGATGGCATCAACGATGCACCTGCACTTGCGGTGGCTGATGTGGCGATTGCGATGTCCAATGGTTCGGACATTGCTGTGGAGAGCGCCGATCTTATCTTAATTGCAAATGATCCACTCTATGTCGTCAATGCCATCGCACTTTCGCGTGCTACGATGTCAAAAATTAAGCAGAACCTCTTCTTAGCTTTTGTGTATAATGTGTTAGCAATTCCTCTGGCATTTTTGGGTATGTTAAACCCGATTGTCGCAGGTGGCGCAATGGCGATGAGTTCGGTCTCGGTGGTGAGTAATTCGCTGCTGTTACGACGTTGGAAAATGAAAAAATAAAATCATAGTAAAAGGATACATAATGGCAACAATCACATTGGTGGTTAAAGGGATGAGTTGTGGAGGATGTGTTAAAAGCGTTAAAGGTGTTTTAGAGGGAATTAAAGGTGTCAAGAGTGTCAATGTTGACTTAGCCAGTGGTCAAACGGTTATTGAGTACGATGCTCCGATTGATGTAAGTGTGTTTGAAAAAGCAATTGATGAAGCAGGTTTTGAAGTCATTTCGTAATTTTAAATTCTGACACGCTTTTAAAGCAAAGCTTTAAAAACTACGTTAACACTGGGTTCTCTCACGCAGAGTGCCCACTCGCCTTTGGCTCGTCAGTTATTCGTTTACATGTAAGTGAGCCCTGTTATTTGGGCTCACACAACGCGTTACTTCTCAAATAAGATATGAATATACCGCTTCGACCATAAGCCAAAAACAACAATCCACAGAACTGCCACGGTAAGCACCGCATGCAAATACCCAAATTGCGGGAAAATACCTGCGATGATACGAATGAGCGCCATCGCTTGAATAAGTCCAAAAAGTGTCACAGCATACGCATCTGCTTTAGGCGTTCGCCCTGAATGCCCAAGAATAACTCTGGTTCCAAAGCCCACAAGAACGGTTGTAAAATAACCCAATGCCAAGGCATGCAGTGGTGATTTTTCCAAATAAATAGAGTGTCCTACAAGTGCCGAAAAGTCTTGCACCACAAAAAGCCCAAACCCTACTGGAACCCACCAAATCGAGAGGAAAAGTACCCATAAAATGGCTGGGGATTTGCGAAACGGTAGGCGCCATTTCAAAAGCTCATACGTGATGATGCTAAAGAGCGCACTGTCTGCCACAAAAGCATTCATGTTTAATGCTTCTAAAACCACTTTGAGGATGAGTGCTACAAAGACCAAGAGCAAAAAGTGCTTGCTTTTGTTCATCGTATAGCCGATAATGGTATTGGCTGCAAAAAACGGCATCATTTTTTGTGAAACGATGAGAACAATAAAGAACAAATAGAGATAAAAACTCACTCCAAGTGCGAGTGAATAGGCTGGAATAAACAGATCTGCGATGAAAAGTAGCTGCCCTACAAGACCCAGTGCAAACGCTCTGAGCATCCATGTGGTATCTGTTTTATTGGTCACTGTACTTTTCGTTTGAAAATCAAGCAAAAGTAAGCAGAGTTTGACATAGCCTGCTAAGATAACAAGCATAGGGGCTACAAGTGCCATCTCAGAGACAAATGAGAGTGCAATAAACAAAAGTCCACCACCATTCATCAGCCATGCGATCGGCAAATATGCTTTTGGTGATGCCGATGGACGCGAGAGATAGCGTGGAAATGTCGTTAGCAAAAAGCCTGCAAAAAATTGCGTAAAAACGATGAACGTCATCGCATAAGCATGGTACAGTCCTACGCTTACATGTAAACTCAAAAGCCCTGCATAATGCAGACCTAAAAGAGCAACAAAAAGTACGCCATTGACCACACCCGCAAAGAAAAAGAGGCGGTGTGGCTGAGCGACTAGGTTTTGAAGAGCCGTCGTTTTTGGAGGCTCTGGTGGGGTTAAACTACTGACAAAAACCACAACAACTAGCCCCTCTGTTGGCTGCATCGATAGCGGCATTTAACGCTTCGTCATAATTGGGTTCTTCCGTGATCTCAGGAACCACCTGTTTGTAAACAATCTTGCCATCTTTACTGATAACAAAAAGCGCTCTAGCACACAAGCCTTCAAGTGCACCATCGCTGATGAGCATGCCATAAGCACGTGCAAATGCTTTGTGTCTAAAGTCACTACCAACGGTTAGATTTTCAATACCCGCAACATTGCAAAATTTTGCGCTTGCAAACGGTAAGTCCATCGAAATAATCGTCGTGTCGATGTTTTCATGCTTCGCAACTTCTTGGTTAAAACGTCTCGCTTCCGCATCACACACAGGTGTGTCAAGTGAAGGTACTACGATGATGAGTTGAGCTTTATTGTTTTCACCACCGATGGTTTTTTCTTGTAAGTCTGGAGTGACAACAGTAACAACAGGTGCATTATTGCCCACTTCTTGGAAGTTGCCTTCCAATTTTACGGGCGTGCCTTTGAGGGCTGTTTTGTCTATTTTTGCGGTAAATGTCATGGTTATCCTTTCAATTGTTTTATATGAGAGTCATTTTATCCCATTTAATACTAAAAAACCTTGATCTACATCTAGGAATTGGAAATTTTTTACATGTAAAGTGATATTTCATTGTGAAATGAAATGTATAGCCTTTTTATTAAAAGGCTATAATAAAACAAGAAAAAAAGGATGGCAACGATGCAAGAGACGCAAAATGTTGTTTTATACACCGATGATAAAGGGCAAGTGAGTTTAGAAGTTAGCCTTGAAAATGAGACGGTTTGGCTGAGTCAAAAACAGATGGCAGAGCTTTTTGACAAAAATGTCAAAACAATCAATGAACATATTGGAAATGTTTTTAAAGAAGGTGAGCTTGAGGAAAACTCAACTATCCGGAATTTCCGGATAGTTCAAATTGAGGGTAAAAGAGAAGTAGAAAGAGATGTCGCTTTTTATAATCTTGATGTCATCATTTCTGTTGGATATCGCGTGAAATCTAAGCGCGGTACGCAGTTCCGTATTTGGGCAAGTAAAATTCTCAAAGACTACCTTATCAAAGGCTATGCTCTTAACCACCAACGTATTAATGCTCAAAGTTTGAATGAACTGACCGCTACGATGGAACTAGTGCGCAAAAGCATCGAAACGAAAGAACTGAGCAGTAACGAAGCCAAAGGCTTACTTGACATCATCAACAACTATGCCAAAACATGGGCATTGCTACAAGGCTATGACTCCGATGCACTCCATTCGTTACAAGGAACTTGTGAAAAACGGTTTGTTTTGGATTATGATGAGGCAAAACATGCCATTAGAGAGCTTAAAAAAGACCTAATGAAAAAAGGCGATGCAACAGAACTGTTTGGTAATGAAAAGGCAGGGGAGTTTAAAGGGGCACTCTTGAATATCTATCAAACCTTTGGAGGTGTTGATCTACTTTCAAGTATCGAAGAAAAAGCAGCAAATTTGCTCTATTACGTCATCAAAGATCACGCTTTTAGTGATGGCAATAAACGAATAGGATCGTTTTTGTTTATCTTGTTTTTACACAAAAATGGCATCGCTTACAAAGCAAATGGCGAGCCAAAGATAAATGACAATGCGCTTGTTTCTCTCGCTCTTCTTGTTGCCGCAAGCGAGCCAAGCCAAAAAGAGCTAATGGTAAAACTCATCGTCAATATTTTAAGCGAAACAGACTAAAATTCTTTACATGTAAAAATTTCAAAGGAGAAAATATGCAATACAAACTTATCACAGGACCGGATGACTCAACCTTTTGTTCAAGAATCACCGAGTTTTTAAATGACGGTTGGAAGTTACACGGAAACCCAGCAGTGACGTTTAACGGTCAAACAGTCATTGCAGCGCAAGCAATTGTGAAAGAAGATGACAAAGATGTAAAGGCGTGCGGGTTTACGAAATAAGAGCTTTACATGTAAAGCTCTATTGTTAGTCAATGCTTTCAAACAACTCAGGTCGATACTCAAAGTGCATGGTGTCGTAGTGATACCATCTGCCACCCCAAACAAAGCCATGTTTCTCGAAGATATCGACGATTTCTTTTGGAAATTCATTGTGAAAATTGTGCGTTTTGTCCCACTGCCAGTAGCGTGAGTAGTGGGTGTCAAGGTCGATGGCAATGCCGTAACTATGGGCACTTAAGCGTTCTGTTTTGGCGATTTTGCGAAAGTAGTAGGTTCCATCGACTTTTTTGAGATACTTCATGTACTCTTCAGGCAAACGGTCAAGCTCATCAGAGACTTTTTGAAGTTGTGCGCTCGCGTTTTCATTTTTATTAAAGTATAGTTTTTTCCCACCGTGGTTTGGAAGCCAGTTTATTGTTGTGAGATTTTTCTCAATTTCACTTTTGCTTGAGCCGTATAGTTTTTTCAAAAAAGTATCATTGCGAAAACGACCTGGGTCATCATTGAATGCGGGGTCAGTTATGGGTGCAAAGGCAGGGTATTTTTGAGCAAACATATCTTCGATGTCAGCATTTTCAAGCTTCTCATCAAACGTCTTTACTTTTTTGTCATCATACGGGAGTGAGCTTCCATCCATAAAAAAGACGGTGTTATCTTTGATAGTCTTTATACTAGGGTATTTTTGAACCAGATTGTTGCTCTTTGTATTTGCTGGTTTGATTGTTATGCCTTCAATGCGGTTGATGAGCAGTCCATTTTCAGGCACGTTGGGTTGGTTCGCTCCCACATAAAGGTCCGAGATGATGGCTTTACCGATGACATTACGACCCTCTTTGCCTTCTTCCATCGTTCTGACACCCCAAATATTTTGCATTACGAGGGCTTTGCCTTCAAATTCGCCTGCGTAAAGCATAATATGACCTTTGAGGTAAATGAGGCTTAAAAAGGCTATGCCATTTTTGAGTATCATCGCTTCTTTCTCCTTGGGTGTTAAATCTTTGAGTGAGACGTACTCTCCAAAACTCTTTTGAGCGCCAGAATTGCGGGGAATCCAGATGCCAAAAGGAGAGAGAAAATCGCGCGTCATGGCAGAGCAATCACGGTTTGCAAGAAATCCACCCCAACCGTATTTTTCGCCTAAAAGCGCATCACCGATTTGGCTGAGATTTTCTTTGTTAAAGCTTATTGGCACGGTTTGCGCAAAGCTTTTTGGGATGCGAAGTTCTAGTTTTTGTGCGGTAAACGTAGCATCTCGTGTGTACATGTAGGCATGAAAAAAGTCATCGTCTTCACTTATGATGGGAAAGATGGCTCCCACTTTTGCATACGTGATGAACCGTTGTTTTTCATTGTAAAGAGGCACATTGTCTTTTGTGATGGCGATTTTTATGGCACTCAAAAATTCTGTGCGCTCTTTAGCATCGACAAGCACAAAGCTCTCAACGGGAATCCAGCCAGAGGCAAAAGAACTCTCGATAAATGCCCAAGCACCGTCTCGACTGTAGTGTGAGATGATGATAGGCTCGGCAATATGAATGCGTGATGTTTGCAAATAATCAAAGGGATAACCTTCTCCTGGTAAGGTCGTTTTTTTGAAAAAAGGTTTGTCCGTAGGGAGATTGCGCATTTGTGCATTTTGAATCATAATCGCATGAGCATTGATGCTTGAATAGGCTTCCACATTCGTAGCGTTGATGATGGCATCGATCTCTACACCATCTATGAGTTGCAAGTTCTCGCCATAATAGCGATTTTTCAGCCCATACGATTTGTTTGCCCAGAGTGCATCTTCTTTATTGTAACTGACATGGGTTCTAAACCATGGTGAATAGTAGCGATAGGTAAAATCGTTTTGTGCTACGCTTTGGGGCGTGATGTTTTGCGCTAAAAAGTCCACATTTTGAGGGTAAAGCAGCATCTCTTTTGAAGCGGTTCTTTGCGCAATAACCGTTTCCGCTGACGGCTCTTTTAAAGCACAACCTACGAGGACAAAAAGGCTACATGTAAAAAGAAAAATATGTCGAAATGAAATCATAATCTGCCTTGTCTTTTGTTAATGTTATAATACCCAAAACAACTTAGGAAGCCTCTTTGAACTTAGCACAAAAACTCATCGATATCTTAAAAAAAGACAATGTACTCCTCACGGGTGGTGCGGGAGTTGGCAAGAGTTATCTCGTCGGTGAAATCGTCACGGAGCTGCGAAAAATCGGAAAACAAATCGTTGTTTTAGGCAGTACAGGTGTCAGTGCAGTCAATGTTGGCGGTCAAACCTTGCACAGTTTTTTTGCCTTTGGTATCTGCAATCATCTCGATGAACTCACTCGCCATGATCGCTATACCAAAGCCAGACTGGTTGAGATCAAAAAAGTGCTCACAAGATGCGATCTTTTGGTGATTGATGAGATTAGCATGGTTTCAGCGGATTTGCTGGATATGATCTATTATCGTCTGCGCAATGCGGGTTTTGAGGGAAGTGTCTTGTTTGTGGGTGATTTTTTCCAGCTTCCTCCTGTTTCCAAAGGCAAAGAAAATAGTCTGTGGGGCGGTTTTGAGTATGCGTTTGAGAGCAGTTCCTGGAACGCGTTTGAGCCTGTGGTTGTGGAGTTAACCATCACCAAGCGTACACACGACACACTTTTCTTCTCACACCTTGGAAAGATACGACGAGGCATACTGGATGGCGATACACTCGAATACCTTGAAGCGTTACGTACCAATGTTGGTGTGTGGGACGATGACCCAACCGTTTTGTTTGGCAGAAACAAAGAAGCAGAGATGCTGAACATCCAAAAATTAGCGCAGATTGAGAGTGAACCCATCGTGCTGAAAGCCAAAGAAAAAGTGCATGAGCAGTCTTTACATGTAAACAAGATCGAGGGGTGGAAAAACGCGCTTCCCATTCCTGTGGACTTGACCTTAAAAGTGGGAGCAAAGGTGCTTTTTTGCACCAATAAATGGGGAAAATACTACAATGGTGAGCGAGGTGTCATCAAAGCGATTGATGAAAATGAGGTCATTGTGGAAAAAGCAGGAGAGCTTGTTAAAGTAGAGCGTCAAGAGTACACCTTGCACGAAAATGTCGTCATGGAAGGCGAAGTCAAAGAAAAACCACTTGTTTCTATTGAACAATTTCCCCTCAAACTGGCGTATGCCATCACGATTCATAAGAGTCAGGGCATGAGCATCGACTCACTGGTGTGTAACATCAACAATATTTTTGAAAAAAGCCAGTTTTACGTAGCGATTTCAAGAGCGCGTTATCCTAAACAGCTTTTGCTGGACTATGGTTATCAACGTTTTTATGAGCATTTGACACGCTGTGTGCAAGTCTCGCCCAAAGTAGGGGAGTTTTATCAAAAATCAGATATTTTAAAAATAGAAGAGGTCAAGAGCGATTCACTTTTTGATGAATTTTGACGATTTACATGTAAAAGAAACAGGTTAAAAAGGGGCAACCATGAATCTGGAAATTTCATATGAATCAAAGGGTTTGATAACCTACTCACAAAGCAATCAAGACGTTAATGCTAAAGATAAAAAACTGACAACAGGTAAGCAGATTACCAACAGTTATTTAGCAGACTATATGGCGCAAGTGACCTCTGAATCGAAAACGACTTTTGGTACACAAGCGGACACTTTTACTCTTGCAGATATTGGTTATAAGGGCAAACCTATTGGGCAGTTGAGCCAAGATGAAGCCAAGGCGTTGGTCGCTGATGATGGTTTTTTTGGTATTGCACAAACGAGTGCTCGTATTTCAGATTTTGTCATTAATGGCGCAGGAGATGACCTCTCTAAGCTTCAAGCAGGACGTTCTGGAATGCTTCAAGGTTTTAGTGAAGCTGAAAAGCTTTGGGGTGGAAAATTACCTGAAATTAGTTATACTACGATGCAAAAAGCACTGGAAAAAGTTGACGCGAGAGTCAAAGAACTTGGCGGAAATGTGCTGGATACATCAGTCTAAAAAAAGGGTCGTATGAAACGCATTTTAACAGCAGTTTTACTTTTACATGTAAGCCTTTTTGCAGAGACGTTAGTGTTGGAACACTTTAAAGCCAACGTCTTTGCAAAGTCCGATAAAAAGCCTGTAGAAGTAACGGTTGGTTTGATTTTTGAAGGCAATGACGTGAAGCGTAATGAACATAAAGTTGTCGATGCGCTCAACATTGTTATCGGAAGTTATTTTGCGGAAGATCTTGTAACCTCACGCGGTAAAGAACTTTTAAAATCGACTATTATTGCCTATGCTAAAAAAACACATGCTTTGGTGATCGATTCGGTTTACATTAAAGAGTTAACCGTCAAAACCAATCCAACAACTCAAGAGATTGTAGAAGCCATCAAAAAAGAGGGTGCTTTGCAACAACCACAACAACAAAATGCTGCTCCAAAGCAACAACAACACCAACAATCCCAGCAACTTAATCTTGCCCCACCTCTTCCAAAACGTTCTTTGATTCCAGAAGAGAATGCAGTTAATTTTTAAGAGGTATTATCACACATTAAATCTCATATATCTTGAAAGAATATGATAGAATAAGACAAATTAAAGCAACCGCTTGCAAAGAGTCATAATGAAAGATTTTGAAGCTGCTAAAGAATTTTTTAAAGACACGGTAGACCCTTCATTTTACTTTGATAGTATCAGTTCAGAAATCGCTCGCAATAACCTCAAAGAGGCTATGGGTGATTCTTCCATCCCGCTTATTTTTATTTTGGGTGACCCCGGTGTTGGCAAAAGCCACATGATGAAAGTCATGCACCATTCAGCAGTACTGAGCTCATCCACTCTTTTAATCGAACATCCCTTCTTTGATTCACGAGATCTTGTCAAAACGCTCTATGAAGCCAGGGGCATACCTTTTGATAAAAGCAAAAGCTTAGGCGAGTTTATGGATGAACTTCTTGAAATCTATGCAGGGTCATTTTGTACGGTTTTAATTGATGAAGCACAACTTTTAAGCAATGAACAGATTGAGTTTATTCGCATCTTAAGTGACACGAAGCTCTTTCAATTTGTCCTTGCCATGCACAAAGAAGAGGGGTTGGCACTGCTTGAAAAAAAGCAGTTTAAAACTCGCTCAAAATTGGTCATAGAATATGGCAATCTTGAGGAAAATGAGATTTTGCGTTATATTCAAACACTGTGTATGGGGCATATTCACGGTGAAATTGCATTGATGTTTTCAAAAAATGAGGCTAGGGTGATAGCACGGTATGCTAAGGGCAATTTTAGAATGATTAAAAAGTTTCTTTATACGCTTATGAAATTGCTCGATTATGCGCAAAAAAGAGGTCTTTCAAAGTACCGTAAACTGAGTAGCTGTCTTCTCACGATGGCAGCACTTGATCTAGGACTTGTTCATGACTAGTACACGTTTTGAAGAGTTGGAGAGACGTTGTTCTAAGCTTAAAAAAGCACGCATTATTCGCCTTGTTTTTATTATAGCGTCTTTGTTTTTGGTAGGTTTTAGCAGTTACTATTGGACAAATCATTCTCACATATCTCTAGTCGTTACACCTACATCTATACCTACACCTGTTGCCACTGAAGTTCAGTCAATAATAGTGAGTGATCAAAATGAGAGTAATCTGACTATGCCAGAAAAGACAATCGTACCCGAAATCGTACCTGAAGAGATCCTTTTTTTAGCGCCTCAACTCTCTAAAAAAGATGTCAAACTTCCTGTGAATGAAACAAAAACAACGACAAATTCTTTAAGTGTAGAAGCACAGTTACTTAAAAACTATAACACAGTGCAAAATTTCGATAATGCTTATGCTTTGGCATATTTTTACTTTGAACGTCAATCGTACAGCGATGTGATTATATGGGCTAAAGAGACAAGCAAACATAATTCAAGCTCTGAAAAACCGTGGATACTTTATGCGAAAGTGAAGTTTTTGCTAGGTGATCGAGCAGAGGCCATAAGGTCTTTGGAACTCTATTTAGGCTATATTAATTCTAAAGAAGCGCATGAACTTCTAAACTTTTACAAAGGACAGGAATGAGAGTTGTTTTAACATTATTGGGCCTTTTGTGTAGCAGTATGTATGGATACTCTTACAACGATGTTTTGAGAGATTATGAGGCGAAAAATTTTGAAAAAGTGTGTAATGATGGTACCGGCATTGTGACACGCAATGATAAAAACGAGCAAGTTTTAGTTGCCATTGGCGATGCTTGTGCAAAAGTTGACTCAATCAATATTTTGGGTAATATTTCTAAAAATCTCATTAGTACTAAAGAGTACCGCGAAAGTGGTTCTTACTTTGCAACACTTATGCTTCAAAAAAAGCTTATTTACCAATTTATGCATGATAACATCAATCTTAAAGAACTCAAACTTCCACGAACCAACCACGTCCTTTCTCGTGTCTTTGAACAACTTTCCAAAGGCAATTATGAAGCCATTGAAAAACGTATTGAGATTAAAACACCTGAAATGAACTATGTACTCTGGCTTTCCGATGATGATCCAAAAAAGGTTTACATCGATGAGAATAAAGATGGCAAGTTGGTTAAACGTCACTGGTATCTGTGAGGTTTTACTTTGTTTTAGGGTCTTTTGGACTAAAATTCCCCCTCTAATTTTTTTACTCTAGGAACCCAATGCCTCTTAGTCGACTCAATGCTGAGCAAAAAAGTGCTGCAACTGCACCCTCAGGACATAATCTTATTATTGCCAGTGCAGGAACGGGTAAAACCTCGACGATTGTAGCGAGGATCGCACATCTTTTACATCAAGGTGTTCAACCATCTCGCATTTTACTGCTTACTTTTACCAACAAAGCTGCGGCTGAAATGCTTGAGCGTGTCGGTGTTTTCTTTGGTAAAAACATCACTTCCCAAATCGAGTCAGGCACGTTTCATGCAGTGAGTTACCGTTTGCTGAAAAAACTGGGTCGTAACATTGTTTTAAAACAGCCAAAAGATCTCAAAATTTTACTTAAAAGCATTCACGATAGACGCAGGTTTGATCATATTGATTCTGGCGCAAAAGCTTACAGTGCGGCTTATCTTTATGACATTTTTTCGCTCTATCAAAATAGCACCGTAACGCAGAGTTTTACAGAGTGGCTTGAGTCAAATGACAGTGAACATGGTCTCTTTTTTGACATTTATGAGGACATTTTTGAGGAATTTCAAGCACTTAAGCGCGAGTTTGGTTATGTGGATTTTAACGATCTCTTGATTTTAATGCGTGATACACTCAAAACCACCGATGAGCTTAGTTTTGATGAAGTTTTGATCGATGAGTATCAAGATACCAATACATTACAAGGTTCTTTAATTGACGCTTTTCGCTCAAAGTCACTCTTTTGTGTGGGAGATTATGATCAGAGTATTTACGCGTTTAATGGTGCAAATATCGATATTATCGGCTCTTTTGGCACGCGTTATGCTAATGCTAATGTCTTTACACTCAATAAAAACTATCGCTCATCCCATAAAATTCTCTCGTTAGCCAACCGTGTCATTGAAAAAAATCCAAGATTGTATGAAAAAAGGCTTGAAGTAACGCGTGATGGAGCATTTGAAGCACCAAAATTGTTGATCTACGATGAGCTTTTTTCACAGTATCACTCGATCTCTTCGCTCATTAAACATTCTATACATGCACCTGCTGATATTGCGGTTATTTTTCGCAATAACTCCACAGCCGATGGCATCGAAGCCACCCTTCGAGAACAAGGGATTGCATGTAAGCGAAAAGGGGGCATTAGCTTTTTTGACTCAGCAGAAGTCAAAGCGATGTTAGACCTTGTTGGTGTTGTCGTCAATCCTAAAGATATGATGGCGTTTATTCATACCTTTGAATACGCTAGAGGAGTGGGAAGTTCGCTCTCCAAAGAACTGTTTGATGGGCTTTTTAAACTGGGTGATGGAAACATTTACCAAGGATTTTTTCATCCTCGTGAAGATGTTGAAGATATTTTCAAAAAGCGGGCTAAAAATCATCAATTAGGGCTTTTTGATGACATTATTGATCTTGGAAGTGTGAGCCGTTTTTACAGTTTAGGATTTGAAGAGCTTTTTCTCTCTAGTCCTATCTTGAAACATCCGAAACTCTCTATTGATGGAGCAAAATTTCTCCATCAGTTTTACAAGTTTATGAAGCATGCTACGCGCATTAAAACACCTCAAAGCCTTATCAATCATGTGTTAAGCTCTGAAGTTTTTAGCGCCATTGCTGAAATTTTAGCCGTCAAACGTACCATCAAAAAAGATGGAACGGTGGATGAAAAATTAAAAACAGAAGCACGTGCGCGTATTTTTCGTAAAGGTCACTTACTGAAAGATTTGGCAAGTTCGTATGCCTCTAGTGAACGTTTCTTGAATGCTTTAACGCTTGGAAGTAATGAAATGAGCGAAGGTGAGGGTGTAAATTTACTCAGTATTCATGCGAGCAAAGGGCTTGAATTTAAAGAAGTGTATGTCATCGACCTCATGGATGGGCGTTTTCCTAACCGAAAACTGATGCAAAAAGGTGGAAGCCTTGAAGAAGAGCGACGTCTTTTTTACGTGGCAACCACGCGTGCGAAAGACATGTTGATACTCTCTTACGCGAAATATGACAAAATTAAAAAGATTAGCTATACCCATTCACCCTTTTTAGTTGAAGCTGGAATGGTACATTAAGTTTTAAAGCATCTGCTAACTTAAAAGAGATAGAATAACTCCTAAAATCACTAGGAGTTTACATGTATAAAATTTCATTACTCATAGCACTTCTTTCAACATTTCTTTTTGCCGAATTACGCCATGTGGATGCAAGTGAAGAGGTGGTTAAAAGTAGCATAAAAATCATCGATATCCGCACACTCCCTGAATGGAAAGAGACGGGTTTGGTTAAAAATGCTATTCCCATTACTTTTTTTGATGAACAAGGACGTTATGACGCCGATAGTTTCATGAAAGAACTTGACAAATATGTGACCAAAGACAAAGAGTTTGCGCTCATTTGCCGTACGGGAAACCGAACATCTGCTGTTTCTGAGCTTTTATCGAAGCAAGGCTACAAAGTAGTCAATCTCAAAGGTGGCATGAAATCCCTAATGTCCAAAGGCTATACCCCTGAGCCTTATAAACCGTAGGCAAAACGATGTATAGTAATGAACTAATCCATGAGGATTCTCCTTACCTGCTTCAACATGCCCACAATCCTGTTAACTGGATGGCGTGGAGTGAAAAGGCGCTTTTAAAAGCTAAAAATGAAAACAGACTGATTTTTCTTTCCATTGGATACAGCACCTGCCATTGGTGTCATGTGATGGAGCGAGAGACGTTTGAAGATGAAGTGAGCGCAAAGCTACTTAATGATTCTTTTGTCAGTATCAAAGTTGATCGTGAAGAGATGCCTGATCTGGATAAATACTATCAAGACGTGCATTATCTACTCACCAAACGAAGTGGTGGCTGGCCGCTGAGTATCATTATGACGCCACAGCAACAAGTGATTTTTGCAGGAACGTATTTGCCGCCGCAAAGTCAGCAAGGGCGCATGGGATTTCGTGAACTGACAAGCTTCATCAAAGGAAAATTCGATGATGAATATGAAGAAGTTCAAAAGAGTGCGCAGAGTATAGAAGCTGCTATCAAGCATTATGAACGTAGTTTTGAGCAAAAGCAAAGCATTGAAAAAAGTGAGGTTGTCGAGGCTTTTGTGAACAATGTCAAAGCAAGTTATGATGATGTCTCCAAAGGTGTAGGGAGTGCGCCAAAATTCCCGCATGCTTCGACATGGAACGCACTTTTAGATATTTATATGCAAACCAAAAATCTTGAAGCCTTGTATATGAGTGAAGATGCGCTTAGTGCGATGGCACAAGGGGGTATAAACGATCAAATTGAGGGTGGATTTTACCGTTACAGCGTCGATGAGAGCTGGATTATTCCTCATTTTGAAAAGATGCTTTATACCAATGCCGAACTCATTGAAGTCTATGCCAAATTGTACACGCTTACGCAAAAACCATTGTTTAAAGAGGTGGTCGATAGAACCATCGAAGCGATGGATGAGCGTTTCTTAAAAGAAGGGCTATACCTCAGTGCCAGCGATGCTGACAGTGAAGGAGAAGAGGGAAAATACTTCGTTTTTAGCTTTTCTGAGGCTAAAGAGGCTCTTTTAAAGGGTGGACTCAATGATGTCGAAGTCAAAGAGGTTATGGATTATTTTGGCATTACGAAGTTTGGGAATTTCGAGCACCAAAGCACCAATCCTGTGATTACATGTAATGAAAAACCAGAGCGTTTGGATGACGCTATTGCTATTTTAAAAGAGGTGCGCCAAAAGGTAGCGTATCCGTTTATTGACACCAAAATTCTGACATCTTGGAATGCTTTAATGGTCACAGCACTTTTTGAAGCGGGCAAGATTGAAAAAGCAAAAAGTGTTTTGTGTGCACTTCTAAACACTTTACATGTAAACACTGTTTTGTACCATCAAATCGTCTTAGGCGGCAGTTTGAAAGTGGAAGCATTACTCGAAGATTACGCGTTTGTGATAGAGAGTTTACTTCGTGGTTATGAGCATACGAAAGAGGCTCGTTACTTGGATTTGGCAAAAAAACTAAGCCATGAAGCTGAACATAAATTTTATAAAGAAGAGACGTGGTATCTCTCCGATAAAGCGTTTCGTGCTAAAGCAGTTTTGGAAGATAATAGCTACAAAAGTCCGCTTTCAACGATGATTAAAAATCTTTTTGAATTAGCCAAAATAGAAGATGATACAGCGTTGTTTATACGCGCGAAAGATATGTTGGAGAGTTTTGGAGCTGGCATTCAAAAGTACGCTCACGCATACCCTGAAGCGGTGAGGGCAATCACACTTTACATGTAAGGAAAAATCCTTACATGTAAAAGTATGTTTTAAAGTGCTTTAGCGATAAAACGGTTCAAGCGTTTTGCAAACGCTGCGGTATCTTCGATCTTCATACCCTCTTGAAGTTTGGCTTGATCGAGAAGCAAGAAAGCGATGTCGTTAAGTTCTAAAAGATCAGATTTCGCGCTAAGTTTTTTGAAAATCTCATGCTCTGGATTGATCTCTAAGATAGGTTTAACGGCTGGCATATTGTCTTGTCCCATTTGCTTGAGCATCTGTTGCATTTGGAAATCTGGGTCGTTTTTATCGTACACAAGGCATGAAGGAGAGTCACTCAAACGACTCGAAATTTTGACATCTTTCGTATCGTCTTTGAGGATTTCTTTCATTTTGACTAAGATCTCTTTATACGTTTTCTCATCTTCTTCGACTTTCGCTTTATCTTCTTTGATCTCTTCGTCAATGTCTGAGTTATTCACTGGTTTGATAGGTGTTTTATCGTACTCACCAACCATTGGGAAGACGATGGCATCCACTTCTTCATCTAGGAGTAAGACTTCGATATTTTTTGCTTTAAACTGCTCAATCAGTGGTGAATTACGAAGGAGTTTTTCATTTTCACCGGTGATGTAGTAGATGCTTTTTTGATCTTCTCCCATCGCCTCTTTATACTCTTTAAGGCTAACTAACCCTTCACGTTTAGATGATTTAAAAAGGACGAGTTCAAGAAGCGCTTCTTTGTTATCCCAGTCATTGTAAAGTCCTTCTTTAACAACGCGACCGAAGTTTTTGTAGAACTCTAGGTATTTATCATTCTCTTTTTCTTTGAGTGATTTAAGTTCACTCAAGATTTTTTTAACAGATGCTTTTTTAATCGTCTCTAACACTTTATTTTGCTGTAAAATCTCACGGCTGACGTTAAGAGGTAGGTCTTCTGCATCGATGATACCTTTGACAAAACGAAGGTAAGTTGGAAGCAACTCTTTCTCATCATCGGTAATGAAAACGCGTTTAACGTAGAGTTTAACACCTGGTTTATAGTCCATTCTAAACAAATCCATTGGAGGCGTTGATGGGATGTAGAAGAGGGTTGTGTACTCGTATTTCCCCTCAGCCTTAGTGTGGCTCCAAAGAAGTGGATCGGTGCTATCGTGAGAAATTTGTTGGTAAAAGTCTTTGTACTCTTCGGGTTTGATTTGGCTTTTTGCTACTGTCCAAAGGGCACTGGCTTTATTGATCTGCTCATTTTTAAGTTCAGCACTTTTTTCTTTGCCTTCATCATCATACTCTTTCACTTCTTTATCCATAAAAATAGGGAATGGGATGTGGTTTGAGTATTTTTTAATAACGCTTTGAATGCGGTAAAACTCTAAAAATTCATCTTCGTCATCTTTAAGATAAAGGGTAATCGATGTACCGTGGCTCTCTTTGGTAACTTCTGCAATGTCATACTCTGCACCGGCTTCGCTACTCCACATATAGGCTTTTTCTTCGCCAGCTTTACGGCTTACGACTTCGATTTTATTGGCAACCATAAAAGCAGAGTAAAAACCAACACCAAATTGACCAATGAGGCTAGAATCTTTCTTTTTGTCGCCACTGAGATTTTGCAAGAATGATTTTGTACCGCTTTTAGCGATGGTTCCAAGATTTTCAACCAAATCTTCTTCATTCATACCAATACCGCTGTCACTAAGTGTTAGTGTTTTAGCTTCTTTATTGATGGCGATGTCAATACGGGGTACATACGAGAGTGCTTTGTATGTATCATCGGTGAGTGTGAGATAATTTAGCTTATCCAGTGCATCGGAAGCATTGGAGATAAGTTCACGTAAAAAGATCTCTTTGTTGGAGTAGAGCGAGTGAATCATCAGGTCTAAAAGCTGAGTGACTTCGGTTTGAAATTGATGTTTTGACATTGATATATCCTTTGTTCTATTTTGGATTTGTCAAAAAGCTTTACATGTAAAGAAGTTTTTTGATAAATCCAAAAAATTTGCGTTATTTTAGCAAAATTGAAAGAATTTGAAAGCCACTTTTGTGACTTTCACAGAGTTATTATTTTGAAGCCAATTCGAGAGCTAATCTCTCTTCCATGGTGTGGTACATTTTCTCAAACCACTGTTCATCCTCTTTAGGATTAATAGGGTCAAGATAGATGACTTTTACTTCTCCACTATGCGCATCAATGTTTTTAGAATCAAAGACATGACGTGCACCTACAATGATGGCTGGTTGGACGATAAGCTCTAACTTTTCAGCCAAAATTTTTGCGCCACTTTGGAATTTCAAGAGTTTATCGCCACGTCCACGTGTACCTTCGGGGAACATCGCAAGCACGCGTCCTTCACTGACACGCTCTTTACCTTCTTTAATCATCTTAATGATTGAGCGTTTATCTTTGCGGTCGATAGAAATCATCCGAGGAGCGGGAATAATGTGTCCAAAAAGAGGAATGTCTTCGATCTCTTTTTTAGCAATCCAGCAGAGATTTTTAGGGTAGATCGTCTCTAGAGCTACAATATCGACAAGGCTTTGATGGTTCATCACTAAAAGCGTTGTTGTTGGGCTTGCCTCACCCTCTGGTTTGATACTAAAACCCATTAAGAAAGTTTGCAAGTGTCCCCATGTACGTCTAATAGGATGCGTATGGTTGCGAAAAGCATACATCAAAACGATGGTGATCAGTACTGTGATGACAAACTCAATCATCACGTAAATTCCTCTAATTTTTGATAATATTTTCACGGTCTGTCCATCCAATTTTTCCATCAGGTAGCAAGATTTTGATAAATCCTTCTCTATCTCCCAATTTTTCAATATCTAAGATTTTATCGCTGGTAAAAAAGACAGTTGATCTCTCCATTGGTAGAATCATAATGCTACTGTTTGATTTGAGCTTGGCATTGTTCAATGGGTTACGATCAAGAAAAAAGAGACACAAGAAGAACAATGAAATAGCCAAATAGTACCATCTGCGACGTTTGAGTAAAATGACAAAAAACAAAAATGCAGCAACTGCGTAGGCAACACTTTTATAAAATTCAAAAATACTCTCTTTTGGATTAAGCCCTAGTTGAGTACTAACTTCATCACTTTCAATCACCATCGGAATAGTTATTTTATTAAATTTGTTGCTTGCAAGATCAAAATAGGTAAAATCAAAACTTTTTTGATAGTTCGGAACAATACCGTAGTAGTAAATTTTTTGTGAAGTGCCGTTATCTGAGAACGAGTCAATGCCACTTTTTGCAATGCCACTGAGTGCAAAATCTTTGAGATTTGCGCCTGTTGTTTCGATCTCTAAGACAACGATAACATTTTTAGCATCAAAGGTTGTTGTTTTGTATTTGTTGACAGTTAACGTTTTAGCAATAACATTACTGAAGAGTGGGTCTTGCTTGAGTTGCACCAGTTGAGCAGGAAGATTTAAAGTGATCATTTCACTCTCAACCGCTTCTTGCTGTTGTATTACTGAGACGCTTAGGCGAGGCATAACAGCTGTTTTAGAATTTATTTTAAAATAAAATGTATTGAAATACGTATTGTTGACGGAACGTTCCCAAGGATTTTGAGGATTAAGCACTTCCGCGGCCGATGAACCAGAAAAGGTATTGCCAAGACCATCAATTTTATCATTAGCGACAATGGCTTTAAATTTTACAGGAAAAACTTGCCCAATATAGACTTTTTGAGGCATCTCTTCAATGGAGAGAAAAATAGACTTGGAACGCCCTGAAAAGGCACTCTCTTCAGCAGCAGAGGCAGGTGCTAAAAGCGCTAAAAAGAGTGTCAGCAGTGTGAAAAATTTCTTCATCACGTTAGTTTATAAAACCCTCAAGCATTTTCACGCCATCATCAGAGCCTAAAATTTTCTCAATGGCACGTTCAGGGTGTGGCATAAGGCCAAAGACATTTTTTGCTTTATTGCAAATACCAGCAATGGAATCAACAGATCCATTAGGATTTTTAATGTCACCTTTGTCGTCACAATAAGTAAGAAGGACTTGTTTATTGGCATACAGTTCTTTAAGCCCTGCATCATCAATATAAAAGCTTCCCTCACCATGAGCGATAGGCACATTCAAAAGCTCACCAATAGCGCATTTTTGTAAAAAAGTATTGTCATTATTGATGACTTTGAGGTGATGAAACTGGGAGATGAAGTGAACATTTTCATTGCGTTTCATAGCACCTGGAAGTAAGCGTGCTTCAACAAGCATTTGGAAACCATTACAGATACCAAGCACTTTTCCACCTTTATTTGCAAACTCGATGACTGCTTTCATGATAGGAGAAAATTTAGCAATAGCAGCACTTCTTAAGTAATCGCCATAGCTAAAACCACCTGGAAGAACAACTAAGTCGGTACCTTCTGGTAATTTTTCTTCTTTATGAAAAACAAGGACAACATCTTGCCCTAGTTTTTCAAAAGCATATTTGGTGTCGATTTCACAGTTTGTTCCTGGAAATACAGCAACGGCTACTAGCATGTTGGAAACTCAATCGAATAGTCTTCAATAACGGTATTGGCTAAAAGCTCATCACACATAATGGTTACTCTCTCTTTTGCTTTAGCTTTATCGCTTTCAGCAATGTCAAGGATGATTTGTTTTCCAATACGCACTTCATTCACTTCGTTAAATTTTAAAGAAGCAAGTGCATGATGAACGGCTTTTCCTTGTGGATCTAAAACGCCATTTTTGAGTTGAATATTGACAATAACTTTCATCGTTTATCTTTTCCTTGTAATTTTAGTGAGATAGGATACGTTTTAAGACTTCTTCATAGGCAACTTTAACATCACCTAAACCTTGTCTAAATCTATCTTTATCCAGTTTTTCATTGGTATCCATATCCCAGAAACGACAGCTATCAGGGCTGATTTCATCAGAGAGAAGGATATTGCCATCTTTATCAACACCAAATTCAACTTTAAAGTCAACAAGTTTGAGTTTACGCTCCGCAAAGAAGCTTTTCATAATAGAATTGATTTCACGTCCCAATCTTTTTAACTCTTCCAAATCAGATTCACTTTTTACAAGATTAAGCATTAAACAGTGCTCATCGTTAATGATAGGATCACCAAGTGCATCATCTTTATAGTAGAACTCAACGAGTGTAAATGGAAGGACAGTGCCATCTTTAATGCCAAGACGTTTTGCTAAAGAACCTGTTGCAATGTTTCTAACAACCACTTCAATAGGGATGATTTTTACTTTTTTAATTAATTGGTTGGTATCATCAAGTGTTTTTACCAAGTGCGTTTTAATGCCATGTTGTTCAAGAAGATGGAAGAGTTGGGTACTGATTTTACAGTTAAGCGCACCTTTGCCTGCTTCATTGCCTTTTTTCTCAGCATTGAATGCTGTCAAGTCGTCTTTAAATTCTGAGACTAAAAGATTCTCATCATCTGTCAAAAACAGTTTTTTACCTTTTCCTTCGTATAACAATGCACCTTTATTCACTTGCTACTCCTCAATTATTTTTTGATAGAAAGTACTTTGATAGCATCAACAGCACTTTTTAGTTGTAAGTCTTTGAAAAGACTCTCTTGACTTATGATCTCTTTGTCAGATTTTGATGACTCTTTTGTTTTTGGTTTTGCTTTAGTATCTTTTACTTCAGTTTTGTTTTCATCTACTTTTTTAAGTTCACCCTCTAAATGCTTTTTAAGATCTTTCTCTTTGAGTGACTGTTCATTGTTTTTATGTGGTACATCACCTGGATATACAACAAGATCAGGTGTTACACCTTCTGCTTGAATCGTACGTCCACTTGGGAGATAGTAACGAGCGATGGTCAGACGAATTGCTTCATTATCAACGACTGGAAGGACTGCTTGAACGCTTCCTTTTCCAAAGGTTTTTTCACCAATGATAATGGCACGTTTATGATCTTGTAATGAGCCACTGACGATTTCACTCGCACTGGCACTTCCACCGTTAACCAACACTACCAGTGGTAATTTTGTGCTTGTTCCAGATTTGCTTGCTTTGTATTCAGCATTTTCAGATTCGACACGTCCTTTTTGAGAGACGATGATGCCTTCATCAACAAAGATATCCACTAAACCTACCGCTTGGTTTAAAAGTCCACCAGGGTTGTTTCTAAGATCTAAAACAATGCCCTTGGCACCTTTATATTTTGTAATGGCATCTTGTACATCACCTACAATGTTCTTGTCGAAGTTGACAACACGTACGTAGAGGATATTCTCATTTTCAATCATTTTAGAATAAACCGATTCAATTTTGATGATATCACGCACGATTGAAATGTTAAGAGGTTTTGTTTCACCTTCTCGAACCAGTGTAAGCTCAATGCCCGTACCTGGTTTGCCACGCATGATGTTAACGGCTTCATCGATCGTCATGTTGAGGGTTGATTGTTTGTTGATTTTGAGGATAATATCGCCTGCTTTGACACCAGCTTTATCCGCAGGTGTTCCTTCCATAGGAGCGATGACGGTGAGCGCACCATCTTTTTGACCAACCGTAATTCCAAGACCACCAAATTCACCATCGGTTTGAATTTTGAGATCTTTGAAGTGTTTTTCATCGAGGTACGAAGAGTGTGCATCGAGGTTGGTTAAAAGTCCTTCAATAGACTTTTTGACGATGTCATCAATTTTAATGTCATCAACATAATATTTTTCAATGGTTGCCAAAACTCGTGTAAATTTTGCCAAAGAAGCAAGACGACTCTTTTCTCCTTCAGCATTATCTGCCGCAAAGAGGGTCGAAGAGAAAAAGGTAGTAATACCTAAAAACGTGGCAATAAAGCCAGCCGTAGCAAATGGTAAATGTTTCATAGCGTGTGTATGCTCCTCGCAAGATATGCGTATTCTTTGGAGAACGATTATAGTGCAGTTTCCCTAAAATTTCTATGAAAGCACCAAACGTATTGCGAGAATTTGAATTTATTTTAGGTTTAAAGTGATAGTGCTTATTGAACAAAAGTAATGCCTTGCTACTAAATAAACTTGACATCAATAGACTAAAGTTGTAAAATTATAGAAAAATATAGAGGAGATGCAATGAACTCACTTTTTGAACAGTTGACCAACCAAATGCGAGAAGCGATAGAGAGCGCTATTAGCCTTGCACTGCATTCTAAAAATTCTGAAGCAACGCCTTTACATGTAACGTGGGGACTTCTTACCAATTCAGCTTCTATTCTCAATCAAGTCTTTAATAAAATGAACATTGATAAGAGCGCGATAGAACTTGAAATTAAAAGTGAAGTCCAAAAATTACCAACAGCTTCGCATGTCACTAAGGAGAATATCTCTATTTCGCGTGCTCTTGTAGAGTCCTTGCAAAAAGCAGAAGGGCTGATGAAACAAAAAGGCGATAGTTACCTTTCTGTTGATACATGGTTGCTTGCCAATATCGATAGTGATCCATTGAAAAAGATTCTGGGTAAATACCTTGATCTTTTACAGTTTAAGAAAAACCTTGAAGCGCTTCGAGGTGGTAAAAAAATTGACAAACAAAGTGCCGATGAAAACCTTGAATCACTTGAAAAATACGGTATTAATTTAACTAAATTAGCAAGCGAAGGCAAACTTGATCCTGTCATCGGACGTGATGAAGAGATTCAACGTATGATGCAAATTTTGATTCGAAAGAGCAAAAACAATCCTATTCTGATCGGTGAACCAGGAACTGGTAAAACAGCGATTGCAGAAGGCTTAGCACTTAGAATTGCACACAATGATGTGCCTCTAAGCCTTCAAAACAAAAGTGTCGTCGCGTTGGATATGAGCTCATTGATCGCGGGTGCGAAGTACCGTGGTGAGTTTGAGGACAGACTTAAGGCGGTGATTGATGAAGTGAAAAAAAGTGGCAATATTATTCTTTTTATCGATGAAATTCACACCATTATTGGTGCGGGGGCAAGTGAGGGCAGTATGGACGCTGCAAATATTCTCAAACCTGCGCTTGCACGTGGAGAGCTTCATACCATAGGTGCCACAACGCTGAAAGAGTACCGAAAATACTTCGAAAAAGATGCAGCGTTACAACGACGTTTTCAGCCTGTAACGGTGAATGAGCCTAGCATCAACGAAGCATTACAAATTTTACGGGGTATTAAAGAAAGCCTTGAAGCGCATCATCATGTTACGATCATGGACTCAGCACTCATTGCAGCAGCAAAACTAAGTTCACGTTACATCAGTGATCGTTTTTTACCAGATAAAGCGATTGACCTTATCGATGAGGCTGCTGCAGAACTTAAGATGCAAATCGAGAGCGAACCCACAGAGCTTAGCCGCATCAAAAGATCTATTGGTACTTTGATGGTTGAAAAAGAAGCGCTTTTGATGGAAAAAAACAAAAAGAACGATGAACGGTTACATGTCATTGAAAAAGAGTTAGGTGATGCCAAAGAGAAGATGCGCTCTTTAGAAGTTCAGTTTGAAACAGAAAAGAGTGTCTTTAATGATATTGCTGCAATTAAAACAGAGTCAGAAGCTTTGCGACGTGAAGCAGAGACAGCTAAGAAAAACAGTGAGTTTAACAAAGCCGCTGAGATAGAGTATGGTAAGTTACCTGAGCTTGTAAAGCAAGAGGAAGACCTTAAAGCCAAGTGGGAGAAAATGGTTGAGAGCGGAACACTGCTTAAAAATAGTGTTGATGAAGAGATGATCGCGACTATTGTGAGCAAATGGACAGGCATTCCTGTTAATAAAATGCTGCAAGGCGAGAAAGCGAAAGTGTTAGCGGTTGAGGAACATCTTAAAAAAGAGGTTGTGGGACAAGATGCTGCCATTAAAGCGATAGGTCGAGCGATTAAGCGCAATAAAGCAGGACTTAGTGAGCAAAATAAACCTATTGGTAGTTTCCTCTTTTTAGGACCAACAGGTGTGGGTAAAACCCAAAGTGCCAAAGCACTGGCGAACTTCTTGTTTGACACAACCAAAGCGCTGATTCGTTTTGATATGAGTGAATACATGGAAAAACACTCCGTCAGTCGTTTAGTTGGTGCACCTCCAGGTTATGTCGGTTACGATGAAGGTGGGCAACTGACCGAAGCGGTTAGAAGAAAACCGTACAGTGTTGTACTTTTTGATGAGATTGAAAAAGCGCATCCTGATGTCTTTAACATCTTATTACAAGTGCTTGATGAAGGGCGTTTGACGGACAATAAAGGTGTTACGGTTGATTTTAAAAACACCATTATTATTTTAACGTCCAACATTGCAAGTGCGAAGATTATGGAATTTGAGGGTGAAAAACGTACCGAAGAGGTTATGAAAGAACTTCGCGGTCACTTTAAACCAGAATTTCTGAATCGCCTAGATGACATCATTATCTTTAATCCACTCAATGAAGATGGCTTACGTGAGATTGTGAGCATTATGTTTAAAGATATTGAGACGAAGTTGGCTGCAAAAGAGATCAAAGCGGAGCTTTCAAAATCGGCTAAGTCTTTGATAGCCGAAGCTGGATTTGACCCAGTGTATGGTGCCCGTCCACTTAAACGCGCTTTGTATGAACTTGTTGAAGATAAATTGGCTGAGCTCATTTTGGAAGAGAAATTGCATGAAGGTGAGAGCATCATCATCGATGCCAAAGATGGCGAGATTGTGATCAACAAACGCTAAAAAAGTAAATACTTCTTACATGTAAACATTTTACATGTAAGAAGTTACTGACAGTCTTTATTTTGAATAGAGAATTTAAAAAGTTCTGTATTATTCATATCGAAAAAGACATAGATAAAAACAGCCCCTTTTTTCAAAAGTGAACGTGTTTCATAATCATTGCAAAGATAGCTTTTATTGTTCTCAAACGTTGTTTTAATAAGCGTGCCTTTATCGGCTTTAAGAATCGTTTTAACATGTTCATTCGCGGAATTGATACGGTTTCTATATTCGATAGCATTGTTAACACTGACGATATCAACTAGTGTTGTGTAATCATCCAACATCATCGGTAAATGCTCTTTGGTACCATCTTTAATAATGGAGAGAATTTTAGGGATGTCTTCTTCTTTGATTTCGTCTAAATCATTTGCATCCTCAGCAACGAGTCTCGAAATTAGTGCTAAAATAATCAATAATCTTTTCATATCATTCCTTTGCCGGAATTTTACAATAAAATCTTCACGTTCGATGTCAATTTTTGAAAGGAAATGCAAATTTTATGAGCTATTTGGAGTGGTTTGAAACACATGCTAACAAACATCGTGTCATTGTTGAAAAATTGAGTGCTCAAAAGTATACAAAAGAGATGATAATTGATTATTTTTTCTTTGAAAATATGGTTGAAAAAGAACCTAATTTTTGCCCTTTGTATGCTAACAAACAAAAGTGCCATGACATTAAAGCGCTTAACTGTTATTTATGTGCGTGTCCTCATTTTCGCTTTAATGATGAAGGGCTGAGGGTAGAAGAGGGCGTTACATGTAAAAGTGAGTGTTCGATTGGTTCTAAAAAGAGTGGGATGTTTGTGTATGAAAATGTGGCACACTTAGATTGTTCAGCGTGCATTGTTCCCCACACCAAAGCTTTTATACGTAAGCACTTTGATGTGGACTGGAAAAAGATAATGCAAAAATGCTCGGTTACATCTCCAATGGAGTCTCGCTCACAATAATACCATCGCGATCAGCATAAAGATAATCGCCTTCGTTAAAGCTAACACCTCCAAAAATTACCTTTACATGTAAAGATCCTTCGCAGGCTTCCATCGTCTTTTTAGGACAGGTTCCAAGGGCAAAAAGAGCGACATCAATCTCTTTCGTATTTTTAGTATCTCGCACATAGCCGTTGATGATAATGCCTGCCCAGTTGTTCTCGTGAGCAAATTTCATGAGGTTATCACCCACCACAGCGGTGTATTTGGCATCGACATCCACGACCGCTATTTGACCTTTTCCTTCACTTTTAAGAAGCTCGACGAGTGTTTTGTTACTTCCCGAGAGTTTAACGGTGACGATTTGTCCCATAACACGTTTGGAACCGCCATATGATTTTAGGATGGGGTCAAGTACCTGAATATTTTCAGGGTATTTATCACATAGGTCTGCCGTGTAAAATTTCATAATTGCTCCTAGTTTATTTGAAGAGTTGTATTAGATTTTGTTGATTGGAAATAGTTGAGCGTTTTGGAAGCATAAAATCGACTTTTTCTTTGTGACATGATGCACAGAGTTTGAGTTCTTGATGTGCAATAATGTCTTTGTTTGCATAGAGTTTTTCTTGTGAATGGCAATCAAAACAGTCTTTACCACATTGCCCTTGCTCAGAGGGTTTATTATGACACGTGATACATTCATTTAAAACAATATGATTTTGGTCATTGATGTAGGGCTGAAGTTTAGAATGACACTCCAAACAGCTTCCACCGCATGCAAACACAACACTATTGAGTGTTAGAATGAGAAAAATAAGAAACAAAAAGGCTTTTTTTGACATAGACTCACTTTAGAAGATTTGTGTTAATTATATCTTTAATCACGTTAAGATAGAATGCAAAATCATTCAAATTTTAGGTCAGTCCATGAAAGTAGTCACAGGTGTGGTGGGTAATGATATTCATGTTGTCGCAAACAGACTCATTGATATATCATTGCAAGCGAGAGGTTTTGAGGTGTTTAACCTTGGTGTCAATACTTCATTAGAAGAGTTTATTGACGCTGTCGTCGAAACAGATGCAGACATACTGCTTATCTCTTCACTCAACGGTGAAGCGGAGGGCTGGTGCCGAGACTTACAATTTTTACGCTCCGAATATGATCTCAAAGATGTTATTTTTGTGATCGGTGGCAATCTTGCAGTAGGCGAAGCGGCGCAAAGCGATATTGTTCCCAAGTATAAATCGTATGGGTTTGATCTTGTTTTTCATCAAATTGATCTGAATACGGGACTTGATGAGATAGAGCGTTTTGTAAAGGAGCGAGCATGAGTTTACTCCAAAAAGAGCGTGATGTCATCACCCGAAATGAATATGCCGATAGTTTTGATTTTGATGAGATTGAAGATTTTATACGCAATGCCAATAAAGAGATGTTTATCTCGCATCATTTCAAAAAGCGCGATCGTCTTTTAGTTCAACCTCGTGGTGGGTTTCCGACCTATAAAAAGATGTTTGAACTTTATGAAGAGTTTATGAAAGCGGACATCGATGTTCTACCTCTCACCATTGATAGTAACACCAGACTCAATGATTACGCGATGGCAAAAAAGATGCTTACGCTCTCCGAAGAGAATGAGATGGATATGCTCAACGGTTATCCTCTGGTTAATCACGGCTATCGCACTACGCGTAAAATGATGACACATTTTAATAAACCTGTGAGTCTTCGTCACGGCACACCCGATGCGAGGCTTTTGGTTGAAACAGCCCTAGCTTCAGGCATCTTCGAGATCGAAGGTGGACCGATTACCTATATGCTTCCGTACTCAAAAAACTTTCCACTTGATAAAGCCTTTTTGTATTGGAAATACGTCGATAAAGTCTGTGCTAAATACTCAACGCTTAACGAGCCGATCAACCGTGAGTCTTTTGGACCACTGACAGCGACACTCGTTCCTCCGTGTATCGTCATCGTCATTCAGCTCATCGAGATGCTCCTTTCCATTGAAGAAGGTGTAAAGTCCTTTTCCGTGAGTTTTTCACAAAATGGCTCCATGATGCAAGACATTGTAACATCGAATGTTCTTAAAAAACTAGCCCGTGAATATGCCGATATGTTTGGTGGAAGCGACGCCATCATCAACCTTGTGTATCACCAATGGATGGGCGCATTTCCAAGGGATAAAAACCTCTCCGATTCGCTTATCAACACCAATACCGTCATCGCTGCGATGGTACGAGCCGATAAAATTATCATCAAAACCCGTGATGAAGCTTTTGGTATACCTACCATGCAGTGCAATGCCCAATCGGTTGCCAATACCAAATACACGCTTCGCACCCTCAAGGGTCTGCCACAAGTGCATGATGCTGAGGAAGAGGAGAACTTGGAACTGGAAGTTCGTGCCATTATGGACGCTGTCTTTAATGACCCTGCCGATACCTTGTGGCGCAAGGTGTTTAACACCATCAAAAGTGGTCTTATAGACGTTCCTTTTTCACCGCATATCATCAACAACAATGAAGTCATCACGATTCGCGATGATTCTGGCAATATCCGCATTATTGAAAAAGGAAAACTCCCACTACCAGATCGCTGTTTTGCCTATGAAAAATCAAAGGTCAATTTACCGGAGAGCAAAACAGAGGTGATCAATAAAATTATCCATGACATAGGGGCGATGCTATGAGTAAACTTCTCATCGATGTAGGAAGTACCTACTTTAAAGTATGCCAAACAAGCGGCATCAGTCAGTATTTTAGGGATTTTAAGAAAGATATTTACGATGATTTGGTGACCAAATGTGGTAACATTTTTGCAAACTATAAAAAAGAGGATATTTTTATTTGCTCTTCTGCCAATGGCGGATTAAGTACACTTATCATTGGGCTTACCAATTCTTTTAGTCTAAAATTTGCCAAAAACATTGCGTTTAATTCAGGTATTAACATTATCGATACGATTTTGTACAGTAAGATCGAGGAGAGTAGAGCGCCTAGCGAACTGGTTGATGTTGTTATTATCGTGGGTGGGATTGATGGCATTGGCAAGGTGTTTGATGAAAAATTGTTTGACTACCTCAAAAATGTTCAGTACAGCAATATTGTTTATGTGGGAACTAAACAAGATGTGTCATTTATAAGTGCGCAAATTCCAGAGCTTAAAGTGCTTGGAAACATCATCACTGAAAAGTTACATGTAAACGGTGGAGAGCTCAAAGAGTACCTTACAAACCTCTATCAAGCGGATATCGTGGGCAAAGAAGATATCAAACATCTCTACGAGATTACAGCCAATCAAATCTACTCAACACCATACATCGTCAATCGTTCCTTACCGCTCATTGATGCAAACTTTGAAGTGGTCAATCCGTTCATTGTCGTTGACATCGGTGGGGCAACGACGGACATTCACTACAGTCGCGATTTGGTGCGCGATAATATTGTGAGTGAAAGCGGATATGATCGCTTGGTCTTTAAAAAGCTGGGTGTCTTTAAGTCTCGTGAAACACTCATCTTTGCAGCCAAAAACAATGAGTTTGTCTATGAATTGTTGTCCTATCTTAATGTGACGGAGAATATTTTAGAAGAAGAGAGCGAGAAATCTTTGCGTATTTTGATGCAACTCTCCATCTTTTTAGTGCTTTACAAAGTTTCAAGACTCAACCCTTTGTATGTGACACTGCATCTTGAACTGCTCAATACCATCGTATTAACAGGCGGTATTACCAAAGTGCTTTCTTACGAAGAGGTTGAGATGATTATGCAATTTTTCTATAAAAAAGTTATGAATTTACATGCAACTCCTAATATTGTTATGGATTACGACTATGCAATCTGGACGTTAGGAATGGAAAATAATGAATCAAAGGAGCCAAAATGTCTATAAACTGTATTCGTGCGCTTATTGAAAAAGCGGCTGTGACATGTCCTGATAAAGTTGCGATCATTGATGGTGCTAAAAAAATAACCTATGGCGAAGTGTTTCGTAAAGTCAACCAAATAGCACGATATCTCAGTGAACTTGCTCTGCCAAGTGGATCACGTATTGGTATTTATTCGCATAAAAGCAGTGAGCAGATTATTGCTATTTTGGCACTTCTTTCAACCGAGCATATTTTTGTACCAATTTCAAGACTTTTAAAGCCTGAGCAGGTCGAACACATCATTAACGATTGTGGGATGGCGTGTATTATGACCGATAAATCGAAGATCAAAAGTATCGATGAGATCAACTTTCAAGGCAAAATTATTACGTATGAGGCCAGCGAGCGCGACATCGTCTCGTTTGAAGAGATCTATAAATGTTGCAGTGATGCGTTTACATGTAACATTGGCGACTACAAAAATGCGGCGATTACCTATAGTTTTGGACTGACGGGTTTTCCTCGTGGTATCGTCATCACGCACCGCAATCTCATCGATAGTGCCAGAGTGGCTTCCAATTACTTGGAGCTTAAAGAGAGTGATGTTATTTCGGGGACTTTGCCTTTTATTTTAGATTACGGTCTTAACCAACTTTTCTGTTCCATTTACAATCATGCGACTTTAGCGCTTCACTCTTTAGTGCTTCCAGCAGATTTTTTCAACCATCTCATCAACGATGGTGTAACGGTTCTTCCACTCATGCCTCCTCACATTACGCAGATGTTTGAGAGCGATCCTAAACGCATCCCAAATGCCAAGCTTTTAGCCAATGTGCGCATTGTGACCTCTTCAGGTGGAAAAATTACCTCTAAAATGATTGCGGACATTGAAGAACGTTACCCAAGTGCGAAATTTTACTCCATGCACGGGCTTACAGAAGCATTTCGCTCAACGTATCTTGATCCTGCACAACTTAAAATTCGTCCCAATTCGATTGGCAAGCCAATCCCTGGTGTTGAAATTCATGTTATTAATGAACAAGGGCTTGAGTGTCAGCCTCGTGAAATCGGAGAGTTGATTCATCGTGGTGGCTACATTTACAAAGGGTATTGGAAATCGAAAGAAGATACGCAAAAACGCTATAAAAGTATTGCTATCTTGGATAAAGTAGTCAATTTAGAGGGCGATCTAACCGATGAAATCGTCGTCGCCAGTGGTGATTTTGTTTACAGGGACGAGGAGGGCTATCTCTACTTTGTTTCAAGGAAGGATGATATGATCAAGGTGAGTGGTTTTAGAATCAGTCCTTATGAAATTGAAAGCGTTGTTCACGACAAATTACCACAGATCAGCCAATGCGCTGTTTTTTCGATTGAAAACGAGAAGACAGAAGAAGAAATTGTCATGGTTTATAGCTCTGTGAGAGAAATTTCTAAAAATGAAATTTTGTTTGAATTGAAAGAACATCTACCAAATCATATGATTCCTTCTATTATTGTCTATAAAGAGAAGCTACCACAAACCAGTCCAAGTGAAGCGAAAATTGATAAAGAAGTTTTGAAAAAAATGGTAATGGAGCTTCGTTAAGGGCTTACATGTAAAGCAGGGCTTAATCGAAGCTTATGCAATTTTAAGTAAAGCTAAGGTAAAATCCATACCTTAAAATTATTTTTGGTTAAAGGAACTTTTGATGAAAAGAACGTATCAGCCACATAGTACACCTAAAAAACGCACTCATGGCTTCAGACTTAGAATGAAAACTAAAGGTGGACGTAAAGTCATTGCAGCACGTCGTGCTAAAGGTAGAAGAAGATTGGCCGTTTAAAAGATTATGATACTCTCAAGGCAACGAGAGAGTATTCGTACGTTTATAACCATGCTAAAAAATGGCACTATGAAGGTGCTTTGGTCTTTTACAATAACGATACAGCAAAAAGAGTTGGCTTTACGGCAAGTAAGAAAGTCGGTAATGCTATCAAGCGAAATCTAGCCAAAAGACGACTTCGGGCTATTTTTTTAGAAATTCAACACACTTTAAATGATGGCGTGTATGTTTTTGTAGCAAAAGAGAAGATAAATCACATATCATATGATGCTTTGAAAAAAGGCATTATATGGTCTATGAAAAAATTAAACTGTGTTAAAGAATGAAATCTTTAGCGCTGTTGTTGATAAAGCTTTATCAGAAGTTTTTTACACTGATTGGCTATGGAAGTTGTCGGTACTATCCGACGTGTTCGCAATATGCAAAAGAACAACTTCTACACAATAGTTTTTTAAAAGCTATCTTTTATAGTTTTATACGCATTTTGAAATGCAATCAGCTTTTTGTTGGGGGAATTGATTACCCTGTAATTCAAAGAACTTTTGCATCTTCTCTTTCTTTGTCTCTCAAACATCCACACACTCATCCTATAACTTTTTGGTTTGTACCAAAAGATAAGCAAAGTTTTTACGTGGTAAAATCTTTTAAAACATCGAAATAAAGGGAATCTCGTGTCAGATAAACTTACTCCTCAGGTGCGCATTATTCTTGCCACTGTACTATCATTTTTATTTTTTGCTCTGTATGATCATTTTTTTATCCCGAAAAATACTCCGCTTACTGAAACCACATCAACTTCACTTGAACAAAATGCAACACCAACTGCTACAACAAGTGCTCCTGAAGTAAAATCTGCAAGTAGTGCGGATGTCGCAGGTGCTCCTATGAGCTCAGGTAAAGAGAGTGAAATTATCACTACGATTAAAGCGGCAGGATATGAAGTTCAGATCGACAGACTCGGCAGAATTGCAAAGTTTTATCTTGAAGAGGGAAAATACAAAGATGACAAAGGTGAGCGTCTACAGCTTATCGACGCCTCACAAGCACTTTTACCCCTTGAAATTCGATTTAGCGATAAAAACGTTAACGCAGATGCTTTCGTTATGTCTTACAGTGCGGATAAAGCTAACGTAGATGTCAGTGAAAACGGTAGTAGCGTTGTTTTAACCCAAACGCTTGGTAGCGTGAATGTTACGAAAACAATCACCTTCTTTCCATCAGGAAAATACGATTTACATGTAAACCTAACAGCACCTAAAGAATATTTTATTTCTCCAGGTTTTCGCCCAAGCGTAGCACTTGATAGTTATACATTTCACGGTGCTTTGATTAAAAAAACAGATGGTACTGTCAAAACAGTTGCAGATGGTGATGCTAAAGGTGATGAGCGTTTCTCAAATGCAAAAATTGTTGCTGGTGCTGATAAATACTACACCACATTTTTTTATGAGCTTGATAAAGGGCTAGAGAGCGTTATTTCTATTGGCAAAGAGAAAGACCCGCTTTTATTTGTTAAAGGTGAAGAAGATTTTAAACTGAATGGTTACATTGGACCAAAAGAGTATGTAAAACTTAAAGCGATCAACCCTGAACTTACTGATGTTGTTGAGTATGGTTTCTTTACGTTTATTGCTAAACCGCTCTTTACACTTCTTTCATTTCTTCATGGTATCTTTGGTAACTGGGGTTGGGCAATTGTTGCAATGACAGTTATTGTTCGTTTAGTACTCTATCCTTTGACATACAAAGGTATGGTCTCAATGAACAAGCTTAAAGAGCTTGCTCCAAAAGTGAAAGAGTTACAGAAAAAATATGCTGATGATAAGCAAAAGCTTAATACTCACATGATGGAACTTTACAAAAAAAATGGTGCTAACCCAATGGGTGGTTGTTTACCAATTGTATTGCAAATCCCAGTATTCTTTGCTGTTTACCGTGTTCTTCAAAATGCGATTGAGCTTAAAGGTGCAACATGGATTTTCTGGGTTCACGATCTAGCGATTAAAGATCCTTATTTTATTCTTCCAATTTTGATGGGTATTACGATGTTCTTACACCAACGCATTACACCAACAACCTTCACCGATCCAATGCAAGAGAAGATTATGAAGTTTTTACCACTGATCTTTACGTTCTTCTTTGTCACATTCCCAGCAGGTTTAACCCTTTACTGGTTTACAAACAATTTAGCATCTATCGTACAACAGTTTTACGTCAATAAACTTTTCGCAAAAAAACATGAAGAGCAAAAGGTCGAGAAATGATCAAAGTAGAAGCAGCAACACTCCAAGAAGCTTACTCCAAAGCCGCGAGTGAGTTGTCTTGTTCGGTCGTAGATTTAGATATTAATATTATTCAAAATGGCTCAAGTGGATTTCTTGGGCTCTTTAAAAAAAGTGCCATCATTGAAGTCAATCGCAAAGGTTCTAAACCTCAGGAGCGTGAACGTAAAGAGTTTACGGCTCCACCACGTAAAGAAGAGAACAGCGACGCTGAGACACCTCTTAATGATGAGCGCAAAGATCGCAATAGACGCAATAAAAACAGACGCAATAAAAACAAAACCAGAGAATTTCCTAAAAATGAGGGTTTTGAGAATAAACGCTCTGAGCCACTTGCTCCTAAAGAAGTTCCAGTAGCGCCAAAATATGAGCCAAAGGTTGAAATACCTAAAGTAGCTCCTGTGAAAGAGCCTAGACATACCATTGCCTCAACGGCTATTGATCAAAATTTTCACCATGAAAAACGTGAAATCAATGACGTGATTGATGAAGTGCGTGTACAGATTAAAAATCTCTTTAAATACAGCTGTTTTACACTTGAAAGTCCGATTGTTTCTAAATACAATGATGATACGATTTTAATCGAATTTAGCGGCGAAGATGCAGCGTTATTGATTGGAAAAGAGGGCTATCGTTATAAAGCGCTCTCTTATTTGCTTTATAATTGGATTAACCTCAAATATGGTCTGAATATTCGCCTTGAAATCGCCGAATTTTTGAAAAATCAAGAAGAGATGATTGAAAAATATCTTATTCCTGTGATTGAGCGTATTCGTAACAGCGGTAAAGGACAAACCAAAATTTTAGATGGTGTTCTTATTAAAATTGCTCTCGAAGCACTTCGTTCTGAATTTCCTGAAAAATATGTTGGTATTAAATCAGGAAAAGATGGCGGTAAATTTATCGTTGTCAATGATTTTAATAGGAAAAACGCATAGATACTATTGCTGCTATTGCCACCAGTGCAGGGGTTGGATCCATCGCGATTGTTCGCGTGAGTGGTCCAGATGCCCTTGTATTGGCTCAAAAACTTTCTCACAAAAATAGCTTAACTCCACGTGTTGCTACACTTAGTTTTTTGCATGATTCTCTTAATGATGCTATTGATCAAGCTATTGTTATTTACTTCAAAGCACCGCACAGTTTTACCGCTGAAGATGTCGTTGAATTTCAATGTCATGGTGGTAGCATTGTCGCTCAGTTGGTGTTGGAAACGCTCATTGCACATGGGGCAAGACTTGCTAATCCTGGAGAATTTTCCAAGCGTGCTTTTTTAAATGGAAGAATTGATCTAAGTGAGGCCGAAGCCATTGCTGCATTGATAGAGACGAAAAGTGTAGATGCGGCAAAAATGCTGACCCGTCAACTCAAAGGTGAGCTTCGAGATTTTGTTTTACATGTAAGAGAATTACTCATCGAAATCCTCGCATTTGTTGAAGTGAATATTGACTATGCTGAAGAAGATTTACCGCTTGACATGATTGATAAGATCAAAGCAAAATTAGATACGTTAGCCAAAGAACTGTTTAGAACCTATGAGAGCAGTAAACGTCGTCAAGGACTGATGCAAGGTTTTAAAATTGCGATTGTGGGCAAGCCAAATGTTGGGAAGAGTTCTCTTTTAAACACACTGCTCAGTTATGATCGAGCGATTATCAGTGATATTGCGGGGACTACGCGAGATACCATTGAGGAAGAGCTTCGTATTGGGTCGCATTTGGTGCGAATCGTTGATACTGCTGGCATTAGACAAGCTCACGATGCCATTGAAAAGATCGGCATTGAGCGTTCTATTTCAGCCATTGAAGAGTCTGAGATCGTGATTGCAATGTTTGATAATAGCAAGCCGTGTGACCAGGAAGATGAAGAGATGCTAACGTTACTGCAACAGTATGCCTCTTCCAAACAAATTTTGACGGTTCTCAATAAAATAGACCTTCCTAATCATTTTGATACGCAACGGTTAGTGTCCGATTTTATTCCACTTTCGTGTCAGAGCGATAGTTACGAGTTGACACAAAAGCTCGAAACTATTCTGGATCAAACAACGTTAGATGATAGTATTATGCTTACCTCTACGCGTCAGATCGATGCGGTTAAAAAAGCGTATGAAAACGTTCAAAGTTCTTACCAACTTTTAGGCGAGGGTGAACTTGAACTTTTTGCTTTTCATATCAATGAAGCTATTGGAAGTATCTCTTCCATTACCACTGCCTTTGAGCGAGATGAGATTTTAGAGAAGATGTTTAGCAATTTCTGTTTAGGAAAATAAGCGTTATTTATAAATTATTTACCTCGCTATGCTACGATAAAAAGAGTAACACAAAGGGGTTTATATGTTTTCAATGATAGAAGAATTTATTAAAAAAGAGTCCTCTTCAGGCATTATTCTCATTCTCGTAACCCTTTTAGCACTTATCCTGCAAAACAGTTTTCTCACAGATTTTTATTCTAATTTATTAGATACTCCAGTTCAAATCAGCATTGGTGCTTTTGGTATTGCAAAACCATTACTCCTATGGGTTAATGATGGATTGATGGCAATTTTCTTTTTTCTCATAGGACTTGAGATTAAGCGTGAAGTATTGGAGGGTGAACTCTCCTCAAAAAGTCAAATTGCATTGCCTGCTATTGCTGCACTTGGGGGTATGATAACACCTGCACTTATTTTTACATTTTTTAACCATACAGATACTTTTGTTATGAAAGGTTGGGCAATTCCAACTGCTACAGATATTGCTTTTGCCTTAGGCATACTCTCACTTTTAGGCTCTCGTGTGCCTGTTTCACTCAAAATCTTTTTAATGGCATTGGCGATTATGGATGATTTAGGTGCTATTGTGATTATTGCGCTCTTTTATACCAGTGACTTATCGTTTGTCTCTATTCTCATTGCTTTGGGTTCTATTGTCTGTTTGGGCATTATGAATCAGATGAATGTCATCAAAAAAGCTGCCTATATGTTAGTAGGCTTGGTCTTGTGGATCAGTGTTTTAAAGTCAGGTGTGCATGCTACGATTGCAGGTGTGGTGCTTGCGTTTTGCATCCCTCTGTATTCAACTACCTCCAAAGGTGAACGCTTTTCAATGCTTAAAGAGATGGAGCATGATCTTCACTATTGGGTTGCATTTATGATTTTGCCACTTTTCGCTTTTGTAAATGCAGGTGTTGACCTTAAAGGTTTATCTGCAACAGCGCTTTTCTCAGATGTCTCGGTAGGCATTATGCTAGGTCTTTTTTTAGGAAAACAGTTGGGTGTTTTTGGATTTAGTTTTGTAGCCATTAAACTAGGCATTGCATCTTTGCCAAAAGGCAGTAGCTTGAAACAGCTTTACGGCATTTCAATTCTTACAGGTATTGGTTTTACTATGAGTTTGTTTATTAACTCTTTAGCCTATAATGAGACTGATCTTTTTCATTATGCTGATAAAGTGGCTATTTTGCTAGGTTCTTTTTTATCAGGAATTGTCGGGTATTTCTTTTTACGAAAAATATCTAAAAGCGCTTTGTGACTTAAAACGAGGTTATTTTTTTGTGAAAATAACCTCTACAGACATCTTTTAATGCTTTACATGTAAAGATTATTCTCGAACGATATCATACCCTTTTGGGATCTCGGCGCGAAAAAGCTCATCGTCCAAGAAAAGATTCGTAGATTGATTAAAAAAGAGAATTTCCACAGCATTATCGAGTTTATCACGGTAAACAACTTTTTCAATACTTTCTTTTTGGGTCAAAATTGTATAGGTTGTCTCTTGATATTTTGTGATGTATTTGTTAGGAGAAACCTCTTTAGCCTCTTGCAAAAGTTGCGCAATATTGGGCGTATTTTCGAGCGTTGTGATAATCACTTGCTCTAACTCTGGTTCAATAATCAAAACACGAGTGTTATTAAAATAGATTTTCTTCGACACTGGTTTTTCGTAGATCCAAAGTGCTTTTTTATCGTTAGTAGCGTAAAAAGAACCTTGATAAACAATGGTTTTATTTTGATCGTTAGTCACTTTTTGTGTGAAATCACTTTGAATGGTTTTAAAATGCTCGATTTTGGCGAAAAGGAGTGTTGTAAAACAAAAAAAGATCCATAAAAGTCGCATAAAATACTCCTTGAAAAGACAATAAGATATGGAGTTTTATCAAATAGATAGTAAAAGTATGCTAAAATCCCAAGTTTTAAGTAAAACTAATGCATGAAGTAAAAGAAAAATAGAGGTGAAATCACATGATGTTGAGTAATATTGTTCGTAAAATTTTCGGCACTAAAAATGATCGCGTTGTTAAAGAACATCAAGTACGCGTAAAAAAGATCAATGCCTTAGAGCCAACATATGAAATGATGAGTGATGAAGCCTTAAAAGATGCCTTTAATGCCTTTAAAGCAGCTATCCAAGCAGGTAATGTAAAACCAGATGATATTTTAAATGATGTTTTCGCTATTACGAGAGAAGCAAGTAAACGAACCACGGGGATGCGCCATTTTGACGTGCAGATGGTTGGTGGTTTGGTTTTACATGGCGGAGATATTGCGGAGATGAAAACGGGCGAGGGTAAAACGCTTGTAGCAACACTTCCTGTTGTTTTAAATGCGATGAGCGGCGAAGGTGTTCATGTTGTAACGGTGAACGATTACCTTGCTAAAAGAGATGCTGCTGATATGTCTCGTATCTATAACTTCTTAGGCCTTAGTGTAGGTGTTGTGACCAATGATTTGGAAAATGATGCCAAACGTAAAGCGCAGTATGACAGTGATATAACCTATGGAACCAACAATGAGTTTGGTTTTGACTATTTACGCGATAATATGCGCTACTCTTTGGATGAAAAAGTCCAACGTTCCCACAACTTTGTTATTGTAGATGAAGTGGATTCTATTTTAATTGATGAAGCTAGAACACCTCTTATTATCTCTGGTCCTTCAAATCGCACACTGGATGGCTATAAAATTGCCGATGGTGTTGCAAAACAACTTACCAAAGAGGCTGATTTTACCGTCGATGAGAAGAATAGAACCGTTTTAATGACGGAAGATGGTATCAGCAATGCTGAAAAACTTTTTAATGTGGATAACCTTTACAGCCTTGAAAATGCTGTTTTATCGCATCATTTAGATCAAGCGCTCAAAGCACGTTATCTCTTTGTTGCAGATGTTGATTATGTTGTACGTGAGGGCGAAATTATTATTGTTGATGAATTTACAGGCCGTTTGAGTGAAGGAAGACGCTTTAGCGAAGGGTTACATCAAGCCCTAGAAGCTAAAGAGAATGTGATGATTAAAGAAGAGTCACAAACATTGGCTGACATTACCTTCCAAAACTATTTTAGACTTTACAAAAAATTAGCGGGTATGACGGGTACGGCACAAACGGAAGCAACAGAGTTTGCGCAGATTTATAATCTTGAAGTTATCTCTATCCCAACCAATGTTCCAATGCGTAGAGAAGATAAGAACGATCTTATCTATAAAACAGAGCGTGAAAAATTTGAAGCCGTTATCAAAGATATTAAAGTATGTCATGAAAAAGGGCAACCTGTTCTTGTAGGTACTGCTTCGATTGAAAAAAGTGAGTTACTGCATGCACTTTTGAAAAAAGAGAAAGTGCCACACTCTGTTTTGAATGCTAAGAACCATGAAAAAGAGGCGCAGATTATTAAAGATGCGGGTGTTAAAGGCGCTGTAACGATTGCTACTAATATGGCAGGTCGTGGTGTTGACATTAAGCTTGACGATGAAATTAAAGCCCTTGGAGGTCTTTATATCATTGGAACAGAGCGTCATGAAAGCAGACGTATTGACAATCAGCTACGCGGACGTTCAGGTAGACAAGGGGATAATGGTAAAAGCCGTTTTTACTTAAGTTTAGAAGATAACCTTTTAAGAATTTTTGGAAGTGATCGTATTAAAGCGATTATGGAGCGTTTAGGAATTGAAGAAGGCGAGCACATCGAGTCTAAAATGGTGACGCGTGCCGTTGAAAATGCACAGAAAAAAGTCGAAGCACTTCACTTCGAATCTCGTAAACACCTTTTAGAGTATGATGATGTTGCCAATAAACAACGTAAAGCTATCTATAATTTTAGAAATGATCTTCTCAATCCATCATTTGATATTGAGACAAGAATTAAAGAGATTCGTGCTGATTTTGTTACCAATATGCTTTACAAAGCGGAAATTTATGAAGGTATTTCACAAACAGAATATAATGTAGAACGCCTTATTTCTGTCCTTCAAGATGATCTTAATGAAACCTTTGAAGCTGAGTCGTTACAAGGCTTGTCATTTTCGGAACTACATGCTTTGATTCTTGAAGAACTTACTAAAAATTTTGATGCAAAGATGTCTGTGGTTGATGAAACACAGCGTAAAGAGATTGAGCGAATTTTATATCTTCAAGTCCTTGATAATGCTTGGAGAGCGCATTTGTATCAAATGGATATTTTAAAAACAGGTATTGGACTTCGTGGCTACAACCAAAAAGACCCACTAACTGAGTATAAAAAAGAGAGTTACAATCTCTTTATTGAACTCGTAGAACAGATTAAATTTGAGAGTTTTAAAACGCTTCATGTTGTTCAACTTCGTGATAATAAAGAAGAAGACGAAAAACGTGCCATGGAAGCGATGATTCGCAGAATGGAAGAAGCGAATGCCAATGCGACGCTTCAACATGAAAATCCTTATGGTGATGAAGAAGATGATGAAAAAAATAAAAAAACAGCACGTAATGAGTTATGCCCATGTGGAAGTGGTAAAAAGTACAAACAGTGTTGTGGCAAGAGTGGTCCTAAAAAAGGGCTTTTAGCGTAAGGGTGTAGGGTGCAGAACAATCTTAGTCTCTATCTTGTCAAAAAGTATTTACGTTTTGACAAGTCTCAGCCCTTTATTACGGTTATTTCACTTCTAGCATTTTTTGGTGTTGCCATTGGTTTGACAGTCTTAATGGTTGCTATGGCGATTATGAATGGGTTTGATAAAGAGTTTGAAAAAAAACTCTTTACGATGAATTACCCACTTTCTATTTATTCACGTAGTTTTTCTCCTGTGAATCAAGAGCAACTCAATACGCTCAAAGAGCAGTTTCCCAAGCTTCAATTCAGCCCTTATATCTCAACACAAGTCATTATTAAAAAAGGAAACCGTTTAGAAGGCGGTATGCTTTTTGGTGTCAATTTTGAGCAAGAAGCGAAGATAAATGCTATTGTTGCAGAAGCTATTAAAGGTAAAACGCTTGATAAGTACGATCTGATTACGGGTAGTGAGATCGCAAAAACGCATCTTTTTGCACCCGATGAGAAAGCAACACTTATTTTTACTAAAAATGACCCTGGTGGTATGAGTCTGATTCCCAAGATGAAACGTTTTAACTATCAAGGCTCATTTCGTTCAGGATTGATGGCGTATGATAAAGCTTATATGTATACCACACTTGATTCTCTCGCACAAGTAATGCAGTATGAGGAGGGGCATTTTGATGGAATTCATATTTATTCGGATGACCCCTTTGGTGATATCGAAAAGATCCGTAAAGTGCTTCCTGATGATTTAGGTATCGTTGGTTGGTGGCAGATGAACGGTAATTTTTTTGCAGCACTTGCACTTGAAAAACGTGCACTTTTTATTGTTTTAATGCTGATTATTTTGATAGCGTCCTTAAACATCATCAGTTCACTTTTAATGACGGTGATGAACAGACGCAAAGAGATTGCTTTGTTACTCTCGCTTGGAGCTTATAAGAAAGAGATTAAAAATACATTCTTTTATCTTGGTCTTGTGATTGGTGGAGGGGGAATGCTCTTTGGTATTCTTTTAGGCGGTTTAACTCTTTTTGTGTTGGGTTCTTTTGACATTATCTCACTTCCTGCTGATGTTTATGGAACAGCACGTTTGCCGCTTGACCTTTCTATGCTTGATTTTGTTTTAATTGTGGTAGGAACGAGTGTTATCGTGGCGCTCTCTTCGTACTATCCTGCATACAAAGCAACGCAAATCAACGTTTTAGATACGCTAAGAAACGAATAAAAGCGAGTTAAAAAGTAGGCTTTTAAAAGCCTACTTTAACAAATCTGTTTCGATATCACAGTTCTTCTCAACCAAATCATGTAATCTTTTTATAAGCTGAGTAGAATCAGTTCCATCTTCTGGGTAGGTTACAATATTGTCACAAGGTTCTTGGTCTAAAAAGCTTTGAATACCTGAAAGTACCTCTGTCGCACCATTCCAATCTGTACCGGTTAACATCACAACATAGTGGTTACTGTAGCTAAAAATTGCATCAGTTGTCCTCAAAATACGTTGGAACATCTCTAAGTTATCCATCTCTGTGCGATCATCCAATGAAAAGAAAATGAGTGAAAAAGGAACTTCATCTTTAATCCCAAAACGTTCTAAAATTGCAATATGATGATCGATGAGATGAGCGAGATTGAGTTTTGAAAAAGCGATACCCGACATGGTGACTCCTTTACATATTTAGTTTAATTGTACTCTAAAAACTATGCTAACGTTTCAATTTTCTCAAAATTAAAATAATTGTATCCCTCTTTGTGTTCATAGGTAAAGCTAATGTGGTGTGCCTTAACGATGTGATAAACGATGTAAAGTCCCAAGCCAAAACTTTGGTGAGAGTTTTTTTCCTGAACAAAAGGCTCTAAGTAGTGTTCAAGATCGTATTTGAGGGGTTTTCCTTGGCTAATGAATGCAATTTTTTCTTTGGTTGCCACAATCTTAATCGTTTGATCGATGGAGTATTTGATGCCATTATCAATCACATTTTTCATAGCGGTCGTAAAGAGTCTAAAGTCTACATGTAAAATAATTTCATCATCCAGATCAATCTCTATTTGTGATGCTGAGATCATCGCAAGATCAATTGCCTCATCAAGCATATCCACCAAGCGATAAGGCTTAACATTTTTAAGTCCTTCACCTGAGGTTATCTGCTCAATCGAAGCAAACTCATTAATCAAAAGTTCAAGCTTTTCAAATGTACCAATCAACCGATCACGTTGTTTGCCATTTTCAAGCATCTCAGCACTAATGCGTCCCTTTGTGATAGGTGTTTTGAGTTCGTGCATAATATTGCGTAAGAAAAGCTGTCTGGAATGGTTAAGCTTATTGATCTGCTCAACGGCATTGTGAAAAGAGTTTGCCACTTGGGATATTTCATCTTCACCATCTGTTTTACAGTTAATATCAAGATCACCTTTCGCAAAACGATCCATTTGGCGCTTGAGTTTGCGTAAAGGTTTGAGCCTCCGAATGGTAAGGATGTAGGCAATAATAATAATGGCAAAAACAACACCAAAAATGACCTTGATAAGATCATAACGATAGGGCTGAAAATCTTCATCTTTAAGCAACAGGGAAGAGTATTTGGTCTCAATGTGGAGGTAGTGGTCATTGTCATAACGTAAAATAGCACTTGTACCGATACGATCAGCAATTTTTTGGATAATTTGAGCGCTTTGAATAATCTTCTCTTTCGCTTCAGGGTCGCTTATTTCACGCATTTTATACCCTTGGACTTGCTTTTTGAGCTCCTCGTTGGTAATAAAATTGTTGAGATGAAAAAGAGTTGCACGCGCGATGATAGAGTATTTTGTATTGAGTTTATCGGTGTAGGTTTGTTTGTCATACTCCAACAAAAAGAGGAGTGCCAAAAAGATACTGACGATACTGATGGAAAAAATAAAGGTAATACTGTAAAAAATAGAGGATTTTGTCATTGTAAAAACTTATATCCTACTCCACGGACTGCGTGAATATAGGTAGGCTCTTTGGGATTTTCACCCAATTTTTGTCGAATCCGCCCGATGATAACATCGATGCTTTTATTGGTTGTTTCTTCACTGATGGCTTCGATGTTATAAATAAGCTCTTCTCTGGAAACCACGCCACCTTCTTTTTTCATCAAATAACCAAGTATGCCGTACTCTGCTGCAGTTAAGTGAAGTTCTTTGCCGTGGAGCAAAATGATCATTTGTTCTTCATTTAAGATCAAGTCTTTAGGTTTTTGAACGCTTTGCTCCGTAGCAACAACGCCTTTTTGACGTCGAAGCAAGCTCATAATACGCGCTTGGAGTTCTCTTGGATTATAAGGCTTTGGAAGGTAGTCATCTGCGCCATTTTCCAAAGCAGTCACTTTGTCTGTAATGTCGGTACGCGCAGAAGAGATGATAATAGGCACAGTATGGCGTTTTCGTATCTCTTTACAGACTTCAAGGCCATCAAGACCTGGGAGTGTAAGGTCTAAAATAACAAGATCAAATTTTTGAGTATCGAGCGTTGAAAGTCCCAGATAAGGATCATCGGCGATGGTAATTGCAATATCAAATTGTTCTAAATATTCCATCAAAATCTCGGCAAGTTCTAAATCATCTTCGATCATCAAAACATTTGTCATACATCCTACTCCTTACATGTAAAGGATATTATAGCTTATTTAGGAGGCGTTTGCCTCCTAAAGATTAGGGCATAACAAGGATAGCGCGGTAGTTTTGACGGTTGATGATGACGCGTTTTTTACTGTTTTTGTACTCTTTAAGTGCGTTATTTAAATCTTTAAGGGAAGAAATGCGTATTTGCTCCACTTGAATGATAACATCGCCTTCTTTAAAGCCCATTTTCTCTGCCTTAGAATTGTCGGTAACGTCTAAAATAAGCACACCTTCAATCTCTTTTGGAATTTGATATTGCGCTCTGGTTTTATCGTTAATTTCTAAAAGCGAAAGTCCTTCAATAGGTGTTACCGTTGATTTTTCATCGCTTACAACCACCTCATCCCCCGCCATTTTGGCCAGTTTGACTTTGGTTGTTTTTACTTTTTTATCACGTTCATACGTAATGGCAATAGTTTTATCTGGTGCAATGGCTGCTACGGTATTTTTAAGTTCGTTTGCGTTTTTGATTTTAACGCCATCTATTTCAAGAATTAAATCTGAGACTTGAAGTCCCCCTTTTTCTGCTGGAGAATTCTTTTCAATCATTAAGATAAGCGCACCTTGTTTATTTTCATAAAGCTCTTTGAGATCATTCGTAAGATCGGCGATAGAAACACCCATGAATCCTCGGTCAATTTTACCTGCCTCAACAAGTGAGGTTGCGATTTTTTGCACCATATTAGAGGGAATGGCAAAGCCTATGCCATTATTACCTCCACTTTTCGAGAGAATGGCACTGTTGATACCAATCAGTGCTCCACGGCTATCAACGAGTGCACCACCAGAGTTTCCTGGATTAATAGAAGCATCGGTTTGGATGAAATTTTCATACTGATTGAGCCCCACATTGTTTTTATTGAGTGCGGAAATAATACCGTGTGTGATGGTCTCCCCAACACCAAAGGGGTTACCGATGGCAAAGACAACATCGCCTTCTTGCAGGTTTGAAGAATCGCCGAATTTGGTTACATGTAAATCTTTTGCTTCGATTTTGACGACGGCTAGGTCGGTCTTAGAATCTTGTCCGATAATCTTTGCTTTATACTCTTTTTCATCATCTGGAAGGGTAACCACGATCTCATCAGCACCTTCAACAACGTGATTGTTAGTGACGATGTATCCGTTGGAAGAGATAATAACTCCTGATCCTAGAGAGTGAGATTTACGTTCTTGTTGTTTAAGTTCAGGCATTTTATTGCCAAAAAATTCTTTAAAGAACGGATTTTGCATAAGTTCATTAAGTTGGTCATTTTGCTTACTTTTTTTCGTTGTTGCAATGTTGACAACACTTTTTTTGGCATCTTTAATAGCATTATTATAGGAGAGAATAACATTTGGGGCTGTAGCTTCGATGCGCTGGGAATCTTTAGGCATTTGGGCGATCTCTATCGTCGCTGCACTAAGCGAAATAGATGCCATAATGGATATAAAAATAATCTTGTTCATGTTCAAGCTCCTTGATAGTTTCTTACATGTAATTATAGAGGAGAGTGGTAAACATAAAGTAAATATTAAGAAAACAACGTTATAAGTTGATTGACCTAGACTAAACTTTTATGTTATAATCACTATAAATATTAATGGATTAAAAAGAGTCCAAAAACAAGGTTAACACTCATGAGTAAGAGTTTATACGAGACATTAGACGTCTCGGCAGATGCGAGTGCGGAAGAGATC